>NZ_JASHKS010000069.1:0-10160 GCF_030056835.1 Rhodococcus sp. IEGM 1372 | reverse complement strand
CACACGCGGCCTGAATCACTCAACCCCACGAGTCAACTGAACTCGGGGCAGTCCCCCGTTCGCTGACTCGACGAGGGCATTGTCGTAGGCGTCCCCGACCGATCCGATGGACGCGGCGATGTTCTCGAGCGCTAATTTCTCGGTCAGCTTCACGGACGTGTACTGACTGCCCGCGTCCGAATGATGTATCAGCTCAGCAGCCTTCACCGGGTTACCCTCACGGCGGCGCTGCCACAGCGCCATCCGAAGCGGAATCGTCACCAGGTCCACAGTCTTCGACATCGACGCATGCCAGGCGACGATCCGCCGGGAGAACACGTCGATGATGAACACCACGTAGACCCACCCGGCCCATGTTCGGACGTAAGTGAAATCGGTGACCCATACCCGATTCGGTTCCTCGGCCCGGAACTGTCGGTTGAGCAGGTCGCCCGCTCGCACGCCGTCCGCCGAGCGGATTGTGGTTCTGATTCCTTTCGCTCGCCGAATACCGTTGTGGCACAGTGCCTTCATCGCGCGGTCCACCGCGCCGTAGGACACCCCGGGGATCGCGGTCCGGTCCAGATGTGCGCGCATCTTCACCCTCCCGTACAACCCTTCCGGTGTCATCTTCCGCCGGCCGTGGGCGTCGGTGTTCCACACGAGATCCCTGACCGCGTCGATGACGTGGGCGTCGGCGACGGTGCGCGGAGCGGGCGTGCGTGAACGCCATGCTCGGTAGGTTCTCGCGGCGATCTTGCAGCCCTGATCGCTCAGGACCCGGCAGATCGACTCGACCGCAGAACCGTTGGCACGCAACGAATCTATGAAAGCGATGATCATCGGTTGCGGGGGTCGAGTTCCCCCGCGAAGAAAGTCGTCGCAGCTTTGAGGATGGCGACGTCCTCGCGCAGCTGCTTGTTCTCGGCCTTGAGCTTTTTGATCTCCGCCGATTCTTTCGAGGTAGTGCCGGCGCGGGAGCCTTGGTCGACTTGGGCTTGCACGGCCCACCGCCGCACTGTCTCCTGACCGACACCGACCTGCTTGGCGATCGCTTCCGCCGCGGCCGTCACCGAGGCGTACTCGGCTCCGTGAGCTTCGAGTAGCCGCAGGGCCCTCGCACGGACCTCCGGATCGATTTTCTTGGGCATGTGCTCATCCTTCCTGACTCAGAAGGAAGCGGCATCAAACCTAGGGTGATTCACTCGCAACCACTGTTGGCTCGATGCCGTCGGCGAACCCGAGCGTCTCGACAACGAGCCAATCGTCCCAGGATGGATCTAGCTAGCCAAGACCTCCATATCGTCTATCGCGGGGACCTGCCAGGTGCCCGCGCCCGATAGAGTGCCCGCTATCGCAGCGCAAGAAGAGCGATTCCGCAGTACTGGCCCTGGAACCTCAAGTACCTGATACCTTCTGTAACGACCGGATGAGATCAAGCTTATTAAGGGACCTGTGAACTCTGCACCCTCGGCTTTAACGCGCGTTGCTGACAGTTTTGCTACCGTCGGCAGCACCACGGTGCTCGCTGCGTCC
This sequence comes from Rhodococcus sp. IEGM 1372, assembly GCF_030056835.1. NCBI lineage: Bacteria > Bacillati > Actinomycetota > Actinomycetes > Mycobacteriales > Nocardiaceae > Rhodococcus > Rhodococcus sp. IEGM 1372. Next base: position 8,645 of record NZ_JASHKS010000069.1, on the reverse strand, counting down.
GCGATCCGGTGGACCGTTCAGGATTTTTTTACGGGTCGACTTCCGATCCGCGAGATCGTCATTCAGACATGGTTCGTTATCAGCGTGACGACGCTACCAGCCATCCTTGTGGCAGTACCGTTCGGTGTCATCGTGTCGGTTCAGGTTGGCAGTCTGACTCAACAAGTAGGTGCCACTTCCATAGCGGGGGCCGCAGGAGGTCTCGGTATAATTCAGCAGGGAGCGCCGATAGTCACCGCTTTGCTTCTCGGCGGAGCTGCGGGTTCAGCCATTGCGGCGGACTTGGGTGCCCGGACGATCCGCGAGGAGATCGATGCTCTCCGGACAATGGGGATAAATCCGATTCGCAGAATGGTTGCACCACGCTTCGTTTCGGTGCTCATCACAGCTCCGATGCTGTGCTTGCTGATCATTGTTACCGGGCTGGTCGCCGGGTACGCCCTCAGCGTCAGCGTTCAGGACATCACGCCAGGCAGCTATGTGGCGTCGTTTGCGTCGTTCACCAGTGTCACAGAGTTGATTCTTGCAATTGTAAAGTCGCTGATTTTCGGATTGGTCGTCGTCGCGATCGCGTGTCACCGGGGACTCTCGACCAAAGGCGGGCCCCAAGGCGTGGCGACCTCTGTAAATGCGACGGTTGTTCTGGGGGTAATCACTTGCTTCATCATTAATCTCGTTATTACGCAACTGACGACGATGTTCGCTCCGATAACGATCGGATAGCGGCGGACCCTGTGAAGGTAGAAACAGACCCTATGAAGACAGTGGTTTCAACTCACCGTAGTTCCTTTACCCGTCCGTTGTCTGCCGCGCTGAATACTCCTGTGCAGTTTTTGCAGCAGGTCGGTCACGTCACCACGTTTGCGTTGCAGACCGCTGCGGGTATGCGGTATGCACTGTCTATTTACCGTCGCCAGACGATGCTTTACGTTGAAGAGTTTGCCTGGGGGAGGGGTGCTGTTGTTGTCGGTGGCGGAACCGCGATCGTCCTGGTCATTCTAGGTCTCGCGGTCGGTGCCTCGATTGGCATTCAGGGCTACGCATCGCTAGATCTCGTGGGGATGGGGTCACTCACCGGATTCCTTTCTTCGTACGCCAACACGCGCGAGTTAGCGCCGATGATCGCTGGCATCGGCTTTGCCGCTCAGGCTGGCTGCCGCCTAACTGCGGAAATAGGGTCGATGCGCATTGCTGAAGAGATCGATGCCCTAGAGTCAATGGCGGTTCGACCGATTCCGTTTGTGGTCAGTACCCGCGTTCTGGCTGCCGTCACCATCATCATTCCGCTGTATATCATGACTCTCCTCCTCGCGTATGCGGCAGCCGAGGCTGTCGTCATATATGTTCACGGTCAATCGACGGGGACGTACGATTTTTATTTTAGCCAGTTCTTGGTGCCTCAGGACATTCTGTTTTCGATTATTAAAGTGGTCGTCTTCGTGGTATCGGTCGTCATTGTGCACAGTTATCAGGGATATTATGCGACGGGCGGAGCGGAGGGAGTTGGCCGTGCATCCGGCCGGGCGATCCGGGCGAGCCTCATTATTATTGTGGTGGAGGACATGATTCTGACGCTACTGATGTGGGGATTCGATTCCGGCGTTAGAATCTCAGGGTAGGAGTACGTCAGAATGGCAATGTATAAAGATCTTTCGGGTCGCGCGCCGTCGGCTACCAGCCAACTTGCGAGAGGGTCAGTGGTCGTCGTAATTGCCGCGGTGATCGCGTATTTCATTGCCGGAAACGCTGCCGGCAAATATGAAGAACAGTGGACTGTGACGATTGAGGCCGAAGAGATCGGCGATGGGTTACGCGCCGGTTCCGAGGTCAAGTATCTCGGAACGACCGTGGGTGCGGTCGACACAATCGACAACAAACAGTACGGAGCGAGCGTCAAGTTGGATTTCCCGAACACCGTCGGCGCGAAACTCGATCTGCGAGACGACTTAGCTGTGAACTACACCTCGTCAAACGGCCTCGGCCCCATAGTGCTCGAAATTGTAGACGCCGGTCGAGGCGTAGGTATCCCCAAAAATGGCAGCGTATACGTCAGCAAGGAGCAATCGAATCAAACGTCGGTGTCCACGTTGGTCAGAAAAATCGCCAAGTTGGTCGGGGCGCTGGACACCCCAGCGTTCAACGCTGTAGTCAAGTTCGTCGTCGACCAGTCGCAAACGGTCGCCGATTCCGGGAGGGTCATGTTCGAGTTGGCTCGGCTGACGCGGGATGTTCAGCAGCGGCCGGCGAGTGAGGACCTGAAAATCGCTGCGGATCTTTCGTCGGGCGCTGCGGACTTTCTCGAACCGTTTGTACCTGGCCTCGTGGTCAATGCCGATATCGCTGACTTCTTCGGAACGCCGAGCAACGTCGACCGCTCGATAGGGAACCTCACTGATACGGGGGCGGTCCTGTTTGGTGGTTTGGGTGGCTTGTTGAGCAAAAATTATCCAGCCCTGAACTCGTTGCTGGATGTTGGTCTTGATCTCGCGACGCCCGTGGCGCGTTCGGCCTCGGGGCTAGCGCTCACGATCGACACCCTTCCCGAACTGCTCGAACGAATCGACAGGGCGACTCCGCGCATCGACGACAGGGTGCAATTGCAAGTCGCGGCGATAATCCGGACTTCTCCCGTCTTTCAGCAGGCACTAGCCGTGGCGGTACCTCTCTCAGGAGTTCGCTAGTGAAATCAATTCGACCCGCACTGTTTAAGATCGTGGTATTCGCTGCTGTGATCGCTGCGTTTTCGTATGTCCTTGTGGCTATCCTTGAGCCCAGCTCGGATCGTTCCAGTAGTTCACACACCGCGGTGTTCACCGACGCGTCAGGGTTGAAGGAGCGAGATGGCGTGCGACTCGCGGGCGTGAGGGTCGGCTACGTGACCGCGGTCGAACTCGTGGGTTCGTTCGCCGAAGTTTCCTTTCAACTCAATGGTGGCGTAAGGGTCACGGAGCGAACGCAAGCCGCCATCAGGTACCAAAATCTTCTGGGCCAGCGATACGTCGAGCTCATCGTGCCCGAACACGGAACAGAATCAACCTTAATGTCAGTGGAGGATATCCCTGTGTCAAATACAATTCCTTCGTTTGATGTGTCGACCCTCTTCAACGGCTTCAAACCGGTGTTTGATACTTTGAACGCAAGGGAGATTAATACTCTCCAGAGCAATCTGTTGCGCGTCGCTCAGGGTGACGGTGCCGGAATTGCACCCGTCGTGGAGCAGATAGCCAATCTTACGGAGTACGGTGAGCAACGCTCTGCGATCATCACCAACATTGTGAGTAGCCTCGGCGCGCTCTCTGAGCAGCTTCGAGGACGCTCGACTGAATTGGTTGAGCTGATCGACAAGCTGGGCTCGGTCGTCGACGCCTTCAGCAAGGTAAGCGATCGGCTGCGGGAGTCGCTTCGCGAAGTAAACGTATCGCTGGCACCGGCAGTGCTTCTCGGCGAGCAACTCGACAGAACTTATGACAACAGCTACGACGCTATTTTCCAACGGCTCCTACGTGACGGCGGGTGGGAGGAGATGCTCGACGGTGCAGTTCTTCTCAAGCCGCTATTGGACGCAGTTTCGGTAGCGACGCGCGACGTTGAGGCATCGGGCAGTGCATGTTCGGCGGGTGCGCGCCCACTTCCCCCAACGGCAGAAGTGGTACTACTCGGCCAGCGGCTGGTGGTGTGCCAATGATGCGCCTCACGAGATTGGCCCATCCGCGCCGCCAGCCCGGGCGGCGACGCGACCTGATAGTCGCCGTATCTTTCACATTGGTTTTGGCCACTGGTCTTCTCATCTCGGTGGCGGTGTATGCATTCCCCCTGAACCAAACGACATACACAGCATTGATGCGAAACACCGGAGGGCTGGAACCTGGCGATCAAGTGCGTGTCGCCGGCACACGCGTAGGAAAAGTGAGTTCGGTGCAACTGACCGGCACGCACATCACCGTGCAATTTAGAGTCGAGAACGGAGTCCGTGTTACCGCCGAGGCATCGACATCCGTCAAACTCACGACCCCTATTGGTGGCCGTGTTCTCGACGTCGACCCTGGGATGGGCGAGTCGAAACTAGTTGATCCGATCCCACTGGTACGCACCACAACGGCATATGACATTTCAAGCACCTTGGAAACGACCACACCGGTGTTCCGAGATGTCAGTGGCGTCGACTTGCGTAAGACCGCTGAACTCTTGCAAGACGGGTTCTCCGACGGAAACACCTACATCCCCGATGCGTTGAGGAACACCAGTCAACTGATGGACCTGCTGCAGGGGCAATATCAGCAGCTCGATCAGGCAGTAGAACTTTCCGACGAATACCTTCTGACCCTGGCGGACCGCAAAGAGGATCTCGCCGACTTTCTGAGCCAGCTAAGCTTCCTCGCCAGCACGCTCGGCCCTGATATTCAGAACGTTCAAAGTGGGTTCAATTATCTTAAAAGATTATTTGCCTTGCTGACCAGGCCGCTAGTTGCCTATCAAGCAGGGATAGAGCCCTCTGTACAGGAGTTCAAGGAGCTTCTGGCGAAAGTCGAGGGTCGACTTCCAGACTATTACAATGCGCTGAACCAGGTCGAGGAGATCACCCGACGCCTCGAGACCGTACTCGGCGTGCCTACCGAGAGCGCGCAGGAAACCGGTGAGATGATACAGGTGTGTATCCCAACTCCGGGAGCGATATGTTGAAACGGCCAGTCCGCAAATGGAGCCTAGTGGCTGCGGTCGTCCTCGTCCTCGTCCTCGTCGCTGTGGCGATCGGGCTAATCCTAAGAAGCACGCCGTTCGGCACCAGTACGCGAGCGCTGTGTGCGGAATTCACAGACACATCAGGATTGTACGAGGGCAACGTCGTTGCGATGCTAGGCAAAAAAGTTGGCCAAGTCGTTGCCGTCCACGAGACGCCTCAGAGCGTACGCGTCGACATGGAGGTTGACCAAAACCTAGTTCTGCCAGCTGAGGTCGGTGCCACTCTCGTATCAACATCGATCGTGACCGAGCGGCAAGTCGAGTTCACCGAGCCATATAGCGGCGGCGCAAAGTACGACAGTTCTAGTTGTATACCGATCGCCAAGACTAGAACCCCGTTGGGAATCAGCCAAACACTCGATTCAATCGATCGACTATCCGATGACCTGCTGAAGGATGACGGTGCCAATACAGACGCAGTCGTTCAGTCACTCAAGCTGATTTCGCAGAACATGCAGGGCACGGAGACCAGCGTGTCGAGCATTCTGAGGAATTCCGCATCCTTGATTGATGATCCCGCACGGCGAGACGGGCAAATCAGGCGAATAGTCGAGAACTTGGCGACGTTGACCGAGGTTCCTGTAAAAAACAGCGCAGAAGTGTCCGCGCTACTCGCGAATTTCGTCAACGCGATCGAGGTGATTATTGCCTTCGGGGAGGAATTCGGCGGAGCGGTCGAATACGCAGATATTTTCGTACCGATCCTGTCACGATTTGCGTCCGACTTAGGCCCCCCGATCTTTGAGATCGGCGACACAGCTGTGCCCCTTGTCGCGGATGCCGCGAACAGGCCGGATGTTGTCGCAACGTTCGCCGTCCGGATGGCAAATTTGATCGGTGAGTATCCCGACGCGAAATCCATTGTCAAAGTCTTCTCGCGATCAATTCCGTTGCAGAGTCTCGTCGATCAGTGTGCGGCCCCGACAGCGCAGAACGTCTGTTCCGGTAATGCAGGTCCCAATGCGGGTGCTTTACTTTCTGCTTCACAAATCAGCGGCTTGCTGGGGGGTGTTCGCTGATGTTGTCGAGACATTGGGTACGACTAGGATGTCCGTGCCTACTCCTCACACTGATTATCTTCCTCAGCTCATGCGGAATCGACGCCGATAATCCCCCCACGTTGCCCAGGCTAGGGGATGACAGCTATCGCGTCGACATCGAGTTCACGAGCGCTCTGAACCTGCCTGCTCAAGCGAAGGTCCTGTCGGCGGGCGCGCGGGTTGGCACAGTAACCAACGTGCAGTACGACGCCGGCCGGGCCGTCGTGCAGACTGCCATAGATGATACGACGGTCGTGTCTGCGCAGTCGCGCGCCGAACTGCGGCAAGACACCCTCCTAGGCGAAATCTACGTAGCAATCTTGCCGCCGATCACGACCACCCCCGCGGCGGGCGACGCGCTAGCGCCTGGGGCGGTGATACCGTTGAGCAGAACTGAGCCGGCTGCCAATGTCGAGGATGTAATGCGCGGAATGGCCAACATTCTGGGGGGCGGTGAGTTGGATAAAATTCACACTGCCATCAGCACTTTGAATGCAACTTTTCCGCAGGATGAACGTGAGTTCGGAGAACTCTACGACACCACACTGCGCACCCTGTCGGACGTCTCTCGCAACACGGGCCAGCTTGACCGCATCCTAGAATCTACGAACCGTACCTTGCGGACTGTGCTGAACGACCCCAACGGGATCGACCGAATGCTCGACAAGGGTGGGCGCAACTTCTCCGGGCTCGGCACCTCGTTAGTCGAAGTTGCCTTGCTGATCGCGGATCTAAGGAGTTTTTCAGTGAGCACCGGACGCATCGTCAATCCTGAGTATGAGCGACTGACCCAAAGCATCGGAGCTATTACGCCGGTGATTCGGTCGATATCAACATCCGACATCACCTCACAAAGAGTGGTCCGAAGCGCGACAAACCTGTTGCGGGACAAGCTTATCCCATTGGCGAGTGCCCCGAGCATGAACGTGTCGGAGTTCTCCGTTGATGGGCGCGAAATGGCATACGATAGTGCAGACTCGGTGATAATGGTTCTGAGGTCGATTGGAATGTTGCCATGATCCGAAAATCTGCGCTCTCGGTGGTTGCTCTGATCGCGGTCCTGCTCGTAGGTGGGGCATATCTCATGGTTGGAATAGCAAAAGTAAAGCCCTGGAACTCTCAGTACACCCTGATGGTCTCCGTTCCGGCTTCGGGTGGATTATTGGACACATCACCGGTTTTGGTACGGGGAGTTCCGGTTGGTCGAGTCACTCATATCGGCGTCTCGGCTCGAAAATTAGAGATTCGCATGTCGATCGACTCGGACAAGGGAATTCCTCGGAATAGCCGGTTAAACATTCAGAACCTTTCTATCGCTGGTGAACAGTACGTCAATTTCGTTCCGGAGAGCGACGATGGTGATTTGTATCGTAACGGAGATGTCATTCCCGAGGATCTAGTCCATGTCTCTACCTCTATCCCCGAGGTGCTTCCCAAGCTCGCTCAGGTTGCCGACGCGCTCGACTCGGACTCTATCGACCAGTTGAACACGACCATCGCGGAAGCGGTGAACGGCCGCGACGCTGATCTGCAATTGATCGGCGACATGTCTCGCCGAATGGCTGAGTTCGTCTCCCGCGACGGCTCGTTGCGGGTTGCGGCTGACAATGCAGAGTTCATAATCGGCCTGATGTCTACTGCCGATGCAGGTGATGTGCTAAGTACAGCCTCCGTGAGGACGCCTGCGGCCGTGGATGGGCTGGCTAGAATCCAGCGTGCCTTCATAAATTTCACTACCGGTTCATATGACAAGTGGCCTCCAATCTTAACGCTCGTGGAGAAGCTCAGTGGGTACATTCAGGTACTCCAGCCCGAGATCGTCACCATCACACGCGCAGTCAAGCCATCAACGGCGCGCATTTCCGATACTTATATCGATTTCGCCTCGATCAGCGATCTACTATCTCGAGCATTCCCGCAGCAAGCCCCCGGTCGTGCGGTCCTACCCCTCGAGGTAATACCCGAGAACTGAAGCGGATGTTGAGCCCCGCAAATTGCAACGCCATCGACATGTACCGAGTAGTAACGTAAGGGTCCACCACATGAAGCAAAATCCGACTCCGGAGAACGATTATGACGAGCTTGGAGAGCAAGCATCGACGATCGGTGCCGGCGAACAGCCTGAATTGCCGTCGGGTTCCACTACTCCTGAGACTCCCGCGAAAGCGACAGCAAAAGAGACCAATAGGTCCGATATTGCCGCTCACGCGGGCAGGGGCAAAGGTGGCCTCCGCGAGAATGTACTCAGACGGGCCTATCGCCCCCGCGGGGACCGTTCGGTGGGTCACCGTGTCAAACGCCGGGCTCTCCCGGCACTCACCGTGGCCTTAGCCATGGTCGCTGGTGCCTTTGCCTACCTGTACGCTGATATCAACAACGCGAAAACGAGTGCCGAAAACGAGTTGGCAGCGAGAGGCCACGCCGCCGAGGTCGCCTCGGAGTACGCTCAAAAGTCGCTCACCTATGATCACCAGTCAATTGACAAATTCTTCCAATCAGTCCAGGAGAACGCCTCACCAGCCTTGGTGAAGCGGTACGACGAGGTGAAGCCAACACTTACCCAAATTATGCAGCAAGCGCAAGTGTCGGCGAGCGGTCGTGTGCTAGGGACAAGTGTCACCCGGGTAGATGCTGAAAACTATACGGTCTTAGTGTTCGCCAACCAGAGAACCCAAAACGTCCAGAATCCTCAGGCCAGCGAACTCCCAACGCTTCTGAAAGTAGCGGTGACGAAGTCGGGCGATACATGGGTTGTAGAGGACTATGGACCTGCCGAATGAAGCGGCTCTTCCGGTTAAAGTCGAGGAGCCCGTTTCGCAGCGGTCCCATCGGGGCTTGCCGCGGCGGGTCTCGTCGATCCCGAGC
>NZ_JASHKS010000068.1:0-10364 GCF_030056835.1 Rhodococcus sp. IEGM 1372 | reverse complement strand
GAGTACAACAAACGACTGCTCGTTGCGACGACCACGTGAACCCGTCACGAGTTTCCGCGCACATGCGCGCAGCGCTCTACAGCGTCAGGTTCGCACCCGAGGCCTGGTCGAACACCGAGATCTTCGCCGGGTCGAACCACAGTTCCACCTGACCACCCTCGGCGGCCTTGGATTCGGCGGCCAGGCGGGCGACCACCTGTGCGCCACCGAGATCGGCGATACCCGCGTCGGCTGCGAGCTCCTGCAGCTCGCTGGATTCGACCCGGGCACCCTTGAGCGTGAAGTACACGTACTTGTCACTACCCATCGACTCGAGCACGTCGACGGTGGCGGTGAAGGTGGCACCGCTCATCTTCTGGTAGCCGTCGATCAGGGCTGCGTCCTCGAAGTGCTCGGGGCGGATGCCGACTACCACTTCGCGGCCCGGGTTCTTGGCCTTGATCGCGTCCATCCGCTCGAGCGGGATGTCGATCTCACCGAGCGCGGTCGACACTCCGTTCGCGGTGAGCTGTCCGGGAACGAAGTTCATCGAGGGCGATCCGATGAAGCCGCCCACGAACAGGTTTCGCGGCTTGTCGTAGAGCTCCTGTGGAGAACCGATCTGCTGCACCAATCCGCCGCGCAGCACCACGACGCGATCGCCGAGGGTCATGGCCTCGGTCTGGTCGTGCGTGACGTACACGGTGGTGGTGCCGAGCCGCTTCTGCAACCGCGAGATCTCGGCGCGAGTCTGCACACGCAGCTTCGCGTCGAGGTTGGACAGCGGCTCGTCCATCAGGAACGCACTGGGGGTACGAACGATGGCGCGGCCCATGGCAACTCGCTGACGCTGACCGCCGGAGAGGTTCGCCGGCTTGCGGTCGAGGTGCTGACTGAGGTCGAGGATCTTGGCTGCCTCTTCGACCTTGCTGTTGATCTCCGACTTCGAGAGCTTCGCGAGCGTGAGAGGGAAGGCGATGTTCTGCCGCACCGTCATGTGCGGATACAGCGCGTACGACTGGAACACCATCGCGATGTCGCGATCCTTCGGTGCCTTCTCGTTGACGCGCTCCCCCGCGATGCGCAGCTCGCCGGACGAGATGTCCTCTAGACCGGCGATCATGTTGAGCGTCGTGGATTTTCCGCAACCGGACGGGCCGACGAGGATGATGAACTCGCCGTCGGCGATGGTGATGTCGACGTCGCTGACGGCAGCCGCGCCGTCGGGGTAGAGCTTGGTGACTTTGTCGAGAACGATTTCGGCCATGACGGTTATCCCTTCACTGCGCCGGACGTCAAGCCCGCCACGATACGTCGTTGGAAGAAGAGCACGAAAATGATGATCGGGATCGTGATGACGACTGCTGCCGCCGCGATCGATCCCGTTGGCTCCTCGAACTGAGAGCTACCGGTGAACTGCGAGATGGCCGCCGGGACGGTGACCGAACGTTCCGTCGCCGTCAACGAGATGGCGAGCAGGAGGTCGTTCCAGGCGAAGATGAACACCAGAATGGCGGCGGTGACGATGCCGGGTGCGGCCAGCGGGGCGATGACCTTGCGGAACGCCTGTGCCGGCGTCGCGCCGTCCATCTTCGCTGCCTTTTCGAGCTCCCACGGAATCTCGCGGAAGAACGCCGACAGGGTGTAGATCGCCAACGGCAACGCGAAGGTGATGTACGGAATGATCAGCCCCGGCCAGGTGTCGAACAGTCCCAGCGAGCGGGAGATGTCGAACAGCGGCGTCACCAGGGAGATCTGGGGGAACATCGCAATGAGCAGCGCTGCACCGACCAGAGCCTTCTTTCCCGGAAAGTCCAGACGCGCAACGGCATACGCGGCCATCGTGCCGATCACCACGGCGATCACGGTGGTGATCAGTCCGATACCGATCGAGTTGACCAACGCCGAGGTGAACTGATTGGTCGAGAAGATGCCCTTGTAGTTGTCGAAAGTGATCGAACGAGGAATGAAGTTGCCGTCGGCGATGGTGGCCGTCGACTTGAACGAGAGGCTGATGATCCACAGCAGTGGAACGAGTGCGTAGAGCAGGACGAGGACGTTGACGACCGTCCAACCGACCTTCTTGCGAGGCGTAACAGTGGTCATTACTTGCGGCCTCCGTCGTCGGATCCCGGTGCCGATGCACCGAACAACTTGATGAACACGAACGCGATGATCGCGACGCAGAAGAAGATCAGAATGCTGATCGCCGACCCGAGCCCGAGGTTGAACGCACCGAACAGGTTGTTGTAACCGAGAATCGAGACCGATCCGGTTTCGTTGCTACCGCGGGTGAGGACGTAGATGTTGTCGAAGATGCGGAACGCGTCGAGGGTGCGGAAGAGCACCGCGACGAGAATCGCCGGCTTCATCAACGGAATCGTGATGCGCATCAGCCTGGTCCACGCACCCGCTCCGTCGACCTCGGCCGCCTTGAGCAGATCGTCGGGCACCAGCGCCAGGCCTGCCAGAAGAAGCAGCGCCATGAACGGCGTCGTCTTCCAGACCTCGGCCAGTACGACGATCGCCAGCGACGGGAACTGCTCGGTGAGCGGAGCACTACCGTCGGGCAGCAGATTGGCGAGATAGCCCGTGCCTGGGGTCCACGCGTAGTACCAGCTGTACGCGGCGGCGACGGTCACGATGCCGTACGGGATGAGCACCACGGTGCGTACGAGTCCGCGACCGAAGATGGTGCGGTGCATGACCAGAGCCACCGCCAGGCCGAGGATGAACTCGATGATCACCGAGATGATCGTGATGCCTGCCGTCACACTGAACGCGGTCCACCAGTAGCCGTCGGACAGCACGGTCACGTAGTTGGAGATACCGACGAATTCACGATCCTCGGGGAATGCGAGGTTGTACTTCTGCAGACTGAGCCAGAACGCGTAGATGATCGGATACCCGGTGACCGCGATCATCAGCAGGGCGGCGGGTGCAATGAGCATCAGCCCCAGGCGACGTTCGGCCTTCTTGCCGTCGGAGACGTTCTTCAGAGCCGCCTGCTTGTCGACAGGCTGCGATGCGGGCTGTGACTCGGTGGTGGCGCTCATGGAATCAACCCTTCGGAATTGACGGCCTTGGAGACCAGATCTGCGAGCTTGTCCACGTCGGCCACCGGATCGATGTTCTGCGGCGGGTTGAGCGCATCGGTCAGCAGAATCGAAATGCTCTGGTAGGCAGGCGAAACGGGTCGCACAGCCGCAGATTCGATGGAACCGAGAACCCCTTCCCACGCGGGATAGACGGCCTGGAACTCGGGATCGGAGTACAGCGACTTCAGCACCGGCGGCACACCACCGTTGACTGCGTTGTTGCGCTGGTTCTCCTCGTTGGTGAGGCACTCGACGGCCTCCCACGCGAGATCCTCGTGCTGAGTGGTCTTCGCGACACCGATGTTGAAGCCACCGATGGTGACCTTCGCGGGCTCGCCCGGGTTCACCTCCGGATACGGCGCGCTACGGAAGACCTCGGCGATGCGTGCGTCCTGCTGATCCTCGGGCACCGTCGACAGGTCGAGGAACGAGACGGCACCGGCAACGGCGTTCTCCTTCAACCCGGGCAGCACGAACGGGTAGTTGACCTGGAATGCCATCCGTCCCGATTCCATGCCGAGGCGGGCAGTTGCCTCGTCGCTCTGCGAGACCGAGGGATCGCGGCCGTCGGCCGTGGCCACTCGCTTGATGATCTCGAGAGCTTTCTCGGTGGCGGCGCGATGCTCGGGAGTGTCGTTCAGCGTCACCGTCGTTCCGTCCTCGGCGACGACCGAACCACCAGCGCTCTCGAGCAGCGAGTTGAACCAGACCATGAAGCCCTCGTACTGCTTTGCCTGAACGCCGATCTGTGCGGGCTTGCCCGCCGCCGCATTGGCCTCGGCCACGTCGATCAGCTGATCCCACGTCTGCGGCGGCACTCCGTCGGGTACCTCGTCCGGGCGGTACCAGAGCAACTGGGTGTTGGAGTTGAGCGGCACCGCGTACAGCTGATCCTGCCACTCTGCCGTGGCGAGTGGGCCCTCGAGCGTGGCACCGTCGCGCAGCTTCTCGGACAGGTCCTCCGGGACGGGCAATGCCCATCCGGCCTCGGCGAACTCGGCCGTCCAGACGACGTCGAGTGTCATCAGATCCAGCGTCCTGTCGTTGCCGGCGAGGCGCCGCGCGAGCTGGAGCCGCTGATCGTTGGCGCTCTTGGGCAGAGTCCGTTGCTCCACTCGGTAGCGGCCGTTGGAGGCGTCGGAACACACCTGTGCCGCAGCGGCGTACTGCTCTGCGCCGTCTGCGGCAGTGTAGAAACTCAGAACCGGAACCGAACTGTCGGACGAACCACACGCTGCGAGCAACGGACTCGTGACCAGAGCCGCTGCCGCCAACACCCCTATCCTCGTTGCTTTTCCACGCCTACGACCACGATGTCTCGGCACTTTCCGCCTCCGTACGTTCAGTTACTCGCGCAGCACATTGTGTGGGACTGCCGTGCACGAAAGAAACGTAACCGAACTCACTGGCATAGAGGGCGATTTGGGGCTATTCCGTTACCTGTCGGTTGCCTGGTCGTCCACCAGGTGTGATCAGATCGACAGTTTGGCGAGCAGGTCGCGTGCTTTCTCCGCGGTTCGCGGCTCGCAGATGACGTCGTATCGGCCCGCGACCAACTGCATGCTCGACGCGAAATCTCGCTGCCCCTTGGTGGCCGCGTACGGAATGGACGCCGAGATCAGGCCGAAGATGATGCCGCCGCCGACGCCGATGAGCAGCGCTCCGAAGATGTTCTCACTGAAGATGCCGAGGACCAGGCCGAGGAAGACTCCCAGCCAGGCACCCGAAACAATGCCTCCACCAATGACTTTGGGCCAGGTGAGGCGGCCGAGCACGCGTTCGACCTGCATCAGGTCGACACCGACGATCGTCACGTCCTGCACCGAGAACTCTTCGTCGGAGAGGTAGTCGACGGCGCGCTGCGCCTCGGCGTAGGTGGGGTAGGAACCGATAGGCCAGCCGGAGGGCGGAGTCGGCAGGCCCTGCCCTGGGCGACCGGGCTGCGAGAGGGGATTGGTCATGGCTCCATTGTGCCCCGAAACGGACTCTTCTGGTCGCTTCTGCAGGCTCCGCTCCTGCACCGTCACACCCATTGTTCTGTCCGCGAACACGGCGCGGATCAGGAGGTGGGCGGCTCGAACGTCGTCGTGCGCGTCATTCCTGCCGCACGTCCCTTCGCCGAGACGACGAGCGCCATCTTGCGGCTCGCCTCGTCGATCATCTCGTCGCCCAACATCACTGCGCCACGACCGCCGCCCGCCGCGGAGGTGTGGAACTCGTACGCGTCGAGAATCATCTCGGCCTTGTCGTAGTCGGCCTGACGCGGCGCGAAGATCTCGTTGGCGGCCTCGATCTGCGTCGGGTGCAGCACCCACTTGCCGTCGAAACCGAGACTGGCCGTCCGGCCCGCCGCCCGGCGAAAGGCGTCGAGATCGCGAATCTGCAGATACGGACCGTCGATTGCCTGCAGACCGTGTGTTCGGGCGGCGAGCAGGATGGTCATCAGAATGTGGTGGTAGGCGTCGCCCGTGTCGTAACCGACCGGCTGCTCGCCGACGACCAGGGTGCGCATGTTGACGCTGGCCATAAGGTCTGCGGGACCGAACACCAGGGTTTGCACCCGCGGGCTCGCGGTCGCGATCTCGTCGATGTTGCGCAGACTGCGGGCGCTCTCGATCTGCGGCTCGATTCCGATGGCTCCGACGTCGAGTCCGTGCTCTTTCTCGAGCTGGGTGAGCAGCAGATCCAACGCCTGCACGTGCGCGGCGCACTCCACCTTCGGCAGCAGGATGGCGTCGAGATTGCGTCCGGCACCGGACACGACGTCGATGACGTCCCCGTACGTCCACTGCGTCGTCCAGTCGTTGACGCGTACCACCTTGATCTGATCGCCCCAGCCATCGGAGTTCAGAGCATCGACGATGCGTGCGCGGGCCTCGACTTTCGCGATGGGCGCGACGGCGTCTTCGAGATCGAGGAAGATCGCGTCGGCAGGCAGTCCCTTGGCCTTGGCGATCATCTTGTCCGAACTGCCCGGAACGGCCAGCACCGATCTCCGTAGGCCCGACGCATTCACTGCAGCACAACCCCTGTCTGATTCATCGTCTGTATCGCCCAACCTCTAACCTTGCCATCATGGCAGCACTGAGCAAGGTATTCGCGGCCAGGCTCGCCGGCCTGGGCGTCCTGGGCCCCGACGGCGAATCCATCGGCCGAGTTCGCGACGTGGTCATCTCGATGCGGGTCGGCAGAGCGCAACCCAGAGTCCTCGGCCTCGTGGTCGAATTGGCAACGCGCCGAAGAATTTTCGTACCGATGCTCAGAGTCACCAGTATCGAGCCCAACTCGGTTCAACTCACGACCGGCAACGTCAGTCTGCGGCGATTCACCCAGCGCGCGAACGAGATCCTGGTGTTCGCCCAGATCCTCGACTCCAAGGTGCGCGTCGACGACCCCGAGCTCGACGAGCTGCACGACGCCGATTCCATCGTCGTCGATCTGGGTATCGAGCTCACCCGAACGCGGGACTGGGTTGTCGCGCGAGTAGCGGTACGCAAGCAACGTCAGCGCCTGGCGCGCCGCGGTGCCATCCACGTCGTGGACTGGCTACACGTGCAGGGACTCACGCAGAACGAACTGTCGATGCCCGATCAGGGTGTGGCACAGCTGCTCATGCAGTTCGAGGACCTGCGCGCGGCCGATGTCGCCAACGCGATGCGCGAGCTTCCCGTCAAACGACGCATGGAAGTCGCACGGGCCCTCGACGACGAACGGCTCGCCGACGTCGTCCAGGAACTGCCCGACGACGATCAGGTGGAGCTGATGCACTACCTCGGCGTCGACCGCGGTGCCGACGTGCTCGAGGCCATGGACCCCGACGACGCCGCCGACCTCCTCGGAGAGCTGCCCGAGACCGAAGCGGAATCGCTTCTGCGACTGATGGATCCGGAGGACTCCGCACCCGTCCGACGGCTGCTCGAACACTCCCCCGACACCGCCGGTGGTCTGATGACCCCCGAACCCGTCGTACTCACCGCATCGACGACGGTGGCCGAAGCTCTCGCCCGGGTACGCAACCCCGACCTGACGCCCGCGCTCGCCTCACTGGTGTTCGTGGTGCGGCCGCCCACCGCCACTCCCACCGGGCCGTACCTCGGCTGCGTACATCTGCAGCAGTTACTTCGAGAACCCCCGGCGAGTCTGGTCGGCGGCGTGGTGGACAGCGCGCTGCCGCGCTTGTCGCCCGAGGACAGCCTCACCGCCGTGACGAGATACTTCGCGACGTACAACCTCGTCTGCGGCCCGGTGGTCGACGACGAGGACCACCTGGTCGGGGCCGTGACCGTGGACGACGTCCTCGATCACCTGCTGCCCGAGGACTGGCGAGATCAGGAAGTGGCCGGACAGTGAAAGAAACAGCACGCCAGAGAATGGACACTCCGCGCGGATCGCGGATGTTCAACGTCAACGTGGACTTCGACCTCGGCAGGTCGGGCGAGAAGGCCGCGAGGTTCCTCGGTACCGGCCGCTACCTGGCAATCCAGACGGGCATCGTGATCGTCTGGATCTTCCTCAACGTCGTGGCGGTCAATCTCAGGTGGGACCCGTATCCCTTCATCCTGCTCAACCTCGCGTTCTCAACCCAGGCCGCGTACGCAGCTCCGCTGATTCTGCTGGCCCAGAATCGGCAGGACGACCGAGACCGCGTCTCGCTCGAGGAGGACCGTTCTCGCGCACAACAGACGAAGGCCGACACCGAGTTCCTCGCTCGCGAGTTGGCATCGCTGCGGATCGCGGTCGGCGAGGTCGCCACCCGCGACTACCTGCGCCGCGAACTCGACGAGATCAAGGCGCTCCTCGAGCAGGCGACGGGCCAGCCCACAGCGACTCCGAAGAAAGCACGGAAGAAGGCCGCCGCCAGGGTGCAGGACGACTCGGGCACCCCGGAGGTCCCCGACCTCGATACGTAGCGGCCCGCTCTGTAACGGCCCGATAACGGAACAGTCTCGAATCAGGTACCCTCGATCCCGGTCATCGGTCGGGCCCCGGTTGTCATCCGGGGAAATCAGGAGGTACAGCACGCGTGGGTCGTCACAGAAAAGCATCGACTTCCAAGGTCCGACGGAATTCGGTGATTGCTCTGGCAGGTCTCGTCCCCGCAGGACTCGTCACCGCCGCCACCAGCGCCGGAGCCACGGAATACATTCCGTTCGTCTCGGCCAAGACCACCCCGGCCGCCCAGGAATCGAACTCCGTGGTGGAGACTCCGCAGCCGATCGCCCAGGACCAGCAGGCGCAGCCGGTGGCTCAGGCCGAGCAGCCGGTGCCCGCCGCGGTCCCCGCACCCGCGCCGGTTCCCGAGATCCCGCCCACACCCGAGCTACCCACCAACCTCGCCGTCAGCCCCATCGCCATCCCGGTCGTCAACGTCTCGGCGTACAAGAACGCCGAGCGGATCCTGGCCCAGCAGCAACCCGGTTGCGGTATCAGCTGGACCGTCATCGCCGGCATCGGCCGCGTCGAATCCACCCACGCCAACAACGGCAAGGTCGACGACTCGGGCGAGCTGCACGAGCCCATCCTCGGCCCCCGGCTGAACGGAACCCTCGCCGGCAACCAGGTGATTCGTGACACCGACGGCGGGGCGCTCGACGGCGATGCCGAATACGACCGCGCTGTCGGACCCATGCAGTTCCTGCCCTCGACGTGGAACCTCTATCACGCCGACGGCAACGGCGACGGTGTCTCCGACCCGCAGAACCTGTTCGACGCAGCCCTGGCCACCGGTATGTACCTGTGCGACAACGGCACCGACATGCGCGATCTGGGATCGACCACCAAAGCGATCCTGCGCTACAACAATTCGATGGCCTACGTAGCGAACGTGCTCGCGTGGTCGGCCGGCTACGCCACCGGCATCGTCCCGTCCTCGGACCAGCTGCCCCGCATTCACTGACATCGCGCCCGCGCCTGCCCTGCTGTCCATCGGCGCACAACCCACCGCCTAGCATGAGGCAATGGCTGTACTGACCGAATCCGACGTTCGGACCGCGCTCACGAAGGTGATCGACCCCGAGATCCGCAAACCCATCACCGACCTCGGGATGGTCAAGAGCATCGACATCTCCGACGACGGCGCGGTCGGCGTCGGCATCTATCTGACCACCTCCGGCTGCCCGATGAAGACCGAAATCAGCGATCGCGTGAAGAACGCCGTCGCCGACGTCGCCGGCGTGGGCACCGTGACGGTCGAACTCGACGTCATGAACGACGAGCAGCGCACCGAACTACGCAAGTCTCTGCGCGGCGATTCCGCGGAGCCGATCATTCCCTTCGCGCAACCCGGATCCCTGACCCGCGTGTACGCGGTGGCGTCGGGCAAGGGCGGCGTGGGCAAGTCCAGCGTGACGGTCAATCTCGCCGCATCACTGACCGCCCGTGGGCTGTCGGTCGGTGTGCTCGACGCCGACATCTACGGTCACTCCGTGCCCCGGATGCTTGGAAACGACGCGCGGCCGACGCAGGTCGAGAAGATGATCATGCCGCCGCAGGCGCACGGAGTGAAGTTCATCTCGATCGCGCAGTTCACCCAGGGCAACACCCCCGTCGTCTGGCGCGGGCCGATGCTGCACCGCGCACTGCAGCAGTTCCTCGCCGATGTCTTCTGGGGCGATCTGGACGTACTGCTGCTCGATCTCCCGCCCGGCACCGGTGACGTGGCGATTTCTGTCGCCCAACTCATTCCGAGTGCCGAGATCCTCGTCGTGACGACCCCGCAGCAGGCCGCGGCCGAGGTGGCCGAACGAGCGGGCGCAATTGCATTGCAGACGCGTCAGCGCGTGGCAGGCGTCGTGGAGAACATGTCGTGGCTCGAGCTGCCCGACGGTACCCGGATGGACATCTTCGGATCCGGTGGCGGACAGGACGTATCCGACAGACTGACCAAGGCCGTCGGTGCGAGCGTTCCGCTACTGGGCCAGATTCCCCTCGACACCGCCGTCCGGGAGGGCGGAGACGCCGGAACGCCGATCGTGCTGAGCAACCCGGAATCGCCGGCTGCCCAGGCACTGGAGGCAGTGGCTGCCAAATTGGCAGTCCGCGAACGCGGACTGGTCGGCATGTCACTCGGAATCGACTCGGCCCGCAAGCTCTAGCGGACCGAACCTGCTTCCCACTGCCGCGTCTGCTTCCCCGCCGCGTCAATGGACCCTTGAACGGCCGAGACGCCTGTAATGGAACATTCACGCAGCAGCAGGTTCTGCGTGAATGAACCATTGCCGCGCTCAGACGTGTGTGCACCGCTCCCCGGAAGTTGGACTGAGTAATTCAGTTCCGACTACCGGGGAG
>NZ_JASHKS010000067.1:0-11538 GCF_030056835.1 Rhodococcus sp. IEGM 1372 | reverse complement strand
ACACGGGTGGGGAATTTCAGTGAGCGTCAGTGGGGAATTTCGATGAGCGCCGTCAAAAGGGAGCGGACTGCAGCTCGATGATCTGGCTGGCTGAGGAAATAAATCGGCGAATCGAAAAGGTCAAATCCGCGTGAAACATAATTGGTGCCTTCACCAGCGACAATTGGCACTTTTAACCAAGCACGCTCCCGAGGCCAAGCAGCCACCAACCGGCGGGGGCGGCTAAGTCGCCAAACATTTTTTCGCTGGGGCTGTCAAAACCTGGCACGCCGCAAGACTTCAGGAGGCCAGGGCCCGCGCAGCAACGATCCCTCCTTCTCGTATCTTGGCCACGCTTTCGATCGGAACGCCTTCTGATCTCGCCACTGTCATCGCCGATCGAGGCTGTTGCCCGCCCAAACCGAAGACATCGACGAGAATCCGAGCCTCTATCGCCGTCAACGTCGCGGCATACCGCAACATCAGATCGAGATTGTCGGACGTACCTATCCAATCTGCTACCGAATCTGTTTGCACTGCAGTCGGACTCGACAGAGTGGTGGGCGGAACAGCTGCGGAAGTGTTACCGCCTTGGGGCCGGGACAGTTCAGGAGCGGCAACAGGCTCGATGAACGTCGGCGGCTTGGAGGAGACGAGCACCGGTTTCAGTTGGGGTTCTACGGGTCGCGTCAACCATTCCGTTAGTAGCGCTGACGCTTGCGCGATGGGGACATCTACCTGTTCCTCAGCGATGTCGAGGAGTTGCTCCAAGAACGCCTCGTGCGCGCCGAGCGCCGGGTCCTCCATGGTCCCCGGCACGTAGATGATCACGAATGCCGCGGCCCGATCTCCGGGCTTGAGCCGCAGTACCCGACCCATACGCTGAATCATCTGTCTGCGGGAGCTGCTGCTGGCGATGATGACGCCGACATCGACGGCAGGAACGTCGATTCCCTCGTCGAGCACCCTGGGTGCGACAAGGTTCGTCAGTGCCCCGCTGCGGAACTGTTGCAGCACTCGAGTTCTGGCCAAACGATCAAGTCCACTGGAGTAAGCGCTGGACTGCACACCGCGCTCTCGTAGAAGGGCCGAGCCTGCTTCGGCCGACGCCTTGGTCTCGGAGAACACGATCGACCGATCTGACTTCGCCAATGCCGGTGCCAACGTTCCGAGCGCATCGATCTTGCCCAGGCAGTCCGCCAGCAACGAGCGTCGCTTGCTGAATGCCGACAAGTACCGGCTGGCGAGTCGACCTTCTGGAAGGTCTCGTTGTTCGGCGAGCTTCGTCACGGCCTTCATGAACTCACCGAAAGGCGATGCGACACAGTCGTATTTGCTGATCAGATTCTCGCGCGCATCTCTTGCGATCGCATCGTGTTCCTCAAACTTGGCACGTTCGTCTGGTGTGAAGTCGATGGCAACCGTCATCACGCGGACGGGAGCAAGGACGTTGTCTCGTCGGCCACGGGCGAAGTCGCATCCTGCGATCTTCGTTTGGAAGTACGGGAGGATGTGCGTGTCCACACCTTCGTCCTGGCGCTCCAGTGTGGCCGTCAATCCGAGGCGATGGTCGTAACGATCGGTGAAGACTCGCGCGAACCCGTCGGTGCCGTAGCGGTGGACTTCGTCCGCGATCATGAAGGCACCGGGACGCGGCTGAGGGGCACCCTTCATGATGGCCGACTGAATGGTGGTGATCAGAACGCTGCTGTGCCGGAAGTCATCGCGATGCCCGTTCCCCCGCCTCCCGACCGACACCGACGGAAGTTGCTGTTTGACCTCCGTGTGCCACTGCTCGAGGAGGTCGATGGTCGGCACCACTACGAGGACCTGTTGGTTCAGGCTCCGCGCCGACACGATCGCAGCCACACCGACACGCGTCTTACCGGTGCCGGTGACTGCTTCGACGATGGCGCGATTGCCAGCCCCTCGCCAGGCCTCGAATGCTTCCTTCTGCCAAGCCCTCAATTCCGTCATGATGCCGCGTCCTCGGGTCGTACCCACTCGGCAACGCCATTGCGTCGATGTCTGCGCACGAGCTTCTTCGTGAGCTCCAAGTCAGCGAGCAGCTGCTGAGCAGCGATCGGGGTCATGCCCGTGATCAACGAGCAACGCCGCAACGTCAGTGGCGCGTCGCGACGCGCCGCAGCGACTGCGATGACGCGGCCCGTCGACAACGATGCTGCGGGCAGCGATGCCAATCCCGCTTGCACCGCGGCAGGGAGCGTTTCGATACCCACACCCGCCGTCGCCGCGGCGACAGGTGCTGTCGTTACGACGGGCTTTTTCGACGGTGCCCGTTTCGGCATGACTGCCGGCGAAGGACGCGTCGTCACCGGCACGCGCTTGACCGGGGTGGACCGTCGCGGGGTCGAGTATCGAGAGTCGACCCGAATCTCGCGCGACCCGTCGAACTTCGGCGGTCGTGTCTCCCCCGGCTCGAGTTCGACGACCTGAACGGAAGTCGGACTGGCTGGATAGTTTTCCTCGATCACCGTAGGCAAAGGCGCGACCACGGTATCCACAACCGGAGCAGGAGTCACCGGCTCCTCGTCAGGAAGGGCATCCTCGTTGGAATTCGCGTTCAGTACAACCGGTTTCCAGCTCGCATCCCGGCCAGCCTCTGCAATCTCTACTTCGCCGGGAAGAATTCCGACCGCGTCCAGAATTTCGATGATCGGGGCGAGTGCCGTGTCCAAGTCGACGACCACCTGGGACGCACGCACTCTTCCGAACGTCCACCCACACCGCTTCAAATCCCTTTCTCGTCGAAGGCGTTCGACAACAACGTCTCTCGAACGCGTACGGTCGTCATGGCATTCGATCGCGACCTTCGATGCGACACCGGTGACCACGAGATCCAGGACGAGTTCGTTGATCTCGACAGCAGAATTGACGTGGTATCCGCGATCGCGCAGGGCGACAAACACCCTTTGCGCCGTCATCGATAGGAAATCGCTGTGGAGGACTTTCTCGTCGACAACCTGCGGCATCTCCGGAACCGGGACCGTGGGCGCAGCTTCCAGGTAGGTGAGCAACGACGTCCGCAGATCCAGCGGTGAGAGATCCTCTGCCCGAACAGAATGAAACAACCACAACTGATCGCGAGCGCGGCTGGCAGCGACATTGAAACGCCGCTGCCACATCTCGTTGGTCAACGCATTGTTCGATGATCCCGCGCCGACGACCATCGATCCGAACACAACGTCTCGCTCATCGCCCTGAAATTCGGGTGCCGTTCCCACGCGCAAACGCAGGTTGTCCCGTTGCTCGGCCGGGATACGCTCCGAGATCAGTGAGCGGATCAACTCGACCTGCGCCCGACTCTGCAGGACGACGACTCCGAAAGTCATACCGTCGTAGTCAGGATCGGAGATGCACTCGCACAGTCTCTCGACTAGGCAAAGCGCTTCGATCTCATTGACCAGGGTCGCACTCGACCCCGCCGTTTCTGCACCCTCGACGTAGGTCGACACGAGCGGTTGCAGGCGCTCCGCTCCGAACTGCCGAACCGGAATCAGCGGAGTGTCTCGATAGAACTGCTTCGACGACCATTCGATGATCTCCGGCATAGACCGGAAATGCTCACGCAGCCGCACACGCTGGTTGTACCGGCTCCGGAGAAGCGAGAACAGGCTCGAGCGAGGGCTGAAATTGTTCCGGACGTGCATCGATAGATCGCCGAGGTGAGAGTCCAGACGCTCGAAAACAGTGTCGTCGGAGACCTGCTGTACTCGATCCGGTGCACACTGCTTGTCGTCACCCACCACGATCACCCGCGGTGCGAGCCACATCAGAAACAGACTGCTGATGTCCGCCTGACTCGCTTCATCGACAATCACGACGTCGAAGACGTTCTGCTGCGCGGGAATCGAAGACAGAACCTGCCCGATCGGCATGATCCACGCCGGAACAGCACTCTGCGCTTCCTGCATGGCTGCCCGTGCTGAGGCTCGGTATCGCTGTGCGATTTTGGTATTGCCATCACCGATATTGCTGACGCTCTCCTGGTATGTGCGGAGCGCCTGCATCTCCCGTGACGTCATCCGCTGCAGACACCCTCG
The DNA here is from genome assembly GCF_030056835.1 of Rhodococcus sp. IEGM 1372. Taxonomy (NCBI): domain Bacteria; kingdom Bacillati; phylum Actinomycetota; class Actinomycetes; order Mycobacteriales; family Nocardiaceae; genus Rhodococcus; species Rhodococcus sp. IEGM 1372. Next base: position 7,495 of record NZ_JASHKS010000067.1, on the reverse strand, counting down.
CCATGCTTTCTCGGCCGCCAGTGTCGCGGTGAGCTGGGCGATCTCTCCATCTACATCGTCGTAGAGATCGTCCAGGTTCGATGCTTCGGGGCGGACGAGACGCTGTTCGACGTGCTGGTTCGCCCACCTCCACGCCCATGCATCCTCGAAATCGCCGGCAACAGCCACCCAGTCGGTGACGCGGTCGCTCGTGACCAGATGACCAAGTGTCGGTGCTGCTGCATCGAGATCCCGCAGCAGTGCATCCATCGACAACTGTTGCTGCTGTTCGACACTCGCGCGTGCGTATCCACGTACCGCAGCGTCGAATGCCTCGCGGTCGGCGGTGCGGAGCGCGTCCGAGAGTGCGAGCGCTTCTGTGCTGTTCGCCCCGCCGGTGGCAGCGTCGAAACCATCAGCGATCACCACAAGCCGCTCCAGCGCGTCGCGTGCATTCGCGCCCGCAAGTGCCCTCTCGATATCCGACAGCAGCCCTTCCACGCCGTCGAGCGTTCGCAGTGCCACCCGGTCTTCGAGCTCATCCGAGATCGTTGTAATCCGCTCGACGACGTCCTGCACCAGTGCCACGTTACGCACGGCACCGTCCACCTCGTTGATGCGCGCCGCTCGACTCTCTCGGTTCGGAACTCGAAGACCGATGTCCACCAACAATGATGCGGCCTCGTCTACCGAACGAAGCGCACGAATATGTTCTGCAACAACGCGGTATGCCTGGGCTCCCTGAGCCGGAACGCCGTCGACTGTGGCTGTCGCACCCAGTTCGTCGACCGCGGTCTGCTCCTTCGGCGTCCGCAACCACCGGAGGGTATCGAACCGCCCCTCTGTGTAGAGACGCGCGGCAGCGTCGTACGTCTCCAGAGCAACGAGGTCGACTCTGTCGACGACCACATTCGCTGTACCGACCACTGCGTCGGCGGATTTCGCATCGTCGAGCAGGGTTGACGCCTCGCGTGCCCTCGTCCACAGGTAACCGAGCGAACCGGACAACACACCGTCCAGCACAGCACGGAGGTCCCCATCCAGCTGCGTGCAGCGCGCAAGAACCTGACGAGACAGTGCTGCCAGTCGGCGCAGTTCCGCCGTCGGGAGATCAGCCAGTGCAGATACCGAAGCCCGACTGCTTGCACCGTCGTACAGTCGAGTGACCACGGTCTTGCTCGGTAGCACTGTGGACAGGTCCGGAAAAGACTGCTCGCGGCGGTCCGCCGCATGAAGCTCGCTCTCGACCAGCAGACCAGCGAGCTCAGCAAATTGCGCCGAGGTGAGGGGCGGCGACTCTGTGTAGAGCGGACCCGGCACCCAGGCCAGCTCTGCGGCCGACGCAGCAAGCTGCAATGCCACTCCCGACAGGGTCCCCTCGTAGTGCGAGCCGAAATTTTGGACCTCGGACTCGTCGGACCTCGTCGACGTCAGAGCTTCTTCGAGGGTGTGCTTCTTGTTGATCGCTCGGTAACGATCCCCGGCGATTTTTTCGATATTCCGGTCCGCCTGAGCGATCTCGAAATCCGCAAGGCGGCCGGCGATCACCGAGACACTGTGGTCGAGTTCTTCCGACCCGCCCTTGGCGAGGTCGGTGATCGACACACACAGGTCTTGCAGTTCCGACGGCAACTTGTCTCGTAGCACGCGCAATGCCTGCGACTTCTCACTGGTGACGAGAACTCGTTGACCCTGAGCAAGCAACGCAGACATCAGATTTGCGATGGTGTGGGTCTTTCCCGTTCCGGGCGGCCCTTCGACAACCACACCCGTGTCGAGTGAGAGCTTCTGCATAATGCTGGACTGAGCGCGATTCGCGGAGAGTGGAAAAAGGATCTCTGGCGGCGGCTCTGAGCTGGGACGCGCCAACCAGTCAAGCCGGTCTGTCGACTCGATACTTTCGACGAGCTGTTGGAGTCCTATTGGAACATCGGCACCGTCGTTCAACGCAGCAATCATGGCGTCGTAGTAGGAGACGAGCGCAAAGCCGGTTCGACGACGAAGCAGCAACGCAGGTGACTCACGGACTGTCCCGCGACGCGCAGCAGGTGGCACGTGTCGATCAGCGACGTACGTGATGCTGGAGATGGCCGAATTCGACCACTCCTTCAGAATCGTAGATACAGAGCGTGCGATCGGTGAGCCTGCGACATCTCCGAGTTTCTGCGCAAGGGATGCTGCTGACGCCGTGTGTAGTCCTTTCAGCCCGAGCAACAGTTGTCGGTCTTCGAGCCGAGGGCTGCTTCCAGCCGTCAACTTGACCAGCAGATCTCCGGTGTCCTCGTCCCTAGTGATCTCCACCGGTTGAGTCACTAGATGGGCATCGACGGATACTCCGGACACTGTGGCCGATAGGAGTCCTGACGCCAGAACGACTTCGACCGTCTCAGGCTGTGTATGCGACTCTTCTCGCATTCGATCGACCGACAGATACAACTCCGCCAAGGGACGCTTCTTTACGTCGTCGGCCGCCCATGCCTGCCATTCGGTAAGCCATGATCGAAAAAGTTCGGACTCGGCTGAACCGGCTCCGCGCGCGAGTGTCGGCGGTTCAGCGGCCCTGTCGATCGGACCTTGCACCGCATCGACGAGCTCTGCGGGTAGTTGCGGGGGCGGCTCGACACTGACTCGGACAATTCTGACGGCTAGTTCGCCTGCCGTTGCATTCGCATCGACCTGGACATCACGGTCACGTCGATAGAGCCACTCAAGCCGAGTCGTCGGCCCATAGGCGCGGACTGGTTTGGACCGAGCCGAGACCGTCTCGCGCAGGAACTCGAGCAATCGACGGACTCTTCCGCCGACCTCATCGCTGTGAACGGTCACCGCACTCCTCACTCGAACGTTGTACCGACAATCTAGCGGCAGAGTCGGACAAACGTGACGGGCGGTCGGTTGGGTGGTGCCGATCTCCTGCACGAGGTTGAGCACACCGGCGACGCTCGAACCTGGGTCGGGCACGGCTTCTCGGATCTCGACGCGGATCGTCTGGTGGGCTCAGTATGCAATCAGAGAGTTGGCGTGAAGACCGAAGTTCGTTCCCCACTAAGTATGCAATCTCCTACAGCACCTGGTCATTCCATTGTTTCGACGGCCCTACGCGTGAAGTCACGAAAACTGAAGTCACGAAAACCAGTGGGTGCCCTTGTGGGACGAAATTTGCAGGCCCACCGCTAGTCTCCTACCATCGACTTTGCGAGAATTGGCGGGTGACGGTCGCGGGGATCATAATCATGTTTGTTTATACATCGCAATTTGCCTGCCAGAGCCGTCGTGGACGAGCCAAAAAGCCCATCCATTTCGCAAAGGATTGACGCTTGGACTGTAATAAGCCACAACTGCTTTGGCGGCACCACTTGGTGTCGCGAAGTCACGACCTGCCAGCGGACCGTCCAAAATAGCCACCGCGCCGATAGTCGGGTACAACCGCGCCTTTGTCTTGATACCCTTGTAAACCGAATATATTGCCACGGAGTCCTCAGTGACCACCGTTGACGTCATGACATCTTGCGTTTGAGACGGGGCCGGACGGAGCAAGTCTAAAAGTTCCTGCAGGTCGTCGCATTCACCTTGGAAACTGCTCGCCGCGGACGCATCACTAGGCTGCTCTACTTGTTCGGACGTCGAGCCGCCGGTGCTTTGCGCTGAGTCGCCGCAAGCGATCTTCGCGACAACATCGGGCTCCGAGATCGTGGTTGCAGATGCCTTGTCGGGATTGATCGGCACGGCCCGAATGTGATCGTCAACCCTTGGCTCCGGGTCCGGCGCGAGCAGGTAGCCGTAAGACTGCGTCAAATCGTCAATCGGACGCAGCGCACCGAGCGTCGACAGATGGCGCGTGATCTTCCCGAGCGCACGTTCCTCGATGATGCGAATCCTATTGAGGCTCAGCTTTGTCGTCTTTGCCAGCTCCTCGTGTGTCTGTGGAGCGTCACCGCCCATGCCAAACCTTGCGCGGATTAGTCCTAATTCCGCGGGTTCAAGCTGTTTAAGCGCATTAAGTATGTCGTCCGGGCATTTACCGTCTTGTGCTCTCGAAAGCAACGATTGGAGTGACTTCGCTGTGAGGGGTTTAAAACTTTCAATCTGCAATGTTGATGCCTCGATGGGTTTCGACAATTCGGTACCGCCCACCACAAGCTGTCTTTTCGGCTTAGCATCATTGATTCTCATTTGTCTTGCCAGCTTAGCCGCGTCTATTCTGCGCCTTAATCGATCGTGTTGCGCTGGCGTCAGCAACGGTTTATCCCGCTTGAGGACGTCTGACGCGTCTGCAATCAACCCGGCGTCGATCAGCGCGGTAATCTTGTCAAAGCGAGCTTGCTGGCGGTCAATCATGGCTCAGCGCACCGACCGACTAAGCAACTCAATTGCACAACCGTAACCGCGCGTAGCGCGTATCGCAAAGGAGGACCAACGCGTCTGGTTTCCAAGCGCGATTGCGATCTGCGAACCATAGAGTGGGGTCGACTCGTGGCTGCTGCTGGGTAGAACCTGAAGCAAACCGAACTCCCTTCCAACTTTCTCGGTTCCCAACCTGTGTCCAGACTCGCACACGTAAACATCATTCCGCAGCCGGAAACGCACCGAGGTCGCTGCAGCACCCATTGCTTGCGCGATTGCACCTCCTTACATGGTCGCAGGAGAAGCCTGCGCGGAATGTAGTCTGCCTGTCGAGAATCGACTGGATCTACGCTCTGATCGAGGTGCGCAGGGCCTCCGAGGTGCGCGTGGCTGCCTCCCCCTCGGCAAGTAACGCGCCGAGCATGTCTACTGGACGCCCGAACTCCGGATCGCGCGCGCAATGTCCCTCCGTGCCGTCGGATCGTCGCGGTGAACCGATACCGACGATTGCACACGACACAGATGCCCGCAGGAGTTCGATCGGTAGTTCCAGTGCAGGTACCAGAGGTCGCGAACATCCGTCGAACTATGCGCACTGCCTGCGGGCGACAGGTCGCAGCTGGTAGAACCGAGTCATGGCCTCTGCTCAGGAACTACCCAACTCAATGTCCGAGGAGGCCCCTTGATCCTCCCCCCGGAGCCGATGCAGCTCTTCGCCGGGCAGCGGGCGTTCATCGCGTACGGCGCTCCGTGGAAGGACGCCGTCATCGCCCTAATGGATCCGAGGTGCGGGTACGACCCGTGGGAATACGACGACGGGATGTCTCCGGGTGATGTACTGATCACGGTCATCGAGACGCAGCCGAGGGTGTTCGGCTGCATCGAGCTCATCGGATGGGACTCTGCGACAGACCGGTTCACCGTCGCCGATAAATGGAACCTCGTCACCCTGCCAGAGGTACCCGAGTGGCTGTCCCTGCCGACGCATCCGGGGCCCCTCGATCACGGCACCGGCCGCTATCTGTTGGAGACTCTGGGGACTCAACGATGGGGAGGACGGCTGTACGAAGCCGGAATCGAATCGGCCACCACAGCCGAGTCCGCACGCGTAATGATGAACAGCGGCGGACAATGCACGCACTGCGACGAAAACATCTGGCTGGCGGGGCCCGACGCACGCGAGCGGATCCACACTTATGTCTGTGAAGCGAATTCGCATGTAGGTGATCACTATTCGGACTGGTCAACAGCGTTGTGCACAAACTGCTACGTGCGTATGAGCGCTGGCGGATTCACCAATTACCTGGACTTTCGGTTCTCCGAGAACCCACCGTGTCCACGGTGTTCGTTCCGCCGTTCGGTTGGCTACTTCTCGCAGCCCTACATGACCGACGTTCCGCAGATCGAATCACCATGGGAGTTCCACAGAGAAACTCATCGGCACTGGGACAATCGAGGGTACTGGCTGTGCCACCACTGCCATTTCGTGTTCGGCGAATCGCCCAAGACCGGCGACAGATTCTTCTGACCGGCGTTCGAGTCGTATTTTTCCGACACGGTGCGTGTGTGACAAGAACGAGGAGAACTGGGTGACAGACATCAGCGGCGCGCAGTACTTCTACTACGCCTCGTACGACGGCGACCACACCGTGACGGTCGCTCGTGTGAGCGACGCCGACTTCGACACGTACGAACGCTACGACGTCGAGCGCTCGACCTGGATCATCGACGACGAGATCGACATCGAAAACGAAGACGAAGACTGGAATTCCGTGACGGTCGACGAAGCGGACTCGCTGACCGAACGGCGAGCGTTCGGGCTCGATGGCACTCCCCCTGGCGACCCTGGCTACACGGTGGCCATCGACCTCGACGTGTCTGCCGCCGAGTTCGGCGAATCCACTCTGCAGTCAATACGTTCGAGCGCCCCCAACCTTGTTGACGCACGCGTGCGTTCAGGCAGCACCGGGCATGCCCAGATCGTCGTAGAGATCCCAGACACCGGGTGGTTCGCCGCCGGGTCGGCCGGCGTCGCTGTCGCTCGCGACATCGAAGTGCACTGGCCGGTCCAGGCGGTACAGATCTGCCGAACCGACCTGTGGAACGACGGCGAGCAAGCGGTCCACTGGTTGGCACCGAACTTTGCGGAGGTGCTCGAAAGCCGTGCCGACGACTGCATCCTCACGCTCGAGGTCGTGCCCAACCCCTGGCCAGGCCGGGATCTGGATCAATACTCGTTGCCTGGGGAGACCTCGTACCCGACATCGACGGGAAGCGGCAGCGCTCAGCTGAACATTCCCAGGTCCGGCCGAAACTGCGTCGATGAGGCGGAGATGTCCTCCAAGACAGCGCACCTCCTGAGTAACGAGTTCTCCATTGCCCGCATCCGGGTGAGTCGCGCACGGTTCTACCGCCACGAATACCCTGTCAGCGGATCGTTTCCGGCTACCGCGCCTCCATCGGAAACAGTCTCCCCTGGTTGGCATTTCGGTTCATTCATGTCGTCGGAGCGATTCGTCGTCATCACCGACCTCGAACACGATTTCACCGGATGGGCAGTTGAGGTCACGCAGGACGACGACGTGCACATTGCACCGATCTCGGCAAAGACTCTGTATCGCAACGACAGCGAGGATTTCAACCTTCACGTTCAGGGAGAGACGTTTCACGGCTTTGCTGCATCCGTCGAACCCGGCGCTCGACTGATTGCGTTCATCACCGCATCCGGCGCGCGGATCGAGGTCGATTCATGGATCTACATGACCGAGTGGCTGACCGAGTCCCTCGCGGACAAACCGTGCGCACTTATCATTGACCTTGGTCCGAGTGACTACATCCCCAGCGAAGACGACGAGAACGACGTGGTGTGCGCCCAGTTGATCGTCATGGCCGACGATGTGTTCATGGTCCGGCGCTCGCGAGTGGAACTGGGCCATCTGATGTTCGCCGACTACTCCACGGAGTATGTCGAGCTCGATCGGTGGTACCTCGCCCCTCATTTCGACGACTGCACCGACGGCTACCTGTTCACCAAGGATCGACGTCTGGCGGCGGAAACCTGCGTCACCTGGTTCCGAGACAACCAAGGAGCCAGCGAGCCCAGCAACATCGGCTGCGATGTCAATGGCCATGTCGATGTCCCCGCTGGTGGCCAGGTAAAAGTCCCCACCCC
>NZ_JASHKS010000091.1:0-844 GCF_030056835.1 Rhodococcus sp. IEGM 1372 | reverse complement strand
TCACGAGTGGGGAATTTCGGTGAGCGCGGTTGGGGAATTTCGCTGAGCCTCGTCATGACGGCGTGGTCGCAGTCGCCCTGCCCGAACCATCGGACGAGGCGATGACGGACTACCTCGCCGGCTTCGATGCAGTGGAACGACCGGTCGACGCTCTCGCGGCCGACGCGATCGAGAGGATCGTCGCCCTGCTCGATGGACGTGCTGTCGACATGAGCCCCGTTCCGCTGGTCCTGGACGTCTCACGGTTCGACGCCGCGGTGTACACCGTATGCAGTGGGATTCCCCGCGGCGCGACACTCACGTACGGCGACATCGCCCGCCGACTCGGCCAACCCGGCGCAGCCCAGGCCGTAGGCGGTGCGCTGGGACGCAATCCTGTACCAATTATCGTCCCGTGCCATCGGGTACTCGGTGCCGGTACGGAAGTCGGCGGCTTTTCGGCACCGGGTGGTACGAATACCAAACAAAAGATACTCGGTATCGAGGGTGTACCGGGATTCGACGAGCCGAGGTTGTTCTGACCCAATTCCGGCTGAGCTACCGGCGCGTCGCTGCAATTACAGGTACTGCCTGCCACCCCGGCGTCAGTATTGGCACCCATACTCCATCCACTGTCGACGCAGCGACACCGGCTGATGTCAGTGCGGAGCCCAACGCACCGATCGAAGTTCCGTCATCACAAGTCAACTCGACAGTTCCCGAGTAGTCCGCGTCCACGGGTGCGCGGCAGACGACACCACCCTTCAGTGTCAGTGCCTCCACGTTTCCGCCAGCCGGCCCAGTGAACACCGTCGGGAGTGTCAGATTAACGGTGGATCCGACCTTGGCGTCGGTTAGTTTCCGT
>NZ_JASHKS010000066.1:0-11685 GCF_030056835.1 Rhodococcus sp. IEGM 1372 | reverse complement strand
ACAAACGACTGCTCGTTGCGACGACCACGTGAACCCGTCACGAGTTTCTGCTCACATGCGGCGCAGCCGCTCAATACGGCCGGTGGCCGGCCATCCGCTCGAGTCGCTCGATGCGGTCGGCCATCGGCGGATGGGTGGCGAACAACTGCCCGGCCTTGTCGCCCATGCGGAACGGATTCGCGATCATCAGATGCGACTCCGCCGCCAACCGCGGCTCGGGCGGCAGCGGTGCCAGCTGCACTCCCTGCTCGAGCTTGCGGAGTGCCGACGCCAGCGCCAACGGGTCACCGGTCAGCTCGGCCCCGGACTGGTCGGCCTGGTACTCACGCGAGCGAGAGACCGCGAGGCGAACCAGGCTGGCCGCAACGGGCCCCAGCATCGACACCAGCAGCAACGCGAGCGGGTTCGGGCCCCCGTTGCCGCGTCCGCCGAAAATGTTGGCGAAGAAGGCCAGGTTCGCCAGACCCGAGATGACCGACGCCATCGCACCGGCCACCGACGAGATCAGGATGTCGCGGTTGTAGACGTGCGAGAGCTCGTGCCCGAGCACCGCGCGCAGTTCCCGCTCGTCCAGGATCCGCAGAATGCCCTCGGTGCAGCACACCGCAGCGTTGCGGGGGTTGCGGCCGGTGGCGAACGCGTTGGGGTTGTTGGTGGGACTGACGTACAGCGCAGGCATCGGCTGATGAGCGGCCGTCGCCAACTCGCGCACGATGCGATACATCGCCGGCTGCTCGAGCTCGGTCACCGGGACCGCATGCATCGACCGCAGGGCCATCTTCGCGCTGTTGAAGTACGCGTAGCCGTTGACGCCGACTGCCAACACGATGGAGCCGATGAGAATGGTCGCGTTACCGAACAGCGAACCGATGAACACGATGAGCGCCGACATCCCGACCAACAGGCCGAAAGTCTTCGCACCGTTCGCGTAACCGTTCATGACTGAAGATGCCTCCTCGTACCGGGTCTTCCTACCCGATTCAACGAAAACACCTGGACCGGCAGTTCCCGGCCCGAAGTCCGAGCCGACTACCCGACGCGCTCGACGGTGTAGTTCACCAGGCGGCCGAGGGCATCGTTGGCCGGACCCTGCGGCAACAGGGCGAGTTCTGCGTGTGCCCGCGCGGCATATTCACCGAGTGTCTTCTTTGCCGAGACCATGCCGGGTGAGCGCTGCAGCAGCTCCAGAGCCTCGGTGACCAGCGCGTCTTCGGTGACCGGACCGGCGAGGATCTCGCGCAGCCGATCGCCGTCGGCACCTTCCTCGCGCAGCGCGAAGAGCACCGGCAGAGTGTGTACGCCCTCCCGCAGGTCGGTGCCGGGAGTCTTTCCGGACTGCTCGGTTGCCGAGGAGATGTCGATGATGTCGTCGGAGATCTGGAAGGCGGTACCGACGGCGTCACCGAGGCGCTCGAGGCGTCCCACATGTTCGGCGTCGCCGCCACTGAACGTTCCGCCGAAGCGTCCGCACGAGGCGATGAGCGATCCGGTCTTCTCCCACACGACCTTCAGGTAGTGCGCGACGGGATCGTCGGTGCTCTTGGCCCCGATGGTCTCGCGCATCTGACCGGTGACGAGTTCTGCGAAGGTCTCGGCGATGATGCGGACGGCGTCGGGTCCGAGGGTGGACACCAGACGAGACGCATGCGCGAACAAGTAGTCGCCTGCGAGTATCGCCACACTGTTGCCCCAGCGTGAGTTCGCGCTCTCGGCACCTCGACGCATCGACGCCTCGTCCATGACGTCGTCGTGATAGAGCGTCGCCAGATGAACCAGCTCGACGACCGTGGCCGCGGTGACGATCGCCGGATCGGTCGGCGACGGTCCCAGCTGACCGGTCAGCACGGTGAACAGGGGTCGGAAGCGCTTTCCGCCGGCCTTGGCCAGGTGCAGAGCGGCCTCGGTGAGGAACTCCTCACCGTCGGAGAGCTCGCTGATCATCAGTTCTTCGACGCGTGCGAGGCCGTCGGCGACGGTTCGCGCGAGCTCCGGGTCACCCAGGTCGACTCCGGCAACGACCGTTGCTACGGCAGCGTCGTCTGTACTCACGATGTTGGTCCCTGTCCTGTCGTCGACATGCCGGCGGCAGCGGCGAAGCGCCACTGCTCGCCTTCTACCGTAGTGAACCTAGCGTGCACACCGGTGGGACGGTGTCACCGACCACAGGTGACGCTTCACACGGCGTCGACCGGAGACCCTCGGCGCACCCGTTCGTCGAAATCGGGATACTGGAACACGTGACCTCTTCCCACCCCGCCCCACCCACCGCGACCGACCTTCTGGTCGTGGGCGCGGGCCCCGCAGGATCGTCCGCTGCGGCATGGGCCGCACGATCCGGCCACGACGTCGTCCTGGCCGACGCGGCAGTGTTCCCCCGCGACAAGACGTGCGGCGACGGGTTGACGCCACGTGCCGTCGCCGAGCTCGATCAGCTGGGTCTGGGCGAGTGGGTGCGCGGCAAAGCGCGCAACCGAGGACTGCGACTGAGCGGGTTCGGGCAGGAACTGGAACTCGAATGGCCGAGCAAGTCCCTTCCCACCGTCGGAAGTGCCGTTCCCCGAACCGAATTGGACGACAGGATTCGCGTCGCCGCAGTCGAATCCGGGGCCGTGATGGCCGAGGGCGCGAAGGCTGTCGCCGTCACCCGAGACGGCAATTCGGTCCGCTCGGTAACCCTCCAGACCGCCACCGGAGCACACGAGATCTCCTGCCGCACACTGATCGTCGCCGACGGTGTCCGCTCGAGCCTGGGCAAGCAACTCGGGCGGCAATGGCATCGCGACACCGCATTCGGCGTCGCCGCTCGCGCGTACATCGACTCGGGCCGTAGCAACGACGAGTGGATCAGCTCGCACCTCGAATTACGTGACGCCGCAGGCACACTGCAGCCCGGCTACGGCTGGGTCTTCCCGCTGGGCGACGGAACCATCAACATCGGCGTCGGCACCTTGGCCACCGCCAAGAGGCCGGCACCCGGAGCGCTGCGGCCACTGCTCGACCTCTACACCCACCAGCGCCGCGGCGAATGGGACCTCGGCGGGGAGTTGCGCTCGGTGGCGTCGGCGCTGCTGCCGATGGGCGGCGCGGTCTCGGGAATCGCAGGCACCAACTGGGCCATCATCGGCGACGCCGCAGCCTGCGTGAACCCACTCAACGGCGAGGGCATCGACTACGGACTCGAAGGCGGTCGCATGGTCGTCGACCTGCTCGATCACCCCGACCTCACCGACGCCTGGCCGACCCTGCTCCGCGAGCACTACGGGCAGTCCTTCTCCATCGCTCGACGCCTCGCCGGACTGTTGACGGTGCCGAGATTCCTGCCCGCAGCGGGTCCGGTGGGCATGCGCTCGCGGGCACTGATGAAAGTCGCCGTCCGCTGCATGGGCAACCTCATCACCGAAGCGGACAGCGATCTCGTCGCCCGCACGTGGCGGGCATCGGGAAGCGGATCACTGAAAATCGATTCCCGGCCGCCCTTTACGTGAATCGCGTCAGGGTCGAGTTGCCTTGTGCAGAGCCACAATTCCACCGGTGAGATTGCGCCACTGCACGTCGATCCAACCGGCGTCGGCGATGCGCTGCGCCAATTGCTCCTGCGTCGGCCACGCGCGGATGGACTCGGCCAGATACACGTAGGCGTCGGGGTTACTGCTCACGGCGCGAGCGACTTTCGGCAACGCCTTCATCAGGTATTCCATGTACACCGTGCGGAACGGCCCGAACACCGGCGTGGAGAACTCCGAGACGACGAGCCTGCCGCCGGGCTTGGTGACGCGGGCGATCTCGCGCAGGCCTGCGTCGAAATCGGAGACGTTGCGGAGGCCGAAGGAGATGGTGGCGGCATCGAAGCTGGCGTCGGCGTAGGGCAGTGCCATCGCGTCGCCTGCGACCATCGGAACGCCTCGCTGCAGTCCTGCCTGCAGCATGCCCTTGGAGAAATCGGTGGCCACACACCAGGCTCCGCTGAGCCCGAGTTCGACGGTCGAGACGCCGGTGCCTGCGGCGAGGTCGAGTACCCGCTCGCCAGGTTTGAGATCGAGGGCGCGCCGAGTCAGTTTGCGCCAACTCCGGTCCTGTCCGAACGACAGAACCGTGTTGGTGATGTCGTATCGACGGGCGACGCCGTCGAACATCGACGCCACCTCGTGGGGCTCTTTTGCCAGGGTTGCGCGTGATGTCTGGGCCACGAAGTCCAGACTACTCAAGCGATCTTCTGCACCCGCGGCGCTGTGATGCCTTGCACGTCGTAGTAGTGCGAGATCAGCTCGTCGCAGATGGCAGGCCAGGTGCGGTGCAGTACCGATTTGCGGGCTGCGTCGCCGAAGCGGGCGCGGGTGGTGGGTTCGGCGAGCGCTCCGACGGCACTGGGCAGCAGTTCGGTGAACTTGTCGACCGGCAGCAGGTATCCGTTGCGGCAGTGCGAGACCAGATCGCGTGGGCCTCCCGCGTCGGGTCCGATGACGGGGACGCCGCTGGCGAGGGCCTCTTGCACTGCCTGGCAGAAGGTTTCGTGTTCGCCGGGGTGGACGAAGATGTCGAAGCTGGCGTACGCCCGAGCGAGTTCGTCGCCGCCGAGTTGGCCGGTGAAGATCGCCCCGGGCATCAGGGTCTGCAATGCCGCTGTGTCGGGTCCGCCGCCGACGATCACCAGCTGGATCGACGGGTCTGCGGCCAGTACGGCGAGCCGCTCGACGTGTTTCTCCGGGGCGAGCCTGCCGACGAAGCCGACGATCAGCTTCTCGCCTGCTCCCCACTGACTTCTGAGCGTCTGCGATGCGGCCGAGGGTGCGAAGCGAACGGCGTCGACTCCCCTGGCCCACCGGTGGACGCGCGGAATGCCGTGCAACTCCAACGCGTCGACGGCCGAGGTGGACGGGGCCAGAGTGCGGGCCGCGCCTCTGTGCAGTCTCCTGGTCCAGCGCCACGCGGCCTTCGAGGTGAGGCCGAGGCCGTAGCTGGCGGCGAAACCGGCGACGTCGGTCTGATAAACAGCGACCGCGGGGACGTCCAGCCGGTTGGCTGCGGCCAGCCCGCCCGCTCCGAGCAGGAACGGTGACGCCAGATGTACGACGTCGGGGGCGAAGGCGCGCATCGCCGAGACCATGCCCAGCCCGGGGACGCCGACGGGCAGCGAGCTCACCTTGGGGACCATGACGGACGGCACCCGGTGCACCGGAACGTTGTCGTGCCACGTCGCGGCTCTGGGACCGGATGGATTGTCCGGAGCGATGACGATGGCGTCGTGCCCCGTCTTGTCGAGGTGTTCGAGGACACGGATCACCGAGTGGGTGACGCCGTTCATGTTGGGCAAGAACGATTCCGCAACGATGGCTACTCGCACGATCCTCAGTGTGGGCGGCCCCGCCGTCGGCCAGGTATGGACAACGTTACGTGTGGGCCAACGTCACACGAATTGCGCGAGCACCCACGACGAATCCGGGTTGGTGCGATGTTCGGAGCCCGCGAACACCGTGGGAACCGTCTCGTTGCCGTCGTTCACCGATCGCACTCGCGCGGCCGCAGCGGGGTCCTGGCGGATGCTCGCCCACACGGCTTTCTTTCCGCGCAGCAGCAGCGCCACCCGCAACCGCAAGCAGAAGATGCATCCCGGACGCCAGTAGATCAACGGCACCGATTTCTCCGTTGCCTGATTGCGCGACGCGTCGTCGGACAGAGATCGCGGATACAGCACCGGCGTCGTCAGGACGAGAACGAACACCACGGCGAGCACCATCACCACGATCGAGGACGCAATGTTTCCGAAGTTCACCAGCGCGAACCCGGCGACCGAACCGAGGGCAGCGAGGACGAAATGCTTTGCGTTACGCATTCTCGGCCTCCTTGCGACGTAACCAGAACAGCGCCGGACCGGCGATCAGCCACGTGACGACGATGACGGATCCGGCCGGAACGATCGCGACGGTGGCGTCGCGGCCCGCGACGCGAACCAACTCGACGTCCGGGTCGGCCTTGTAGTACTCGACCTCGATGCGCTGGCCCGCGACGAGATTGGTGGGGTACAGCACGCCGAGAGGGGGGTTGTGCGTCACGCCGTCGGGGGTGATGAAGCTGACGGCCGAGCGCAGCTTGCCCGCGGACAGTACCTCGGCGGTGGCGGTGCCCTTGTCGGAGTCGATGGTGACGTCGTTGCGCCAGGCCCCGATGACGAGAAGCACGGCGAGGACAGAAATCGCGACGGCGACCACCAGCACGACCAGCCGGGCCCTGTGCAGCGTTCGGCTGCCTCTGTCGGTATCGGTCACAGCGATCAGGTTACTTCGCAGCCGACGCGACTCGGCTCGGGTAGCGTCTGGACTCATGTCGCGCAGCTTCGAGTTCACCGTCGAATCGTCCAATCCCCCCGCTGACGTGCACGCAGCACTCACCAGCGAGGACCAGTGGATGGCGCGCTTCGCCAAGGCGAAGAAGACCGACGGGTACGAGCTGACCAAGCACGACGACGGTGGCCTGACCGTCGACATCTCCGAAGAAGTCGGCACGTCCGAACTCCCCGGCTTCGTCACGAAGGTGATCAAGGGAAAGCTGATCGTCTCGCGCACCGATCACTGGGGGCCGCTCGAGGGCGACCACGCCGAGGGGACGTTGACCGGCGGCACCACCGGTCTGCCCGCGAAAGTGAACGGCACCCTGTCGTTGCGCCCCAACGGCACCGGCGCGAAACTGATCGTCAAGGGTGACTCGACCGTGAAGATCCCCATCGTGGGCGGCAAGATCGAGGACCTGATCAACAAGATGATCAAGGACATGATCGACCAGGAAACCGGCCAGACCCTCGAATGGGTTGCAGCGCAGGAGAACTAGAGACGCGCCCGAATCGCTGCGTGTAGATCACGCAGTCCCGATCGCTCCGTGGTCACTTCCAGCACCCTGATTCCCGTGGCATGTCCGGTGAGTTCGGTTGCCAGATCGGCCAAGTCGACCAGCCGATGCTCCACGCGGTAGGCACCGCACAGCGCGCCCAGGTCCATGCCGTGGGGCGTACCGAACACTCTCTCGAACACCCCCGCGTACTGAGGATCGCCCTGTTCGAGGAGCTCGAAGATGCCGCCGCCGTCGTCGTTGGCGACGACGATCGTCAGGTCTTCGGGACGCGGTTCACCGGTGCCGATCAGCAAGCCCGCTGCGTCGTGCAGAAATGTCAGATCACCGAGAAGTGCCACGGTGCGCCGCTTTCCGGCCATCGCGGCACCGATGGCCGTCGAGACGGTGCCGTCGATACCGGCCACGCCGCGGTTGGAGAGAACCTTCACGTCCGGGTTCGGAGTCGCCACCAGGGCCGCGTCGCGCACGGGGTTGGACGCTCCGAGCACCAGCTGATCTCCGGGCTGCAGCGCAGACATGACCACGTCCGCCACGTGCAGTCCCGTCGGCTTGGGGTGCTCTCGAAGTTGTTGATGCACAGCCAGTTCGGCTCTCTCGGAGAGCGCGGCGCAGCGGGCGATCCAGGCGGGGTCGGGCGCGCCCGTGGTGACCGCTCTGGTGCCGGTGGCCAGCACGTTGCCGGAGACGTCGGGCCAGCGCGGACCGGTGGTGAGCGCGATGACGTCCACGGCCGGATCGGCCAGCAGCGCCGAGACCTGCCTGTGCAGCGTCGGCCGCCCGGTGATGACGGCCTGGCGCGGCTTCAACTGCGCAAGAGCCAAGGGATGCAACGGGATTCCGTGCAGGGGGGCGGTCGGCTCGGCGACGGTCGGCAACCCGGCCAGCTCCGGACGCACGGCGCCGCCGTGACCGGAGACGACCACGGTGTCGACCGTCAGATCCAGTTCGACGGGGACGTCCAATGTCGCCTGCGTGGTCGAGGTCCACGGCAACCCGTCGGGCCGACCCTCCGGACGCGCGCCGGGGTCGCCGATCGCAGGCACCAGTGGCTCGCGCAGCGGGATGTCGAAGTGCACCGGACCGGCGTTGCCGGAGCGTGCGCCGCGCGCTGCGGCGATGACGCGGGAGACGGCGCTGCGCCACTGACTGTTCTGCTTGGGTCCTTCCTCGGCGAGTCCGAGGCTGATCGTCGCGCGTACCTGAGATCCGAACAGACCGAGCTGCTCGATGGTCTGGTTCGCGCCGGTGCCGAGCATCTCGTACGGGCGGTTGGCGCTGATGACGATCAGCGGGATGCGCGCGTAGTTCGCTTCGAGAACCGCAGGCCCCAGATTGGCGACCGCGGTTCCCGACGTCATGACCACAGGAACGGGCTGACCACTGCCCAGGCTCAGGCCGATGGCCAGAAAGCCCGCGGTTCGCTCGTCGATCCGCATGTGCAACCGCAAGCGGCCGGCAACGTCCGCCTCCTGCAACGCGAACGCCAGCGGGGCGTTCCGCGAGCCGGGGCACAACACGACGTCTCGGATCCCGCTGCGCGCCAGTTCGTCGACGACTGCGGTGGCCTGTGCGGTGGACGGATTCACAGAATCCAGAGTGTCAGATGCGTCGGTCAGCCGCCGCAACCGGGCTTTGACAGTATTGACGTGTGCGTACAGTCTTCCGGCCCGATGAGGTCTCCCCCCGCCGCTTCTACCAGCTCTTGACCGCGTCGGTGGTCCCCAGGCCGATCGCATGGATCTCCACCGTCTCGGCCGACGGTGTGGCGAACCTCGCGCCGTACAGCTTCTTCACGGTGTCCTCGGTGGAACCGCCGGTCGTGCAGTTCACCTCGGTGAGCCGCAAGGACAGTCTGCGCAACATCGAGGCCACCGGAGAGTTCGTCGTCAATCTGGCGACGGCTCCGTTGGTGGATCAGGTCAACGGCAGCTCGGCGAGCTTCGATCACGGCGTCAGCGAATTCGAGGAGCTCGGGATCGAGAGCGAACCCAGCACCGTCGTCACACCACCGCGCGTTGCGGCCGCTCCGATCGCCATCGAGGCGAGACTGCATCGCGTCGTCGAGGTGGGCAACTGCTTCGTCGTCATGGGCACCGTCGTCGCCCTGTCCGTGCGTCCCGAATATCTGGCCGAGGACGGACTGCCCGAGTTCGACGCCATCGCTCCGCTCAGCCGCCTCGGCCGTACCGAGTGGGGGTTGCCGCCCGAGGTTCGTGAGATCGAGCGCCCTTCTTGATTCGCTGGTCGCTGCTGATTCTCGTCACGGTCGGCCTGACCGTCGGCGCGGATGCTCTGGGGATTCCGTCGGCAGCACTGTTCGTCGCGCTGCTGGTGGCGATGATCTTCGCGCTCGCCGGCTGGGCACCGACCACGGGAACCGAGCGCGCCCCGCTGCCGCGCCGACTCGGCATGGTGGCTCAGGCGGTGCTGGGTGTCGAGATCGGAACGCTGGTGCAGCGAGACACCCTCAGCTCACTGGGCGACGCCTGGTTGCCGGTGCTGCTGGCATGCGTCGGAACGCTCGTGTTGTCCATCGCTGCGGGCGCGCTGCTGGGACTGCGTAAGGACATCGATTCGCTGACCGGTGCGCTGGCACTGGTCGCGGGCGGCGCGTCGGGGCTGGTGGCCATTGCCCAGGAACTCGGCGGCGACGAACGCGTCGTGGCGGTGGTGCAGTACCTGCGGGTCGTTCTCGTCACCACCACCCTGCCGCTGGTGGCGACACTGCTGTTCCGCGCACAACCCGGTCAGTCGACGATGCTCGCCGATTCCGGCGCTCCGCTGTACGTGGACCTGGCCTTCGTTCTGGTCTGCGGCGGGGTGGGAGTCCTGCTCGCACTGGCACTCCGATTTCCCGCTCCGGCGCTGCTGGGCCCGCTGATCGTCGCCACGTGCGCCGACGTTCTCGGGTTCTCGTTCGACGCCAGTGTTCCCACGTTGCTGCTGTGGGCGGCGTACATCGTGATCGGGTGGCAAGCCGGTCTGCGATTCACCGTCGCGAGCCTGAAATCCATCTCGCGGGTGCTGCCGTCCGCGTTGCTGCTCATCATCGCCGTCACCGTCGGGTGCGCGATGTTGGGGCTGTGGTTGGCCTCGGCGACGGGCACCAGCGGATACGAGGGCTACCTCGCCACCACCCCGGGTGGGGTGTACGCAGTGTTGGCCATCGCGGCATCGACCGGTGCGAACGTGACGTTCGTCGTGGCCGCCCAGGTGATCCGAGTGTTCATGATGCTGTTCGCGGTGCCGATGGGAGCGAAGGTGGTCCAGCACTATCGGCGAGGGCGGCCCGAGTGAACAGACGCCACCCCATTCGGAGTTGGATCGGCCGATGTCGTCGGCACGGCCGAGGACGGATTAGTGTCATCTCACATGTCCGGCTTGGGAAAAGGTCACACGGTCGTCACCGACTCGGTAGATGTCGACAGCGCATCGTTCGCCTCGCTGCGCGCCCGTCCTCTCCCCCGCGCCGAACGCTACGAACTGGGTCGACGCCTCCGCGAGAAGGTACCGATCGCCTCCCTGGGTGACTGGACCCCACCGGCGGATCGACCCGACCCGGTCAAGCAGATCGAATACTCCCACCAGGGACGCATCGAATGGCTGATCCCGACGCGCCTCGAGCGGATGGTCGAATCCCCCTACGGCTTTCTGCGTGGCACGGCCATAGTCATGGCCCGGGACGTGGCGATGCTGCCGTCGACCGGCATCAACCCGGTCATCAGCGGCGACGCCCACCTGGGCAACTTCGGCTTCTACGCGTCCCCCGAACGCGACCTCGTCATCGACCTCAACGACTTCGACGAGGCCCACCCGGGAGCCTGGGAATGGGATCTACGACGCCTCGCCGCGAGCATCTGGGTGGCCGGGCGGCAGAACGGCCGCACCGAGGACCAGTGCCGCGACGCCGTCACCGCCTGTGTGTCCGCGTACCGAATCGAGGTGGCCAGACTTGCCGACGAGCCACTGATGTCGCGATCGTTCCAGCGCCTGACGGCCGAGAAACTGCAGCGCGACGCCACCGAGGGTTCGCTGCGCAAGGAGATCAAACGCGCCACCAAGAAAGCGCGTCGACGCACCAGTGACCGCGTTCTGCCGCGCTTCACCGAAAAGCACGAGGGCAAGCGCAGAATCGTAGAGGAGCCGCCGATCACCACCCGCATCTCGGCGCGGGACGAGGAACTTCTCGCCGTCGGATTGGACGAGTACCTGCTCACCCTCACCCCGCACTGGCGTCGAGTGCTCGGTGGATACACGTTGATCGACGTGGCGCACCGCGTCGTCGGCGTCGGCAGCGTCGGACTGCGGGCGTACGTGGCTCTGCTCGAGGGCACCAGCGAGGACGATGTGGTGTTTCTGCAGCTCAAGCAGGCCAGACGTTCGGTGCTCGCGCCGTACGTGCACGGCGAATCGGCCTGGCACGATCATCAGGGCCAGCGGGTCGTGGAGTATCAGCAGGATCTGCAGACCGTCAGCGATCCGCTGCTGGGCTGGACGACCATCGCCGGACGGCAGTACTACGTGCGGCAGTTCCGCAACATGAAGGGAACGATCGACCTGTCGTCGATCGATGCGCCCGCTCTGGTCGACTACGCACGGGTGGTGGGCCGACTGCTGGCCAAGGGCCATGCGCGCACCAGTGGCGCGTCGATGATCTCGGGTTACACCGGCGATTCCGATGCTCTCGAGGTTGCGCTGTGCCGCTTCGCGCAGCTGTACGCGGATCAGACGGAAGCCGACTGGGAGCGATTGAGCGCTACGCGCATGTGAACGGAAACTCGTAGCAGACTACGGGCGGATTCGAGCGGTGGTCGCAACGGGCCTGATCATTAGGGATGTTTG
>NZ_JASHKS010000065.1:0-11757 GCF_030056835.1 Rhodococcus sp. IEGM 1372 | reverse complement strand
CACCGTGAGGAGCGATCCTCACAGATCAGATGTCAACCAAAGCCGGGGCAGTCCCACCGGAATCGTTCGCTGCCTTCGTGGCGCTACTGCAACGGTCCAGATTTCTCGCAGTCGCTGATGACGACACCTTGCCCGAGCTGTTCGCGGAGAGCCTCGAGGCGCAGGAACAGGTCACCGAGACTCTCGGCCTTCAAGTTCGGGACGCCGTCGAGCTGCTGCTCGAGACGCTGGACCGTCTCGATTCAGAATCGGGGGTCCTTCAGGGAGTCGATGATGATGACCTATATGACGGTGTAGTCACGGTCATGATGCGGGTCGTGTTTCTCCTTTTCGCGGAGGAGCGACGACTACTGCCAAGTGATGACGACATTTATGTAGCCGCGTACAGCGCGAGCCGCCTGGTAGAACAACTCGAAGCTGTCGAATCCCTCTCCGGTGCGCAGACGTTAGAGCACCGTACCGGTGCATGGCATAGATTGCTCGCCACTAGCCGAGCCCTGCACGCAGGCGTCGCGCACGAAGATCTCAGACTTCCCGCGTATGGCGGTGCCTTGTTCGACCCCTCCCGCTTTCCTTGGTTGGAGGGACGCACAGGAATCGAAGGTGCAGAGAGCCTCCCGCCGGCGGTCGACGACGCCACAGTGCTGCGGCTGCTTCGTGCCGTCCAATACGTCGAGGTGGGCGGTGAGCGACGTAGATTGACTTTCCGCGCGCTGGACGTCGAGCAGATTGGATACGTCTACGAAGGGCTCCTGGAGCTGGAGGTGAGAACCGCCCCCGAACCGATACTTCAGTTGATCCGGTCTAAAGACTGGCCGAAGGGTAAGGAACCCAGCGAGCTTCGGCTGTCCGAATTGCAGAAATGGCTTTTACAGACTCCGCCGAAATTGGCTGCAGAACTGAAAGCCAGGACCGGCCGGAGCGAGAGCCGCCTAGAGAACGACCTTGCTTCTGCGCTCGCTCAACACGAATTGGACGCCCTCCGACGCCATGTCGGTGGCGACCTTGCGGACAAGGTACTTCCGGTCGCCCCGGTATTGCGTTGGGACTCCCTCGGAAGGCCGGCGGTCATCACCAAGGGACGTCGATTCATCGCGCCGTCTACTCGACGCGCGTCGACCGGGGCTCACTACACGCCTCGGGTATTGGCAGAGGAAGTCGCCGACAATGCTCTCGAGCCCTTAGTCTACCGACCCGGGCCCCTTGAGACGGCAGACCGCAACTCGTGGAAGATTCGCCCGTCCACGGAGATTCTTGACCTTCGGGTCGCGGACATAGCAATGGGGTCGGGTGCCTTTCTCGTCGCAGCATGCCGCTACCTTGCGGACCGACTCATCGACGCCTGGCAGGAAGAAGGTCGACCAGATGCCGTCTTGACCGCTCGTCATTCGAAACAGGGACGATTCTCAGCTGACGCGGAGGTAGAGCAGTTGTCCCTCGATGCCCGACGTAGAGTCGCCGACCGCTGTTTGTACGGCGTCGACATCAATCCTCTCGCAGTCGAAATGGCAAAGCTGTCCCTGTGGATTGTGACGATGGATCGCGAACGCCCATTTGGATTTCTAGACGATCGCTTTGTGGTGGGGGACAGCCTGCTCGGCATTACTAGCCTCACCCAACTTGAGCACCTCCATCTTTCGCCAAGAAATGTTGCGACATTCGACACTCTTTTACGTGAGGACGAGCTTAGAACGGCCGCTGATCTTCGGCGCATGATCACCGCTCACCCCGTCACCACCGGCCGCGATGTGCAGACCAAGCTAGGGCTCCTCGCAAAAGCGCGCCACACCACCCGAAATCTCCATGCCCTCGCCGACGCATTAGTCGGGGTGGGTCTACGTGCCGCGGAATTAAAAACCTCAAAGAAGATCGACATTGCGTTTGCTTCGTTTGCCATGACAGTTGAGGCCGCCGCTCCAAACTGGACAGAAAATCTCAGAGGACAGATTGCCGCCGTGCAGGGCGGTCGCCCGCACGGCGCGTGCGTTCGTCGTCCTCTTCAGTGGCCTTTAGAATTTCCGGAAGTTTTTGCAGACACAACCTCCCCAGGTTTTGACGCAATAGTCGGAAATCCACCCTTTCTTGGGGGGAAGAAAATCAGCGGCATGCTAGGACTCGACTACGCCGCCTTTCTTCAGCATTGGGACGGTCAAGGAAAGCGAGGAAACGGGGACCTCGCTGCGCGTTTCGTCCTCCGCGCGTCCGCTTTGCTAAATAGCCAGGGGCAACTTGGGTATATCACCACAAATACGCTAGTGCAGGGCGATTCCCTTGAAATTGGGCTGTCGGAAATCGCCACGCGTGGCTTCACGTTTCGTCGCGGGAACCCCAGCCACCCATGGCCAAGCACTAGCGCGAATCTCGAAATTATTGACCTGTGGGCAAGCCGCGCTCCGGTCTCCCCCGCTGGCCTCCGAGAGCTGGCAGGCGAGTCTGTTCCATTTATCGGAGCCGATCTTGAGCTACAGGGCCGAGTATCGGGACGCCCTCAAAAACTTACCTCTAACGAATCCCTCGCATTCCAGGGTCACAATGTTCTTGGAGTTGGTTTCACAATGTCGCCGTCCGCCGCACGAGACTTACTTGAGCAAAATCCCGAGAGCCGTATAATTCTAAAGCCGTACATAAATGGAAAAGACCTAAATCAAACTCCAGACTGCACCGCCAGCCGTTGGATTATAAGCTTTGAGGAAAGAACATTTGAGGAAGCCAGAAAATTTTCAGAGCTTATCGATATCGTGGAAAGAGAAGTGAGACCCGCTCGGAATAAGCAAGATCGTCAGCGCTATCCAAGGATGGTCAACGAGTGGTGGAAATTTTGGCAATACCGGATTGGCCTTGAAGCAGCAATAGCCCCCCTAGAACTGGTTCTCGCAATGGCGCAGACCAGCAATGCCCTCCAGCCAGTGCGAGTATCGGCAAGGCAAGTTTTTGATCAGAAAGCAGTTATATTCGCCACAGAGGACTATGCATTTCAGGCAGCGATGTCGTCGTCGTTTCATTTCATATGGTCAGTTCGCTACGCGGCTACTATGCGGGTAGACATCAGTTACGCTCACACTGATGTATTCGCTTCATTCCCACTCCCCTCGGTGACTCCAGCGCTCAGCTTGCTTGGCAAACGCCTCGATTCCGAGAGGAGGACCCTCATGCTTGGACGCGGATGGGGCTTGACAACGACCTATAACCACGTGCACGACCCTTCGGACCACGATCCAGCAGTACTTGATCTCCGCGAAATACATTCCGAGATCGACCGTGCGGTCATGGCGTCGTACGGGTGGGATATCGACCTCGAGATTGGACATCACCCCACAAAAATTGGCATTCGTTGGACCGTGTCTCCCCGAGCGCGATTTGAATTGCTCGACCTTCTTCTTGAGGAAAACCATCGTCGAGCTGGAGTGGTAGCAGTGGCTCAAGCCCTTGCCTGAGCCGAAAACGATGTCATCTGCTTGAAAAGCGGGCTTGTCCGGCAACTGGTCGAACCCAGCGGGAGACGACGCACTCCTAGGCCTGAACCTCTCTAATGTCAGAACCCCACGACCGGGTTGCTCGGCGTTCAGGATTCCGCAGCGATTCAAACCGTTCCGGTCGGTGTCAGCTAGTAGCGTGACCAGAGATGAGCATTGACACTGCAGCTGCAGGCCCCACATCCTCGTACGACGTCCGCGCCGAGCTGGAACAATTGCTCGAACGCGATCTCCTCGGGCCACGCGACGGCGATGAGGAAGAACTCCCTCCGGGAGTGCCGCCAGCGGAGCGCTATCTCATCGGCAGACTGGTTCCTCGCACCCGACCGTCGGAACCTGCCCCCGCCGTCAGCTCCACCGACGAAGAAGATTCGGCCGACGGTCCAGCAGTCGACGCTGACCCCGATCTCGTCGACAACGAGGTCACGGACGCGACAGGATCTCCGGGCGACGACGTCCCCGTCACGCAAAGCGCTCGCACTGGAACCATGGCCGCGTCTGCGATCGGATTGTCGTTTCAAGTCCCCCTTGATGTGGAAAAGATCGTTGTCACTGCATCTTGGGGTTCGTACACACCAACCGCGTCTGAAGTCCATGTCACCGCACAGGGAAAGCCACGGCGTGTGTGGCGGCGTACACCACGCGGGGGCACTGTAGAGGTCGACCTGACCTTGGCCGAGCAAGCTCCGACGCCCATCGATTCAGACCAAGAGCGAGTTGTTCTGCGGGCAACCGTGAGGGACCGCGGAGAGGTACGGCTGGTCGATCTGGCCCTGGTGAACGATCAGGGAATCCCCGACTCCAGCCCCGACACGGCACGGATCTACCAGGTCGGCCTGGTGGTCACAGCTCTCGACGGGTTTGCATCAGTGTTTCTGGCCCATAACGACCCCGACACGAGTGAGCCTCCCGCCAAGCAGGACGCTGAGCGGCTTCATTTGGCTCTTCTCTATAGGGGTCGCCGTGAATACTCACACGGTCGCCAGTGCGCCGTCGACCCTGATGTACGCGACGGCGAGGTGCGCGCCTGGCGGCTCAGTACGACGAGCTTTCCGGCTGCTGACGTCGCCCTAACCGTCCCGGGGGATCCTGCGAGTATGCCCGGCCTGGTCGCCGACATGGCCCGTCTGGGCAGTCCTGAATTGGCACGCGACGACCTCGACAGAGCCCTCCGCCCGCTTGCCACCGGTTACCGTCGGTGGTTGGCCGACCAGCGAGAGAGACTCGACGATAGCGAAATTCGCCGCTACCGACCGGCGGGGGCTATCGCGCTGGACACCGCAGACACCATGGCTGATCGTCTCGACAGGGCGATCACCTTGCTGCGGGATGATCCCCACGCCAGGGAGGCGTTCCGTTTCGCCAATCAGGCGATGGCCCTCCAGCGCGTGCGCAGCGAGATGGTCCGAGAACGCACCGCCGACCCCACTGCAACAGTCAGCGATTTACTTCGTCGTTTCGATGTACCTCGCCAACGAAGCTGGCGGCCTTTCCAATTGGCGTTCGTGCTGCTGTGCTTGCCGGGGCTCACCGATCCTTCCCACCCCGATGCGCATCGAGACGAGATCGGTGAGGCGCAACTGCTGTTCTTTCCCACTGGCGGCGGCAAGACTGAGGCCTACCTCGGACTGACCGCATACACGCTGGGGCTCCGCCGCCTCCAAGGTGTCGTCGGTAAGGGCTCGGACGCGAGGGACGGCACAGACGGAGTGGCCGTCTTGATGCGCTACACGCTGAGACTGCTTACTGCACAACAGTTTCAGCGTGCTACGGCACTCATCTGCGCCTGCGAGATATTACGCCGCGAACGTGTTTCCGCCGGGGACTCACGCTGGGGATCGACCCCGTTCCGCATCGGGCTATGGGTGGGTAGCGCGGTGACACCGAACTCCTTCAGCGAGGCTCGTCGCGCGATCGAAGACACGAAGGGCCAGGATGACGCGGTGGGGGGACCCCTTCAGCTTGCCTCATGCCCCTGGTGTGGATCTCGCCTGTCTGCGGGTCGCGACCTACTCGCGCACGAGAAGCGCAGGAGAGTGTTGCTCTTTTGCAGTGATCCAGAGGGTGATTGCGCCTACAGCCCACGCAACTCACCGGACGAGGGCTTGCCGGTCCTTGTCACCGACGAAGAGATCTACCGACTGACTCCCAGTCTGGTGATCGGCACCGTAGACAAATTCGCACAGCTCCCCTGGCGTGCATCAACCGCATCACTTTTCGGCACGGTGAATCAACGCTGCCCACGACACGGTTACATCAGCCCCGACAACGACAAATGCACAGGACGACATCCGAAAGCTGGACCGCTGCCGTCGACCACCGCGCAGCCGGTGATGGCGCTGCGCCCACCGGACCTCATCATTCAGGATGAGTTGCACCTGATTGCCGACGCTCTGGGTTCGATGGTCGGACTATACGAGACTGTCATAGATGCGCTGTGCACCAGAACTGAGAATGGAAAGCCAATTAGGCCGGTGCTGGTGGCATCGACCGCAACCGTGCGACGGGCCCGCGACCAAGTTGAACAAGTCTTCGCGCGCGACCTGTCGATATTTCCGCCACAGGTACTCGACGCAGGTGAGACTTTCTTCTCGACTGTTGTGTCGCCAAGTCCTGCTACCCCAAGTCGGCGCTACCGCGGGATCTGCGCGACCGGTGAACGATTCAAAGCCATAGAAATTCGGGTTGCAGCGGCGCTCTTGGAACACAGTCAACGATTGTTCGACAAGTACGGCGACGCAGCCGACCCCTACATGACTCTTGTTGACTACTTCACGTCGACGCGAGAGTTGGCGGGCATGCGCCGTTTGGTGGAGGACGACATTGCGGACAGATTGACTTCCCAGTCCGTTGGAACGCGTCGCAGGCGTCCCCTGGTTACCGAATTGACCAGCCGCATGCCGAGCAGTCGTATTGCGACCACTCTTGCCGACCTAGAGCGACCATTCAGTACTCGTTTCGACACGAACGCCGCGATGGATGTCCTCCGCGGCGGACCTGTCGCGGAGAAAGAGCAACTAAGCGAGGCAATTCGAAACAGAGGGGTCCCGGCAATCGACGTCCTGCTAGCTACATCGATGCTGCAGGTCGGTGTAGACGTCCAGCGATTGGGACTCATGCTGGTCACGGGGCAACCCAAAAGCACCGCTGAGTACATTCAGGCAACCTCTCGCGTCGGCCGCAACACGGGTCGACCGGGCCTCGTGGTGACGCTCTACCAGTGGAGCCGCCCTCGCGACCTGGCTCACTACGAGACCTTCGGATACGACCATGCGACGTTCGGTATGCGCGTTGAGGGCCTGACCACAACTCCTTACAGCGATCGGGCTTTGGACCGGGGCCTGAGCGCTGTTTTAACTGCTGCACTGCGCCATTCAGGCACACCATGGCTAGCAAACACAGCCGCTGCCACTGTCCCAGTCACGGGGCCTATGGCAAAACGAGTGTTGGGGATGTTCACTGCTCGCGCAGAGCGCGTTACCCACGACACCGCACAAACGGCGCTAGTACGCGATCTGGTGCAGAGCCGGCTCGACAAGTGGCACCACCAACGAACACATCTCCCGACTGGCACCCTCGGTTATGAGCAAGCAGCGGATGTCACCGGACTGCTCCACAAACCTGACGAGTCTGCTTGGGGCACCTGGACGGCGCCAATGAGCTTGCGTGAAGTGGAACCCGAGGTACTGCTTCAGCTCGATGGGCGTGACAACAGCCTGGACGACGCCCCCGCGTGGACCTACGACCGAACACTGAAGGATTCGTAATGACCACAGCTGCTCCATCTTCGAAGGTCACGGGACCTAAAGGTCAGCCCAGTCGCATTGGCGGAGCCAGACCCAGCCATCTGGTGACCACCGGAGGCAGCGGGGCGATCGTCGACCTACCGGGCATGAGTGTGATCGTCAAGGGAACAGAGAGCTGGCCTCTCGAACGAGCTGAGACCATCGTCGAACCGCGATTGCTAGAGAAGATCCGCGCCACCCTGGGCCCGCAGGTCAACGCGCTCCACACCGCGCCGTGGGATCCTCAAGACAGCGACGACCCGTGGACACGGACCGGCGTTCCGGTGTCACCTTTCCCGCGCTGGCTTCGCTGCCCAGCGTGTCACCGGCTCGGACCGCTGGACCCACCTGGCCAGTTCGACCTGGTCCACCGTTACGGCCGAAGACCCGACCTTGCAAAGTTTGTACACACCACGTGCCAAAAGCAGACGCAGAAGGCCGCACGTAACAAGCGGGCGTGTCTTCCTGCACGATTCCTTGTCGCTTGCGATGCGGGGCATCTCGACGACTTTCCATACGTCGATTTCGTACACAGCGGTAGGTCCGAGCCGTGCGGTGGGCCAAAGTTGGTGCTCCGAGACAGTTCCAGCACCCTGGGGCCGCGAGTCACGATCACCTGCGTCGAATGCTCGTCATCGCGCAACGTCTCTCAAGCCAGCGGCCGGGACGGGTGGGAAGCGCTTCCAACTTGCAGAGGCCGTCATCCACATCTACAAGAATTCGAGCCGTGTGGCCGAAATCTACGACTTATGGTGCTCGGTGCATCCAATCTATGGTTCAGCATCACAGCAAGTGCCTTACACCTACCGCAGAGCCAGACAGTCGCGGACATAGTCAGTGCGAACTGGGAAATTCTGGGTCCGCAGCCAAACGAGGCTGTGGTCGGACTACTGGTTGGACAGTTGGATTCACTGCGTACGCTTCGAGACTCGAAGACATCAGAAGTGTGGTCGGCAATCGAAGCCCTCAGAGCGTCCGGAGGGCCTGTTGACGCTCCTCCTCAGACTGACTTGCTCCGTGCCGAATGGGACTTGCTTTCACACCCCACGACCCAGCAACAAGACGACGACTTTCGAGCGGTGCCCATAAGTGGTCCCGACGGGTACAACCACCTACTTCAGCAAGTCGTTTTGGTAAGTCGCCTCAGAGAGGTCCAAGCCCTCGTCGGATTCACCCGGCTCACTGCACCGGACCGCCGTGAATTGGATCCCGGAAATCGGCTGAGCCTCAGTCGGACCAACAGCCCGAAATGGGTGCCCGCATTCGAGCAGCGTGGTGAGGGAATATTCCTCGAACTACCCGAACCTCGAGTACGCCAATGGGAGCGGGAAGTGTCCGAGCATCCCAGGATCGTAGCAATGCAGGATGCGTTCGCACGTTGGTCTGCGAATCGAGATCGCCCCGTCGACGCCACCTTGCCTATACCGCGATTCTTACTGCTGCACACACTCAGCCATCTATTGATTCGTCAGGTCGCTCTCGAATGTGGATATGGCTCGTCAAGTATCCGGGAACGGATATACGTCGGAACGACGGCTGAGCCGGCCACCGGGATCCTGTTGTCGACCGCTGCCAGCGACAGCGAAGGCACTCTTGGCGGGCTGGTTGCGTTAGGTCAACCGCAGCACCTGAAGCGGTTGCTGGACAATGCCTTAGTGGATGCCCAGAGATGCTCCTCGGATCCAATTTGCGCGGAACATGTTCCAGAGGATCCATCCGACACTCTGCATGCAGCAGCATGCCACGCGTGTCTGTTTGCGTCCGAGACAAGCTGCGAGACAGGCAATCGATGGCTGGACCGAGCGGTAGTCGTCGAACTAACTGGCGACAATCTCGCGTTCTTGCGATGACGGAAGCGTCAGAGGTTGTATCACTTTCGGTCAGCTTGAGCCGACGTTTGCCTCCGGCAGACATCCGACGGATCGCTTCCGCGCTCTTGATACCTCACGGATTGAATACACTCCGGGCAACAGCAGGACAGCGCATTCGTGAAGCTTGCGACGAACTGCATACGCTACCGCGGGACAGTGCTACTCGGTCACTTGCAGCCGGCGTTCTCCTTGGAAGTGTCGAGCACGATCCCGGGCAAAGCAGTGTCATCCCGGTTTGGACTGGACCCGATCAAACTGCGTCAAACCGTCTCACATCCGCAGTGGTGATTGATTTAATCGCCAATGCAGCAGAAAATGTCCTCATAGTCGGCTACGCGGTCCACAATGAGCCGAGTGTTGCGTCGGCGCTTCAACAGGCAGCCAGTCGGGGTGTCGCGATTACCTTGGTTGTAGAACGCTCTATCGACAACACCAACTTTTCAGGGGGCAGTCATCCCTTCCCTGGGTTGGTAGCTACTCGGTTGTGTTGGCCCGCAAACTTGAGGCCCGCGGGCGCGTCGCTACACGCGAAGCTGCTCGTCGTAGACGATTCCGCAGCGCTGGTCGGAAGCGCGAACATGACTGGCGCTGCACTCGGCAAAAATCTCGAGTGCGGGCTCCTGGTTCGCGGTGGTTCCGCCCCGGTAAAGATCAGGGAGCACGTTGATCAGCTGCGCAGCAATGGTCAACTGCAGGTGGTGAATTGAAGTACACACAGATAACCTATTTGGCGCGGCCCCAGTTAGCCGGACCGCATCTTTCTCTCCATAGTCGTTGGCAGCTTGCTGAGCTGCGATGTCATCATTGTTTCTACCGCACGAGGTTTATGAAACGGCCAGTCGCTCAGCGACACTAAGTCAAGTCCGAACTGGTGGTGTCGAAAGAATCCACGCTCAGTGAAAGGTTTTTTATGCGCCTGACTCATGTCAAGATCAGTAACTTCCGCAGCCTCGTGGGTGACCACGAATTTGATCTCACAGACGGAACGAATTTTGTTGTGGGCCCGAACAACTGCGGAAAGTCGAACCTGCTGACAGCGATCGAGATGGCGATGGATCCTGACGCGGTCTTCGACCCCGAGCGAGATCGACCGGCTTCGTCTCAGGGCGTGGGCGGATGGGCCAAGTCTAGAATCGTCATGGTATTTCAAAAAACCAATGGATCCAGCCCAGAGAAAACTCTAATTGCCCGCGCTTTGGAGTACGAAACTGCGTTGCGCGCCAAACAGGGAAAGACGACGAGTCAACAGGGTCGCACTCACGCCGAGAATGACTGCGTTTACCGCGTGGTTGCCTTTGGTGCCGCAGGCGCTCGGCAAGTGTCGTACCAAGCGAAGGGCCTCGGGGCCGTGTCAATGCCGGTCGATAGCGAGGAACATACGAAGCTGGAGGCTCAATTCCTGAGGGTGCTGAGGTTCGGCGTCGTTCATAGCGGCCAAGATCTACGATCAGTACTCAGCGGGAAATTCCGGGAGATTTTGCAGCTTGTTATCAACGATCATCTTTCGGCTGAGATGGTGGAAATTGATAAGTTGCGGCAAACCTATCTAAACGGGCTAGAGCGGAAGCTGTTGAAACCGCTGCGTGAACAGGTGCAAACGAACGTCGGCGGAATGTTCCCCGAAGTCAACTTAGTCAACCTTGTACCTTCCGTTCCAACCCTTGGGCAGACACTCTCGGAAGTTGGCGTGGAGCTCGGTGACGGAGCTACCACTGAGCTCACGGGCAAAGGCACTGGACTGAGAGGGGCGGTACTGGTATCTATGCTGCAGTACCTCGCCGATCAAAGCAGACGGTCGCTTGTCTTGGCAGTGGAGGAACCGGAAGCCTTCCTTCACCCCGGTGCTCAAGAACTGTTGGGAGCCCAGCTGCAGCAGCTGGCGCATCGCTCAGAAGTCACTTTGCTTGTCACAACTCATTCGCCACACATAATTTCCCGCGACAGGAAAGACCGAATTTTTGAGCTCACGAAGAACCAGGAGGGACACACTCGCCTCGCACGATCAGCGAACGGCGACGATGATCGAGCTGAGCTCCTCGGTTCGCTCTATAGCGATGCTGGGTTAGCACGTGTTCTGGATCGAGCTACGAAAATCCCGGAGGGTTCTCGCGGGGTAGTAATCACTGAAGGTTACACGGACGACAGGTTTCTCCGCTATGCACTTGAAGCGGCCGGGAAATCAGACCTCATTGACGGCCTGCACTTCTTGCCAGCAAACGGTTCAAAAAAAGTTGTCTTTCAGGCGGTGCTCGCCGAGTCTGCTACGGATGTTCCGGTCATCGCGATTGTCGACTTTGACGAAATGGGTAAGAAGGCTGCTGATCGACTCGAAGACTTCGGGTGGAAGAAGACCGTTCAGATTCTGTCGCTGAATGCATGGCCTGACCGGTGTAAGCGAAACCATGACGTCGAGATTGAAGATCTTCTTCCGACCGCGGCCGCCCTTTTAGCAGGCAAAGCCCTCGGCGATGACGCCCACGATCAAACGATCAAGTGCGGGACCGACAACAGGCATTACAAGTTCTCGAAGGAGTGGAAAGAAGCTGCTCTGGAAAGACTCCCCCAAACGCTAAAGTGACGAGGCTCAGCGAAATTCCCCAACCGCGCTCACCGAAATTCCCCACTCGT
>NZ_JASHKS010000064.1:0-12644 GCF_030056835.1 Rhodococcus sp. IEGM 1372 | reverse complement strand
ACCGCGCATCGCCGGTTCGTCGATCTGGCCGAGAAGATGTTGACCGAACCGGAACCGACACGGGTGCTCGGGATCGACGAGACCCGCCGCGGCAAGCCCCGATGGGACCGCTGCGAAACGACGGGCACCTGGGTGCGCACCGATCCATGGGGCACCGGTTTCGTCGACATCAGCGGCTCCCAGGGCATGATTGGGCAGCACAGTGGCCGTATGTCCTCGACGGTGATGCGTGGCTTCAGGCTCGCAGTGCGCAGTTTCGGGACGGGATCGAATACGTCGCCATCGACCCTGCCGCTGTCTACGCCGCTGCGGTCCGCACCCCGGACCTGTTGCCGAACGCGGTGTTGGTGGTCGATCATTTCCATCTCGTGGCCAAAGCCAACGACGCTGCCACCAGAGTTCGGCAGCGAGTGACATGGGATCAACGATCACGCCGGGGTCGGGCGATCGACCCGGAGTGGGCGAACCCGCGTCGCCTCCTTCGTGGTCGGGAACGTATGTCGGACAGAGGCTTTGCGCGGATGTGGAACGAGATCGAGGCTCAGGATCCCAGTGCTCAGATCTTGTGACGCACTGCCTCCTTTCGGTTCGGCTCGTCGGTGACGGAAGCGTCAACGGCTGGTGGTTGATGAGCTGCATCACTTGTATCTGTACACATGAAGTGCATCTGTCAATTAATTGGACAAAGGTTGCCGTATGTATAGTACGGTGAGCAGGTAGGCAGGCCGTCGCCTTTGGCCAAACCCTCGAGGGGGCGCACTCTCGCGCTGGGGTCCAGCCCCCCGGGGCGAGGAGCGGTCATCCGGTTTGAAAAACCAGAAGGAGACGCGATGGCAACGCCACCGAGCAGTTCAATCGATTACGACGTCTTGATCGTCGGTTCGGGCTTCGGCGGGAGCGTGACCGCGCTGCGGCTTGTGGAGAAGGGGTACCGAGTCGGGATCCTGGAAGCCGGCCAACGCTTCGAGGACAAGGACTTCGCGAAGAACAGCTGGGATCTCAAGCGTTTCCTGTGGGCACCGAAGCTCGGCCTCTACGGAATCCAGCGCGTGCATCTGCTGCGCGACTGCCTGATCCTCGCCGGTGCCGGGGTCGGCGGCGGATCGCTGAACTACGCGAACACGCTGTACAAGCCGCAGGCGCCGTTCTTCGAGGACAAGCAGTGGGCGCACATCACCGACTGGAGCAGTGAGCTCTCTCCGTTCTACGCCCAGGCCACCCGCATGCTCGGTGTCGTGCGCAACCCGCACATGACCCCCGCCGACGAGGTGATGAAGTCGGTCGCCGAGGACATGGGCGTTGCCGACACCTTCATTCAGACCCCGGTGGGCGTGTTCTTCGGAGACGAGCCCGGAAAGACAGTCCCGGACCCGTACTTCGGCGGTGCAGGCCCCGAGCGCACCGGATGCATCGAGTGCGGTGAGTGCATGACCGGTTGCCGCCACGGAGCGAAGAACACCCTGCTGAAGAACTACCTCGGCCTGGCCGAGCGCGCAGGAGCCGAGATCGTGCCGATGACGACCGTCACCGGTCTCCGCCCTCGATCCGACGGCACCTGGGACGTCGACACCGAACGCACCGGTACTCGGCTGCGCAAGGGCAAGAAGACGTACAGCGCAGCCAATGTCGTGTTGGCGGCGGGCACTTGGGGCACCCAGAACCTGCTGCACAAGATGAAGGACACGGGCGCGCTGCCCAAACTGTCGGACACGCTCGGCGAACTGACGCGCACCAACTCCGAGTCGATCGTCGGAGCGGCCAAGCTGGCGGTCGATCCGAACATGGACCTCACCCGCGGAGTCGCGATCACGTCCTCGTTCCATCCCAGCCCCAACACCCACATCGAACCGTGCCGCTACGGCAAGGGCTCGAACGCGATGGGCATGCTGCAGACACTGATGACCGATGGCGGCGGGAAGATCCCCCGGTGGCTCAAGTTCGTGTTCGCGTTGATCGCGCACCCGGTCCAGTTCATCCGCGTCGTGAACGTGCGGCGCTGGAGCGAGCGCACCATCATCGCGCTGGTGATGCAGAACCTCGACAACTCGATCACCACGTTCACCAAGCGTGGCCCCTTCGGCCGCAAGATCTCGAGCAAGCAGGGGCACGGTGAGCCCAACCCGACGTGGATCCCCGAGGGCAACGACGCCACCCGACGCATCGCGAAGAAGATCGGCGGCGTCGCGGGCGGTACGTGGGGAGAACTGTTCAACATTCCACTCACGGCCCACTTCCTCGGCGGCTGCGCCATCGCCACGGACTCCGAGCACGGCGTCATCGATCCGTACCACCGCGTCCACGGCTACCCGACCCTCAGCGTGGTCGACGGGGCTGCCGTATCGGCCAACCTCGGAGTGAACCCGTCGCTGACCATCAGCGCGCAGGCCGAGCGTTCCGCCGCGCTGTGGCCGAACAAGGGCGAGCTGGATCTCCGTCCGGCACAGGGGCTGCCGTACCAGCGTCTCGATCCGATCGCCCCGAACTCTCCGGTCGTCCCGGTGGATGCTCCGGGCGGTCTGCGACTGCCGATCGTCGAGATCCGAAATGGCCATCTAGTCGCTGGTGAGACGGCTCCGCGGTGAAAGAAGTACTTGGTGAGCGCGCATTTCGAAACAGGAACTCAGCCGCTCGATGCCTTCGTGTAGAGCGCAGAGCTGTCGCACTTCATATCTGGAGTGGACTCAGGTCGGATCTCTGGGGGGCGAACCGTCTGACCCGAATTCACAAGTTTTTGTCTACGGAACATGGCCGCCATTCACGTTTGCGGCGACACTTTTATCAATCGCGGAAGAAAATTGAGGAGTTGACATGGCAGCTGTAACTTTCGTCGCCCACGATGGTCAGAAGCACGAGGCGGCTCTGGTCGAAGGTCGATCGCTGATGCAGATTGCAACCGACAATGCTGTGCCGGGGATCGATGGAGACTGTGGGGGCGAAACGGCCTGTGGCACCTGCCATGTGATCGTCGACCCGCAGTGGTCAGGAGAGGTGGGTCTGTCCGGCTCCGACGAGGAAGAGATGCTGGCGATGAACCCCGAGCGTGAACCCACTTCTCGGTTGTCGTGTCAGATGGTGGCCTCGGAAGCGTGGGATGGCCTGATCGTTCGAACACCTGAATTCCAACTGTGATATGCGAAAGGCAGGCACGACAGCATGAAAGTTTCTGAGTCGATCACCGACAAGGTCCAGTCGACCATCCCGATAGGCCTGCAGATCCAGGGCGCTCATCTGTACGACAAGACCCGACGGTGGGTGACTGGAACGAATGGCAAGAAGATCTTCGTCGAAAGTCCCATCCCACCGGTCGAGGATGTCGAGCTCGCCGACATCGACCTCAGTAACCCCTTTCTTTACAGACAAGGGCGGTGGCAGTCGTATTTCGAGCGCGTGCGGAACGAGGCACCGGTTCACTACCAACCCAACAGTCCGTTCGGCCCGTTCTGGTCGGTCACGCGCCATGCCGATATCGTGGCCGTCGACAAGAACCATGCTGTGTTCTCGGCCGAACCGTTCATCGTCATCGGCGTCCCGCCCCGGTTTCTCGATATCGAGATGTTCATCGCGATGGACCCACCACGCCACGACAAGCAGCGCGCTGCCGTCCAGGGGGTGGTCGCACCGAAGAACCTCCGGGAGATGGAAGGACTCATCCGATCACGCGTACGGGAGGTACTGGACGACCTCCCCTTGAACGAGCCGTTCGACTGGGTCCAGAATGTCTCGATCGAGTTGACAGCTCGGATGCTCGCAACTCTTCTGGATTTCCCCTACGAACAACGCCGCAAACTCGTCTACTGGTCTGATCTGGCAACCTCGATGGAGCAAGCCAACGGTGGGCCCTCGGACAACGACGAGGTGTTCGAAGGCATGCGTGACATGGCCCGTGGCCTCAGCGCTCTCTGGCATGACAAAGCAGCCAGGAGGTCTGCAGGGGAAGAGTCCGGTTTCGATCTGATCACCATGTTGCAGAGCAACGAGGACACCAAGGATCTGATCGATCGTCCGATGGAATTTCTGGGCAACCTCGTACTGCTGATCGTCGGTGGCAACGACACGACGCGAAACTCGATGAGCGGTGGCGTTCTTGCGTTGAACCAATTCCCCGACCAGTTCGAGAAATTGAAGGCCAATCCCGATTTGATCCCCAACATGAACTCGGAAATCATCCGATGGCAAACACCATTGGCGTACATGCGCCGAATCGCCAAAGCCGACACCGTTCTGAACGGACAATTCATCCGCAAGGGCGACAAACTGGTGATGTGGTACGCCTCGGGTAACCGCGACGAACGCGTTTTCGAGGATCCTGATGATTTCATCATCGATCGCGCCAATGCGCGCAATCACATCGCGTTCGGATTCGGTGTACACCGGTGTATGGGCAATCGACTGGCCGAAATGCAGCTGCGGATTCTGTGGGAGGAGTTGCTTCCCCGCTTCGAGAACATCGAGGTCGTCGGCGACCCCGAATACGTTCAGTCGAATTTCGTGCGGGGCATCAGCAAGATGATGGTGCGCCTGACGCCTACTTCCAGCGCATGACATCGAAACGGGCGATCATCGTCGGCGCAAGCCATGCTGGGGCACAACTGGCAGCAAGTTTGCGCCAAGAGGGTTGGACAGGCGACATCGTCCTCATCGGTAACGAGTCTGCCACTCCCTATCAACGCCCCCCGCTGTCGAAGGCATACCTGGCGGGCAAATGCGTACTCGACGACATCGCCATTCGCAGCACGGACTTCTACTCCAAGCAAGGTATTCAGCTCCTGAACGCGCAGGTGGAGGCCATCGCTCGGTCGGAAGGCAACGTCGTTCTCGACACCGGCGAGAAGCTGGCCTACGACAAGCTCGCGCTGTGCACGGGAGCCCGTCCTCGTCGGCTCACCGTTCCCGGGGCCGATCTCCACGGGGTGTACTACCTGCGCACCGCAGCGGACGTCGAGAGGATCCGTATGGCCACCAGCCCTGGTCGGCGGGTGGTGATCGTCGGGGGCGGCTACATCGGACTTGAGACAGCGGCATCGCTGCGCGCACTGGGCGTACAGGTCACAGTCCTCGAGGCAACTGGGCGTGTGCTCGAGCGGGTCACTGCTCCCGACGTATCGACGTTCTTCGAGCGGATACATCGCGAGCAGGGAGTCGACATCAGAACGAACGCGATGGTCGAGGGCCTGTCCGGTGACCGTGAGGTTCGTGAAGTCACCTTGGCCAGCGGCGAATCGATCCCCGCAGATCTGGTCATCGTCGGTGTCGGCGTCGAGCCGAACACCGACCTCGCCGCCGATGCGGATCTTGTCATCGACAACGGCATCGTGATCGACGATCACACTCGAACCAACGACCCCGACATCATGGCGGCGGGGGACTGCGCGAGCCACGACATGGCCC
The DNA here is from genome assembly GCF_030056835.1 of Rhodococcus sp. IEGM 1372. Taxonomy (NCBI): domain Bacteria; kingdom Bacillati; phylum Actinomycetota; class Actinomycetes; order Mycobacteriales; family Nocardiaceae; genus Rhodococcus; species Rhodococcus sp. IEGM 1372. Next base: position 7,256 of record NZ_JASHKS010000064.1, on the reverse strand, counting down.
GTTACGGCCGTCGACTACGGTTGGAGTCCGTCTCGAGCGCAGGAGAGCAGGCCAAAGTCGCTGCCTCGACCGCCTGCGGGAAGTCCAGAAGAATCGAAGCGTTGCCGTGGTTCTGGTCAGATCAGTATCACTTCAAGCTGCAGATCGCCGGCCTCAACACCGGATACGACGAAGTGGTTCTCAGCGGTGACCCCACCCGCGACAGTGATTTCAGTTGCTTCTATCTCCAGGCCGGTGAGCTCATTGCCGCCGACTGCATAGGTCGCCCGCGCGAGTTCATGTACAGCAAACGGGTGATCGCCCAGCGACTCCCCGTCCAACGCGAAGACCTGATGCTCGGCGGACTCGCGCGCAACTGACCGATCCTTCGGTCGTTGTGCACACAGCAACCGGTTTGCTAAGAAAAGGGAACATCAGCGATGACCATGACAGACCGCCCGCCCGGGGCACATACGAAGCAGCCACCACACGCGTACCTGGGAGCAACTGACTTCCTCGACATCGAGCACGAATCCGTGCGGGCGTTCACCGCCGCGGCAATCGGGGATGCGAGCAGCGACCGTGACAAGGCCAGACGCCTCTTCGCCGCCGTCCGCGACCAGATCTGGTACGACCCGTACACCGTGTCGGACGATCCGGCCCACTATCGAGCGAGCTTCGTCCTCGAGACCGGGCGCGCTTATTGCGTCCCGAAGGCGGTGCTCTTGACCGCAGTGTGCCGGGCGGCGGGTATTCCGGCACTGCTCGGCTTCGCCGACGTCCGAAATCACCTGCAGACCGAGGCGTTGCGCGCGCTGATGGGCGGCACCGACCTGTTCGTCTATCACGGCTACAGTCGTCTCTGCATCGAGGGCCGGTGGTTGAAGGCCACGCCGGCTTTCAATGTCGAGTTGTGCGCTCGTTTCGGCGTGCCGCCAGTGGAATTCGACGGCGATCGCGATGCTCTCATGCATGCCTTCACCGCAGACGGAGCCCAGCACATGGAGTATGTCCGCGAGCGAGGAGTCTTCGACGACCTACCCTTGGACGCGATCTTGACGGTGCTTCGGCACGCCTACGGACCGAAGATCTTCACGGGCGCTCACCCACTCGACGAGGCTTTCACCGGCACACCCGATCGCCGCACCCGGCCGTACGAAAATCCGGGGATCGAAACCCGCCGCGGGGGTCTCGATGAACACAAGCGGTGAGAACATACGCCCTGAACCCCGTATCGCGGCCGACTGCCGATCGGTCGGAGCTCTCTCCGCGAACAATCGCGGTCGTGAACACTTCGGACTGCCTCGGACACTTTCGAGCCGGGTGAGCCGATACCTGCTGGCAGAGCTGTGCCACATGACTGTCTCGTCGGCGTGGCCGTGTTCTGGCCGACACCGGAAGTTACACCGAACAGACGAGACCCGCTCTGCCGCTGGGGTTGCGGCTGCGTGCGATGAACGACCGAACCGAACGCCTCCCCAGGCACGAGACGCCGCGCGATACCCATACCCCTCTTCCGTGTGCGCAGCCGCTACCGCGAGAGCGGGCCGAACGGCGTGTCCCGATGTCGCATATCTATGCAAGGAGCGCAGCAGATGACGAACAACGTACCTCACACCCCCGCCAGGACCGTGGCGATCACAGGTGGAGCTCGGGGCATCGGCTATCAGACAGCTAAGGAGTTGATTCGACGAGGCCACCGGGTCGCCATCGGAGACATCGACGAGGCACGTGCGAAGGAGGCCGCCGCCGAACTCGGGGTGAAGGTCGTCACCCGACTCGACGTCACCGAGCCTGAGTCGTTCACAACGTTTCTGGACCTGGTCGAACGTGAACTCGGACCCCTCGACATCCTGATCAACAACGCGGGCATCATGCCTACCGGCCACGCCCACGAAGAGGACGATGCAGTAACCCGGCGGCAAGTCGAGATCAACCTCCTAGGTGTCATCTTCGGGACCAAACTGGCTCTTCAGCGAATGCTGCCGCGCCGCACCGGACACATCATCAACACTGCGTCATTGGCCGGCGAGCTCGCGGTACCTGGTTTGGCGACCTACTGCGCTACCAAGTTCGCAGTCATCGGATTCACAGAGGCCGCACGACTGGAGTACCGCAAGTCAGGGGTTCGACTGTCCACAGTCCGGCCGACGTTCACCAACACCGAACTCGTCGCCGGAACCGCCGGCGCAAAGGGATTACGCAACGCCGAGCCGGAGGAGATCGCCCGCGCGACAGCGGATCTGATCGAGAATCCACGCCCCTTCGTCCGCGTCACCCGTCTCGCAGGCGCAATGGTCGCGGCGGTGAAATTCGTACCCCGGCGGTTGGCGACCGGACTGGGTGCGGCCCTGAACACAGATTCGGTGTTCCTCGCGGACGTGGACATGGCTGCTCGCCGAACGTATCTCGACAGAATCCGGAACAGCTGAGCGTGCCGACACGCGCGCTCGACCATCCACCCGAAAGGCAGTCCCAGTGACCCACACGACTCTGATCGAGAACTATCCCCATCGGATGGGAGGGCACTGCGGGTCAGGTGCAATGCGAGACCTTCTACATTGGCACGGTCTGGGATGGGACGGACCACCCGACGAGGGGTTGGTGTTCGCACTGGGTGGTGATCTGGGTTTGTCCTACCTGCGATCGGACGACCTGGTCCCACCGATGTACCTGGTCGGCCGCGGCGCCGACTTCGAGATCGACTTGCCGCGCAGGCTCGGCGGACAAGTCGAGGTTCTCACGACCGACGATCCCGGTGAGGGATGGTCATGGGTTCGCGACGACATCGATGCGGGAAGACCCAGTCTGGTCTGGGCCGATATCGCTGAGCTGCCCTACTTACGGGTGAAACTGCAGATGAGTCGCCACGACATCGTGGTGATCGGCTACGACGAGATCGGGGGGACTGCCTCGGTCGTCGACAACGATCGGGCCGACGTGCAGGAGATCCCGCTCGACGCGCTGGCTCGGGCGCGATCTTCCACCTCGTTCCCTCAACCGACACGTCACTGCACGTACCGAATCACATGGCCGCAGACACTGCCGCCCGTGTCGACTGCCGCGGCTGCGGCCTTTGCCCGATCCGCCGCCAGCATGCGCTCCCCATCGACGCCGGGAATAGCCGACCACGTACCAGCGGCCGGTGCCGAAGGATTGGCCGCGGTCGACCGGCTGGCAACCGACGTGAAGAGCTGGGTCGACCTTCCGCCCGATGACCTCGAGACGCTGCTGTTCAGTCTCAGTATCTTCATAGAAAAGGCCGGAACCGGAGGCGGGCTCTTTCGTCGGCTTCTCGCAGACGGCTGTACCGAGATTGCACGTCTGACCGGTGATCCCGCTACCGCAGACCTCGCGGTGGCCGCCGATCACTGCGCCCAGGCCTGGACCCAAACTGCCCGTGCCGGAACACAACGCGGTCTCGATGTACGAACACGCGCAGCTGCGGTGGCCGTGTCGGCTGCCGGACTGCCTGAACTCGAGCTGATCCTGGTGGAGTCCCTGGAGTCTGCTTCACGCTCGCTGTCCGCCATCACGAGATGATGCCCACCGTCGTTCGAAGCCGCGCGGTAAACGGCGCATCGCACTGTGCTACAGCCGCTCGTCTTCGATCGCCGCAGGCGTGCGGAGGCACCGAACGACCGAAGAGTTGCCGTACGGAACAGTCGGACGCCTCTCGGTGGACACTGCATCGATGATGCCGTGTCGTTGCTCGGCAACAGACCCTGATCCCTTCACACGCCGACAGCAATTCGGCCGCCGACGGAAGCTTTCGATGTTTCACGGTCACCATTTTCGGCTCGACGGCCTCGTCGTGTGCGCTATCGGGCCAGGCCCCCGAAGGGGGGGCGGTGCATTCGGTGAGAAGACTCCCACTCGTGGTAACCATGGAGGGGGCGAGTGCGCCGACCGGTCGGACGAACGCCCTACCGGATGCTGTGGTGCACGCCGAGCGCGCGAAGACGCGACAGACTCGGCACGGTTTTTTCACGACAGAGAGGTCCGACCATGAAGAGAATTCCGGACGAGGTCAGCGGGTCGGCCGGCCCCGCTATCGAGAACTGGGCGCGCTCGTTCTGGAGCACGACTTCCGAGTCGCCTGATCTACCGCCCCACCACCCCGACTGTCTTGGTTGTGGGCCGGAGAACCCGCACGGCCACGCCCTGTCGGTCCAGCGTGACGAGAACGGCGTGGTGGCTCACCATGTGTTCGATCAGCGTCATGTCGGGGCACCCGGGATAGCACACGGCGGCGCGGTGGCGACCGTTCTCGACGATCTGTTCGGCTTCCTGCTCTACACAGTGGGTGAGCTCGCCGTGACGCGGCGTCTCGAGCTCGACTATCTAGCGCCGGTTCTGCTCGGCACTCCATACGTGTTGCGTGCTGCGGTTCGGTCTCGTGATGGGCGCAAACTGGATCTCACGGCCACGATGGACGATGCGCAGCGCCGCTCGGTAGCCACCGCTACTGCCCTGTTCGTGGTGGTCGAGGTCGAACACTTCGTGCAGTCCCAAGCCCGAGCCCAACTCCGGGCCACAGACACGAATCACACCGAAGGATAGACATCCCGGCCGGCCTTCACCCGACGTCCATCACCCGCGGTGGCTGTCGTATGGCTGCGTCTACCTGGCGCGAAGACGGCGAGGACGAGTGCCCCAGCGGCGGTCAGCGCCGCCAACGCCAGCGTCGCCTGACCACTTCCGTGTACGAATGCGGCTTTGGCGAACTCGGCCAGCGGCTGGCCAGCTGGTCCTGCGCGGTCGGCGACCTGCAACGCGGCGGCCAGAGAATCGGCCACCGGACCACGGGCAGGCTCGGGTATCTGGGGCAGAGCCGGCTGGATGTGCTGAACGTAACCGGCCGCGAGCACGCTACCGGCTACCGCAATCCCAATCGCGGCACCGATTTCGCGAGCTGCGTCGTTGACCGCGGCAGCCACCCCGTGCTTGGCCTCAGGAGTGTCCGAGACGATGGCGAAAGTCGCAGGGGCGGTACACAACCCTAAACCCGCGCTCATGATGAGCAAGGGCCACAGCAGGTCAGGGTAAGTCGCCGCGACGGTCAGTCTGCTCACCATCACCAGTCCCGCCGCGATGGTGAGCAGACCTACAGTGGTCATCACCCGCAGCCCAACAATGTTCGACAGCCAGGGTGCAATCACCGAGATCGCGATGAGCGGCACGACCATAGGGGTCAACGCCAACGCGGCGGTGAGCGGTCCATAACCAAGAATCAACTGCAGATACTGCACCAACAGCAAGAACACCCCGAAGGTCACCAGAAATTGGATACAGACAGACAGTGCGCCGGCACCGAAACCACGGCGGGCGAACAACCGGACATCGAGTAACGGTGCCGAGGAACGTAGTTCTACGACGACGAACACCACGACCGCAAACAAGCCCACCACAGTGCTGATGGCGACGAGTGAATCCGACCAGCCACGGGCCGGTACCTCGATCACAGCGAAGACGATCGCCCCGACTGCGACAACTACGGTCACCGCGCCCACCCAATCGACCGGTGGATGCTCCTGCTGGCGGGACTCCGCGATACTGCATGCCAACCCAGCCAGAACCGCTCCGGCGACGGTCAACCCGACGAACACCGAGGTCCACGACCACTGTTCGAGCAGCACTCCAGCCCCGAGGATGCCCAGGACCGCCCCGGATCCAGCAACCCCGGCCCACACACCTACAGCGCGACCGCGATGCGCCGGTGGAAATCCCGCGGTCAGTATCGACAGTGTCGAGGGCATGACCAGCGCCGCACCCGCCCCAGCCAAAGCGCGAGCAGCGATCAGCCACGCCGGGTCAGCGAGAAACAAGGGCAATGCCGACGCGAAAGCGAACAACGCCAACCCCGCCACGAGCACCCCGCGGCGACCGTAACGATCACCGATCGCACCGGCAGGCAGAACGAAGCACGCCAATACCAGCGTATAGCCGTCGACTATCCAGGTCAGTTGAGCTTGCGTCGCCCCCGTCGCGACCGCGATCTGTGGCAACGCTGAATACAATGCCGCCATTGCGGCCACCACCAACGCGACTGCCATGCACGACACAATCAACATCCACCACTGGGCACCGCTCCATCGAGCGACGCTGGCAGAGTCGGATCCACGTTCGTTCAACGGCCAGCCTCCCAATTCGAGACTGATCGTCTCGGTACGAGACTATTAGTATCATAACTCTGCGGGTGTGACAGAATGGTCATGCGAGGACATGTCTTGTCAGTCAAATGGAGCGGAGCCCGTTCATGGTCGACCCTCTCGTTGCGGCCGAGGGCCCGGCCGACCCTCGGCTGGCGCGCTCACGTAACCGGTTACTCGAAGCGGCCAGCCAGCTGCTAGCCACCGGCGGTGTCGAGGCGGTCACCGTGGAGGCGGTCACTCGCATGTCGAAGGTTGCGCGTGCCACGCTGTACCGACACTTCGGAAGTACCACTGACCTGCTTGCTGCAACCTTCGAGCGACTACTACCCCCAGTCGACACTGATATCGATACCGGTCCGCTACGCGAACGTCTGATTTCGTTGCTCACCACCCAGGCCGACCTCATCGAACAAGCTCCGGTGCAGATGACCACGCTGGCGTGGCTGGCAATGGGACCCGTCAACAGCGTCGACGCCAGTCGGCGCGATCTCGATCCTGGCGCGGTGGTCTCGCTTCGGGCCCGTGTCATAGAGCAATACCGCAAGTCCCTGGATCAGATCCTGACGGCCCCTGACGCCCGCGCTGTGCTCGGCGAGCTCGACACCACCTTCGCCCTCATTCAGCTCCTCGGACCGATCGTGTTCGCTCGCCTTACAGGACTGCGTCACATCCACGCCGACGACTGCATCCAAATCGTCGACAACTTTCTCGCCGCCCATGCCACGAGTGTTGGATCGAGCACTTCTCGCGACAACAGTCGTCCGTGGCCGGCCGCGACGCTAGACCCGCAGCTCAACGACGGCCGGTAAAGCTTGATGGGAAATTGCACCATCAATACGCTATCCAGTCAGGGATCGCAGCGCTCATTGGATACGGCCGAACGTGGGCGTAAGAACTCGGAGTTGAAGTGCAGGAGACTTCTGACATCGTGCAGCCGACTTCTGAAACTGACACGATTGTCAGTTTCGGGAGTGCGCGTCATGATTTCCTGGGGTTTTACCTCCGATTGCAGTCGTCTTCTGACATTCTGAGTGCAGAAGTGCCCCAAGGACCGTGTAAAAGATAACGTGTCCCTATGGTTTCTGTCAAGCTGCGTGAGCTGCGGGCGGTTGGTACAGGGTC
>NZ_JASHKS010000063.1:0-15006 GCF_030056835.1 Rhodococcus sp. IEGM 1372 | reverse complement strand
CCGCTGACGCGACGACCGTTGCCACGATCGGGACCGACGTCGGTATCGCGGGCTCTTGAACTGCCGCCGGCACCAGCATTGCTCCCGCTGACCCGACGACCAGTGCCACGATCGGGACCGGCCTCGGTATCGCGGGCTCGTGAACTGTCGCCGGCACCGCACCCGACGTAGTGACCGCCGTCAGCGCCCGCAACGGGACCCGCGTCGACATCACCGGTCCGCAAACTGTCGTCGGCACCAGCATTGCTCCCGACGTCGCGACCGCCGCCGGCACCACGATCGCGACGCGTGTCGGCACCACCGGTCCGTGAGTGGCCGCCGGAACCGTCTGTCGTCGAACCCGTTGCTGCGCTGTTCGATTGCGTGTGTCCGCGGTCGGCGAGCAGGTCCCGCAGCGGAACGATCAAGTGCACCGATGCCCGCGACCCGCCCGCCGATCCGCGGCCACCCCCGCTCAGGTGCCGGTCGAGGATCCGATCGAGGGCGTCCGCCCGCCGCTTCGACGGACCACGTAGATCGCGTTCACCACCCGGGCCGGGCTGCGGCGCGGTCAACGCCGACAACGCGGTGAGCAGCTTCTCGGCCAGGAGCCGGTCGACGTTGCCACCCATCTGGAAGCGGCCACTGGCAAGCGGGTGAACATCGAAACGGTTCAACTCCGGGTTCTCCGACACCGGCACCGGCGGCGGCCCAGCAGGTTCGGGCCCAGCAGGTTCGGGCTCATCCGAGCCAGCTGCGTCACCCGCGCCACCTGGATCAGCTCGGCTCGCCCGGTCCCGCTCCTGTTCCCGCTCCTGTTTCCGCTCCTGTTCTTGTCGTTGCTTCTCGGCCTGCTCGTGGCGGGCTCTGGCGTCCTCGGCCGCGGAATGCGCCAGTGCCTGCGCGCGGGAGGCGACCTGCCCGGCGGTGCTGCGTATGGCGGTTTCGAGCAGTTCGGCGACGACAGCGTCGCGGCGTTGTTCGTCGAGGGTGGGGTCGGCGACCACCACGGTGGCGTAGCCGTCGGCGATCGCCGAGGCGTGCGCGGCGTGGATGTCACCACCTGCGAGGGCGTTCAGCACGCTGGGCCGGTCGGTGAGCCACTGCCCCAGCTCCATCTGACGGGCGGCGGACCCGTCGGTGATGCGCACCGATCGCGCGTACCACCGGGTGACCGACGAGTAGCCGAGCTTCATGGCCAGACCGCGCCGGTCCATCTCCGCCAGCAGCGTCAATCGCGTTGCAGCGAGCTCGTTTTCGAGGGAGGACACGCCAGCGAGCTCGGAGACCAAATCCTGGTCGCCGAGCCCGAACACATCCCCCCATGTCTTCACCCCACGAAAGCTATACCCACCCACCGACAAGCTTTGTCACGGAGCGACGGTGCGGTACCTGAGCATCATCTCATGGTCCTCGTGATCGAGCATGTGGCAGTGCCACATGTACCCCTGCAGTTCGCCGCCGCCACCCATGTCGTGTCCGCCGTGCTCGCCGCCGTGGTGCGCGGCCGGCCCGGCGAAGGTGGCGTCGGGGTCGAAGCCGAGCTCGTCGGCCGTCGGGAATCGAACGAGGATCTGCGTGACGGTGCCCGGGTAGGTGTTGACGGTGTCCTTCCACCCGGCTTCCCACGCCGCAGGCGGCACCGACGGACCGGTGAGGAACTTCTCCACCGGCGGAGCCCATCTGGTACCGAATGTTGGCCTGGGGAAATCACGTTGGTAAGCGGCGAGGTCGATGGGGATGCGTCCCAGCGTCCGGAAGTGCGCCAAGTGCAGGTGAATCGGGTGCGGCTCCACCGTCGTGTTGACGATGTTCCACATCTCCACGGTCCCCTGCTTGGGCATCTCGATGTCCGGGTCCGAGTACCTCAGGTTGTTCAGGTTCATCAGAGTCATGTCCAGGTTGAGCCCGCCGGACGGCTGGTTGACGGTGACCGTTCGCGTGAATGTCGCGGTCGGCAACGGCGGCAACACATCCGGCTGTCCCTTGCCGCCGCGCAGCAACGTCGGCATACCGCCCCGGAACCCGGCCGCGGACGCGACGCGAAACTGGCAGAACATCGGCATCGGGACGGCTCCGAGGGACGCGGCCTGCGCCGGCGGCGGCTCGTCGTTGAGTAGTTCGACGAGAGCACCTGCCTCGACGGCACCGAAGTCGACGAGGATGTCGGCGCGCTCGGCCGGGGCGAGTCGGATGCTGGTGGCTTCCACAGGAGCGTCGAGCAATCCCCCGTCGTTCCCGATGACCCAGAAGCGAAGCCTGTTGGTGAAGAACAGGTTCCACACGCTGTACGACCCGGCGTTGACGACGCGCAGTCGGTACATTCCCCGGGCGACTTCCATCGTCGGCCAGATCTTGCCGTTGACGACGCCCACGTCTCCGGTGCCGCCGCCTTCCCATTTACCCTGCGGCACGGTGATATTGGAACGGATGCTCATGCTGCCGTCGGGGTTCATGATCTTTTCCTGCAGCACCAACGGCAGCTCGAACTCACCCGACGGCAGCCCCAGCGCATTGTCGGACGTACCGGTGTCCCAACGGTCTCGCACGAGGTTCATGCCGAGCAGGCCCGCGTAGACGTTGATGCGCGTCATCGACATCGCGTGATCGTGGTACCAGAGTCCCGCGGCGTCGTTGAGCCCCGAGAAGTTGTGCGTCATCGACTCCCCCGGGCGCACCAGCATCTCGGAGTGACCGTCGCTCGCCGGTTCGGTGACGGCCCCGTGCAGGTGCAGCGCCGTCGGTGTCATCGTGCGGTCCATCTCGCTCATGCCGTGCAGCGAGGTGTCGATGTCGGCGGCGAGCGGGTTGCCCGCGGTGGTGTTGGAGTACTTGAGCGTCCAGGGCTGGCCGGTCTGCGACTCGATGGTGGGTCCGAGGTAGTCGCACTGGCCATACCCGAAGGTGGGCGCGGGTCGCAGATCGGCGTGGAACACATGAGTGGAGCTGTGCGCGTCCAACGTCACCTCGGTACCGCTGATCAGCGGCAACCTGGGCAGCTCGTCCCGGAACGGCGTGAGGGGCGGTGAGTGGAACAGCAGGGGGCTCTGGCCACGAAGGAAGTCGTCGGCCATCGCGCGGCGCGTCGTCGACGCCACCGGGAGTGCAGCGGCACCAGCGGCTACTGCGGCGACGGCGAGCCCACGAAGGGCGGTTCGCCTGGACACAGATCCGCTCACCGAGCCTCCTCTCTCCTTGTTGTGATTGGGGCCATACTATGTGCCCGTCGGCTCCCGCCGTCACCCCACACTCGGATCGTCCGGCACGTTCCTGCCGGTGGAGGGATCTATCTGTCATGGCAACGATAACTTTCGAGCGCACCACCAGGCTGTTTCCGGGCTCCGACGCCCCCGCGGTGGACGAACTCGACCTGCACATCGAGGACGGTGAATTCCTCGTTCTGGTCGGCCCGTCGGGTTGCGGAAAGTCGACGTCGCTGCGGATGCTCGCGGGGCTCGAAGAGGTCAATTCCGGTCGCATCCTCATCGGCGGCAAGGACGTCACCCACTCCGAACCCAAGGATCGCGACATCGCGATGGTGTTCCAGAACTACGCGCTGTATCCGCACATGACCGTCGCGGAGAACATGGGCTTCGCTCTCAAGCTGGCGAAGGCGAACAAGGACGACATTCGCACTCGCGTCGAGGAGGCCGCGAAGCTACTCGACCTCGAGCCGTATCTCGATCGCAAGCCCAAGGCGCTCTCCGGCGGGCAGCGTCAGCGAGTTGCCATGGGCCGCGCCATCGTTCGCCAACCCCAGGTGTTCCTGATGGACGAGCCCCTGAGCAATCTCGACGCCAAGCTGCGGGTGCAGACGCGCACCCAGATCGCGCAGTTGCAGCGTCGGCTCGGGACGACCACCGTCTACGTCACCCACGATCAGGTAGAGGCCATGACGATGGGTGATCGCGTTGCCGTCCTGAAAGGTGGTGTGCTGCAGCAGTGCGCCACTCCGCGCGAGCTGTACCGGAAGCCGGTCAATGCGTTCGTGGCCGGGTTCATGGGCTCACCGTCGATGAATCTGTTCCGTGTCCCGGTCACCGACGGCGGCGTTCGACTGGCCGATCAGGTGATTCCCGTGCCGCGCCAGACTCTCGGCTCGGCCACCGAGGTGATGTTCGGTATCAGGCCCGAGCACATCGAGATCGCGAGCAGCGGAATCGCATTGGAGATCGACGTCGTCGAGGAACTCGGCTCCGAGGCGTTCGTGTTCGGCCGAGCGGACATCAACGGCCGCACCGAGACCATCGTCGCCCGGGCCGATTGGCGCAGCCCACCCGAGAAGGGAGACCGCGTCCACGTCCGTATCGACGACGCGCACGCGCACATCTTCGACGCCTCCGCCGAGGGTCACCGCCTGAACTGACCGTCGTGCGCGTTGTGCGTACCCCTGGGGACGCACAACGCGCACGGCCTCAGACCAGCAGCTCGGCGATCTGAATCGTGTTGAGCGCGGCACCCTTACGCAGGTTGTCGCCCGAGACGAACAGGGCCAGTCCGCGGCCCTCGGGAACACCCGGATCCTGGCGGATTCGGCCGACGAGGGAATCGTCCGCGCCTGCGGCCTGCAACGGCGTCGGCACGTCGACCAGCGAGACGCCCGGGGCGGAGGCGAGCAGCTCACAAGCGCGTTCCACCGAGAGCGGGTTGGCGAACTCGGCGTTGATCGACAGCGAATGTCCGGTGAACACGGGCACGCGGACGCAGGTGCCGCTGACCAGCAGGTCGGGCAGGCCGAGGATCTTGCGCGATTCGTTGCGCAGTTTCTGGTCCTCGTCGGTTTCGCCGGATCCGTCGTCCACCAACGCACCGGCCAGCGGCAGGACGTTGAAGGCGATGGGCGCGACGTACTTGTTCGGGGCCGGGAAATCCACCGACGAACCGTCGTGCACCAGCTTTTCGACGTCGCCGATGACGGCGCGAGCCTGGGTGGCGAGTTCTTCCACACCGGCGAGTCCGCTGCCGGACACGGCCTGGTAGCTCGAGACGATCAGGCGCTGCAGGCCTGCTTCGTCGTGCAGCACCTTGAGCACCGGCATTGCGGCCATGGTGGTGCAGTTGGGGTTGGCGATGATGCCGCGGGGCGGGTTCTTCGCATCCTCGGGGTTGACCTCGCTGACCACCAGCGGCACGTCCGAGTCCTTGCGGAACGCCGACGAGTTGTCGATGACGGTGGCGCCTGCCGCGGCGAAGCGCGGTGCCTGCTCACGCGAGAGCGTGGCACCCGCGGAGAACAGTGCGATGTCGATTCCGGCGAGGTCTGCGGTGGAGGCGTCCTCGACGACGATCTCCTCGCCGCGGAACGGCAGCTTCTTGCCCGCCGAGCGCGCGGAGGCGAAGAAGCGAACGGTGTCGGCGGGGAAGTTACGCTCCTCCAACAGGGTTCGCATGACGGCACCGACCTGGCCGGTGGCTCCTACGACTGCAACTGTGGTCATCGTCTATCGTCCTGTTCCTGCGTGTACGACGGCTTCTTCGTCGCCGCCCAGATCGAAGGCGGCGTGCAGCGCGCGCACTGCTTCGTCGAGCTGAGTGTCACTGCACAGCACCGAGATACGGATCTCCGAGGTGCTGATCAGGTCGATGTTGATGCCGGCGTCTGCGAGGGCCTCACAGAACGTCGCGGTGACGCCGGGGTGGCTCTTCATACCTGCACCGACGAGGGAGACCTTGCCGATGTGGTCGTCGTAGAGCACCTGAGCGAAGCCGATCTCGGCCTGGAGCTTGGTGAGCTTCTCCACTGCCGTCGGGCCGTCGGCCTTGGGGCAGGTGAAGGTGATGTCGGTCTTGCCGGTGTCGATCTTGGACACGTTCTGCAACACCATGTCGATGTTGATCTCGGAATCTGCCACGGCGCGAAACACTTTGGCGGCGTAGCCGGGGGTGTCGGGCAGACCGACGACGGTGACCTTCGCCTCGCTGCGATCGTGTGCGACGCCGGTGAGAATTGCTTCTTCCACTGGAATGTCCTCCATAGATCCGGAGACGATCGTTCCGGGTTTCGTGGTGTACGACGAGCGCACGTGAACGGGAACGTTGTAGCGACGGGCATATTCGACGCAGCGCAGCATCAGCACCTTTGCGCCGCAGGCCGCCATTTCGAGCATTTCCTCGAACGAGACGGTCTCGAGGTGACGGGCGTTGGGCACGATGCGCGGGTCGGCGGTGAAGATGCCGTCGACGTCGGTGTAGATCTCGCAGACGTCCGCGTTCAGTGCTGCGGCCAGCGCGACGGCGGTCGTGTCCGATCCACCGCGACCGAGCGTCGTGACGTCCTTGCTGTCCTGGCTGACGCCCTGGAAGCCGGCGACGAGAACGATCGAGCCCTCGTCGAGTGCGCTGCGCACGCGGCCGGGGGTGACGTCGATGATCTTGGCGTTGCCGTGCACGCTGGTGGTGACGACGCCTGCCTGCGAGCCGGTGAACGATCGAGCCTCGGCACCGAGCGAGTGGATGGCCATCGCGACCAGAGCATTGGAGATGCGTTCGCCCGAGGTGAGCAGCATGTCCATCTCGCGGGCCGGCGGGGCCGGGCACACCTGCTGGGCCAGGTCGAGCAGTTCGTCGGTGGTATCGCCCATGGCCGACACGACCACGACGACGTCGTGGCCGGCCTTCTTGGTCTCGACGATTCGTTCAGCGACGCGTCGGATACGTTCGGCGGTCCCCACCGACGATCCACCGTACTTCTGGACGATGAGAGCCACGCGTGTTTACCTCCGCTGGATAGCCGACGATCACGAGAATGTCGGGGAAATGTTCCGGGGTCACCTTACCGATCCGGCACCCCGAGCAGTGGGCCGGGTAGCTCCGAGCTGGGACTTTAGGGCGGTTCGCCTGCGGATACACCTGACCTAACATGTTCGGGTGACCCTTCCCGAGCACCGACCACCCCCACCCCCGCGAGGTCTGCGGGTGCTCTTCGGGCTCCCTGCCGTCGGCCGCCGCTGGCCGGGTGGACTGCGCTCGGCTCTGGCATTCGGCATCCCCGCGATCGCGGCGTGGGTTCTCGGGTTCCACACCGAGGCCCTGCTGGTGGTCTCGGGCAGTTTCGCCGTCATCTACGGCGAGGGGCGTCCCTATCGTTCGCGTTGGTGGGTCGTCCTGACCGCGGGCGGCGCACTGGTGGCATCGGTGTGGCTCGGGGCGACGGCCGGGCAGGTGGCGCTCGATCTCGGGAGCACCGGTTGGGCGCAGATGATCCCGGTGACCCTGCTCTCGCTCCTCGCTCTCGTGGCGGTCTACGTCATCGCTGCGCTGCGACTGGGACCGCCGGGTGCGTTCTTCTTCGTGCTGGTGTGCGCGGTGTCGTCGTACATCCCCGGGGCCGGCATCGGCGCCGTTCACGGAGCGGTCTGCGCGGCGATCGGCGTCGCGTCGGCGCTACTGGTGTCGATGTCCGGGGTGCTGTGGGATCCGCGAGGACCCGAGCGCGAGGCCGTCGGAGCAGCGGTGGGCGCGATCGAGAAATACACGAGCTCGCCGACGCCTTCTGCCGCCGATCGTCACGTCGCGGCCGCGCGTCTGCACGCTGCCTGGGCCGCCGTGTACGACGCAGGTGCCGCACGGTTGTCGTCGAGGCCGGTGCTGGTGCAGAGGCTGTTCGACGCCCATCGGGCGTTTGCGGCCACTACCTCTCGAACCATGGATGCGGACCAGGCAGTCGACTCGGTGCCGGAGCAGCTGCCGCTCGCGAGGCCGAGCATCGCCTACCGGTTGCGGCGCTCGCTGCACCGGGATTCACACGCATCGTCCACGGCGATCAGGGTCTTCTGCGCGGCGGCAGCGGCAGGCGGGATCAGCGTCGTGCTGGATCTGAGCCGACCGGACTGGGCGATCCTCGGTGCCGTCCTGGTGCTGCAACAAGGTCCCGACCGGGTGCACGGCACGTATCGGGGCCTGCAGCGGCTCGGCGGAACCCTCGCGGGGGTGGCCCTGTTCTCCGCCATCTTCCTCTCGCCGCTGACCGGTCTGGCCGTCATCGTGGTGTTGATGGTGTTGCAGTTCGCGATCGAGGTGTCGGTGGCGCGCAACTACGGGTTGGCCGTCACGTTCATCACGCCGCTCGCCCTGCTGATGGGGACACTGACGCATCCGGGAGCTGTTCTGGAGGACATCGTCGTGGACCGGATCGTGGAAACCACGGTGGGTGTCGCTCTGGCCTTCGCTGCGCTGTGGCTGCTGCTTCCCGGGGCGTTCAGGCGCGCATTGCAGTGGTCCGACGGCCGAGTCCTGACGCTCAGCGCGGATCTGCTGACGGTGTTGCGCACCGAGGACGTGGCCGGATCGAGCGCTCTCACCGCCCGGCGCGACGTCCAGTTCGAGCTGGTCGGGTCCGCGTTGGCCGGTGCCGAGGCCGCACACAACGATCGGCGGTGGGCTCATCGGGTGTGGTCGCAGCATGCCGAGGTCGATCGCCTCGGGTACGAACTCCTCGCGCACTGCTGGACGATCACCGACGTCGGACGAATGAACGACATCGGGCACTGGCAGCGCAGAGTCGATGCAGCAACTGCAGAATTCCACTCGTCAACCCTGGGGTAGGCGGTCGGCGCGCGGTAGTACACTCAGCCCATGCTGCGAGCTCTCCTTCTTAACAGCCGCGACGGGGTCTGAGACCAGACTGGCTTCCCGTCGCGGGGTTCGTTGCGCCGGTCGAACACATTGCTCTGATCTGTACGGAGAGACGAAGACCATGTCACCAGCCGACGCATTCACCTCGGGAACTCGCACCATCACCCCGCCCTCGCGGCCCGCACCAAGCGACCAGCCCGCCTGGAACACCCAGAAGAACTCCTCGATGCCGACCTACCGTTACCGGCCGTTCGCCGAGGAGGTCGAGCACGTCACCCTTCCCGACCGCACGTGGCCGGACAAGATCATCGACCGCACCCCGCAGTGGTGCGCCGTCGATCTGCGCGACGGCAACCAGGCGCTGATCGATCCGATGAGCCCGGCCCGCAAGCGCCGCATGTTCGACCTGCTGGTTCGCATGGGATACAAGCAGATCGAGGTCGGCTTCCCGTCGGCCAGCCAGACCGACTTCGACTTCGTCCGCGAGATCATCGAGGACGGCGCGATCCCCGACGACGTCACCATCCAGGTGCTGACGCAGTGCCGTCCCGAGCTGATCGAGCGCACCTTCGTCGCGTGCGAAGGTGCCCGCAGCGTCATCGTGCACTTCTACAACTCGACGTCCATCCTGCAGCGCCGAGTGGTGTTCCGGGCCGAGCGTGACGTCATCAAGAAGATCGCCACCGACGGTGCCCGAAAAGTCCTCGAAGAAGCAGCCAAGTTCCCCGATACCGACTGGCGCTACGAGTACTCCCCCGAGTCCTACACCGGCACCGAACTGTCCTACGCCAAAGAGGTGTGCGACGCGGTCACCGCGATCATCGATCCCACGCCGGCCAAGCCGCTGATCCTGAATCTGCCTGCGACCGTCGAGATGGCGACGCCCAATGTCTACGCCGACTCGATCGAGTGGATGAGCCGCAACCTCGATCGCCGCGACAGCATCGTGCTGTCACTGCATCCGCACAACGACCGCGGAACCGGTGTTGCCGCAGCAGAACTCGGCTACCAGGCCGGCGCGGACCGCATCGAGGGCTGCCTGTTCGGCAACGGCGAGCGCACCGGCAACGTCTGCCTGGTCACGCTCGGGCTGAACCTGTTCACCCGCGGTGTCGATCCGCAGATCGACTTCTCCAACATCGACGAGGTCCGTCGAACCGTGGAGTACTGCAACCAACTTCCCGTCGCCGAGCGTCACCCCTACGGCGGCGACCTGGTCTACACCGCCTTCTCCGGCAGCCACCAGGACGCCATCAACAAGGGCCTGGACGCGATGAAAGTCACTGCAGACGAACAGGGTTCGGACATCGGAGACGTCACCTGGCAGGTCCCGTATCTGCCCGTCGATCCGAAGGACGTCGGTCGCACCTACGAGGCCGTCATTCGCGTCAACTCGCAGTCCGGCAAGGGCGGCGTCGCGTACATCATGAAGTCCGATCACGGACTGAACCTGCCACGTCGCCTGCAGATCGAGTTCTCCCAGGCCGTCCAGCGCATCACCGACGGTGAGGGCGGCGAGGTCTCGCCCAAGGAGATGTGGGACGTCTTCGCCGAGGAGTACCTGACCCCGATCCGCCCCCTCGAGCGCATCAAGCAGTCGGTCATCGCGGCCGAGCACGACGGTGGCACCGACACGATCACCGCGACGGTCAAGGTCGACGGCGTGGAGCAGGAGATCTCCGGATCCGGCAACGGCCCCCTCGCCTCGTTCGTCGACGCACTGTCCACCATCGGATACGACGTCAGCGTCCTCGACTACTCCGAGCACGCCATGTCCGCCGGCGACGACGCCCAGGCTGCGGCCTACGTCGAGGCCTCGGTCACCTCACCCGCCGGTGTCGCCACCACCGTCTGGGGCGTCGGCATCGCGACCTCGATCACCACCGCATCACTGCGCGCCGTGGTCTCGGCCGTGAACCGTGCACTGAAGTAGATTTCTCGGTTCGACGCGAAGCCGCCCATTCATCACGAATGGGCGGCTTTTCGCTGCTGATCCACGGCCGGATGCTACGCCCCGTGCGACAATGATTTCGCTGTCGGGGCACACAAGGAATGGAAGTTCGCCATGGATTCTTTCTGGGATTTTCTCTGGCTTCTCATCGTCGGTTTCGCATTCGTGGCTTACCTCATGGTGATGCTGTCGATCATCGGAGACCTCTTCCGAAACCACAAAGCATCCGGGCTCGTGAAAGCCGCGTGGGTGCTCTTCCTCATCATCGCGCCGTTCTTCACCGCGCTGATCTACCTCATCGTGAACGGCGGCAACATGGCCGAGCGTCAGGTTGCCGCCCTGCAGCACGCCAAGGACCAGCAGGAGAACTACATCAAAGAGGTGGCCGGGCGGTCCGCATCGGAGGAGATCGCACACGCAAAGACGTTGCTGGACAACGGAACCATCGATCAGGACGAGTTCAGGACGCTGAAGGCCAAAGCTCTGTCCTGAGGTCCGCCTCCGCCCGGAACGCGTCGAGCACGGCAGCGATCGCAGGTAGGCGTCGAGCGTCGGGCCTGGTCGCGAGTTCGTAGATGCGCCCGGCCCGAACGCCGGACAGTTCTCGACGCACCAGACCGGGATGCACCACGGCGTACCGCGGCATCAGTGCCACGCCGTGACCGGCCGCCACCAACACCTCAGTGACGCGAAAATCGTTCACCCGCTGGACCACCCGGGGCTCGACGCCGGTGGCAGCGGCGACGGAGAGCAGCACGTCGTCGACCGGGAATCCGCCGCGAACACTGATCCATCGTTCGTCGACCAGATCCCTGAGGTCTATCGATTCGTGTTGCGCCAAACCATGACCGGGCGGGAGCACCAGATCGATCGGCTCACGCATCAGTGTCGTCACTTCGATGCGCGGGCCTGCGGTCGACGGGGCCCGCTCGTCGCGGTGGGTGAGCACCACGTCGTAGTCGGCCAACAGTTCCGGCACCGAGGATGCAGGCAGGTCCTCGTCGCGTGCCTCGATGTCGACGTCCGAGTTCGCCAACCGCGTCAGCACCCCGGGCAGGAGCAGAGCAGCACCGGACGGGAACAGCGCGACTCGCACGCGTCCCCGCGGGGACGCACGGTACCGATCCATCTCGGCTGTAGCGCGGGCGACCGCAGCGAGCACCTCGTCGGTGCGCAGCACCAGAGCGCGTCCCGCATCGGTCAGTCGGAGCCGGCGACCGTCCGGTTCGAGGAGAGTCACACCCGCTTCCCTGGCCAGCAGCTTGAGTTGCTGGGATACCGCCGAGGGGGTCATCGACATCGCGTCGGCCACCGCTGCGACAGTTCCACGGTCGGCGAGTTCCGCGAGGATCCGCAGTCGCTCCACGTTCATGCAGTAAATCTTAACTGTTGATGCGGATATATTCGATTGTGCTGATCATTTGTAGCGGACACGATGGACGCCATGACCACTCGCGACCGCCTCCTCGGATTGACCGTCGCCGTGTTGTGGGGACTGAACTTCCTGGCCATCCGAGTCGGACTCGATCATTTTCCGCCGTTCTTCTTCGGCGCGTTGCGCTTCCTGGTGATCGCCATCCCGGTCGTCCTGTTCGCCCCCAGGCCGAAAGTGCAGCTGAAGTGGTTGCTGCTCTACGGCTTCGGGTTCGGATTTCTGCAGTTCGCCTTCCTGTTCGCGGCGATGGCAGCAGGCATGCCCACCGGATTGGCGTCACTCGTGCTGCAGTCGTCCGCCCCGTTCACCGTTGTTCTCGGCGCTGTTCTGCTGCGCGAACACGTCTCTCGCAGACAGGCGATCGGCATCGCGGTCGCCGTCCTCGGCATGGTCCTGATCGGATGGGACCGCGCTCAGAACGCCTCCCTGCTTCCGGTGATCCTCACCCTCCTCGCCGGCCTCGGCTGGGCGTTCGGCAATCTGGGAAACCGACTCGCCAAGTCCGATTCGCCGATGACGCTGATGCTGTGGATGACCGTCGTTCCGCCGCTGCCGATGCTGGCGCTGTCCGCGATCTTCGAGGGCCCGAGCACCGGCTGGCATGCGCTGACGGAGTCGTTCGGTCCGCAAGGCTGGCCAGGGTTGGTCGCGTTGGCCTACATCGTGATTCCCGCCACCATCATCGGCAGCGGTCTCTGGAGCATCCTGATGAGCCGCAACCCCGCCGGACTGGTCGCGCCGTTCTCACTGCTGGTTCCCGTTGTCGGAATCGCCGGTGCCTGGATTTTCCTGGGCGAGAACCCGTCCGTGCTCGCACTGATCGGTGGAGTAGTCGTGATCGGCGGATGCCTCGGCGGCATGGCCGTGCGACGGTCGGTCGAGGTTCGGGAGAAAGCACCGGTGTGAGAGGCGGGAGTGGAGCCTGCGGAACGACCCGGGGGTAGCGGGAGTGGAGCCTGCGGAATGACCGAGGGGTAGAAGCCGCCGACGTGAAACTGCACGCTCTTCTGTGCCAGACTCGGCGGATGGTTGAAGTGGGTGAGCGCAGACGTATCGGTGCACGTGGCCGTGTGGCACTGCGCGCGGCGGAGCTGGCGACCTGGGCGTCTCGCAAGGCGGGTCGGGGCAAGGGCTCGATGATCGGCGGACTCGTCGCCCTGAAGATCGATCCGAACATCCTCGGCGGGCTCGGTCGCGGACGACGCACCGTCATCGTCACCGGCACCAACGGCAAGTCCACCACCACGCGTATGACGGCCGCTGCCCTGGCCACCCTGGGCGATGTCGCCACCCAGGCCGACGGCGCGAACATGGATGCCGGCATCGTCGCGGCCCTGCACGCTCACTTCGATGCCGAACTGGCTGCTCTCGAGGTCGACGAACTGCACGTCCCCCATGTCTCCGACGAGGTGGAACCGGCGGCCATCGTGTTGCTCAACCTCAGTCGCGATCAGCTCGACCGCGTGGGCGAGATCAACATGATCGAACGCATACTGCGCGCCGGACTGGCCCGGCATCCCGAGACCGTCGTCATCGCCAACTGCGACGACGTCCTCGTCACCTCGGCAGCATTCGACGCACCGAACGTCGTCTGGGTCGCGGCCGGCGGCGGATGGGCCGGCGATTCGGTCAGCTGCCCGCGCACGGGCGAACCCATCCTGTGGGAGGGCGAGCACTGGTACAGCACCGGCAGCGACTTCAAGCGCCCGACGCCGGACTGGTGGCTCGACGAGGAGAATCTCTACGGGCCCGACGGACTCGTCCTGCCGATGACGTTGTCGCTGCCAGGAAAAGCCAACCGCGGCAACGCAGCTCAGGCCGTAGCCGCCGCAGTGA
Source organism: Rhodococcus sp. IEGM 1372 (assembly GCF_030056835.1). Classification (NCBI taxonomy): domain Bacteria; kingdom Bacillati; phylum Actinomycetota; class Actinomycetes; order Mycobacteriales; family Nocardiaceae; genus Rhodococcus; species Rhodococcus sp. IEGM 1372. The sequence continues at coordinate 1,231 of NZ_JASHKS010000063.1, read as the reverse complement.
CCCTCGGCGCGAGCGCGGAAGATGCCGTCGCCGCCGCGTCGAGCGTCGACGAAGTAGCCGGACGCTACTCCACCATCCAGTACGGATCTCATTCCGTCAGAATGCTTCTCGCGAAAAACCCTGCCGGCTGGCAGGAGGCGCTGTCGATGATCGACCCCACCTGCGACGGCCTCGTCATCGCCGTCAACGGGCAGGTACCCGACGGCGAAGACCTGTCGTGGTTGTGGGACGTCCGCTTCGAGCATTTCGAGAACGTCGCCGTCGTCGCCGCGGGTGAGCGCGCGACCGACCTCGGAGTTCGCCTGCTGTACGCGGGCTCGCAGCACACGACCATCGCAGATCCGTTGCAGGCCATCGCGTCCTGTCCGCCGGGGCGCGTCGAAGTGCTTGCCAATTACACTGCGTTCCGCGACCTCGGGCGCGCGCTGGCACGTGAGGTGAAGAATGTCTGAGTCCACCGTCCGCATCGGTCTGGTCCTGCCCGATGTGATGGGCACCTACGGCGACAACGGCAACGCGCTCATTCTGCGGCAGCGGCTTCGGATGCGAGACATCGACGCCGAGGTTGTGCAGATCACCCTCAGCGACCCGGTTCCCGATTCACTGGACGTGTACACCCTTGGCGGAGCCGAGGATTCGGCTCAGCGCCTGGCGACGCGTCACCTCACCCGATACCCCGGACTGCAGAACGCCGCTGCCCGCGGAGCGCCCGTGCTCGCCATCTGCGCCGCGATCCAGGTCCTCGGCCACTGGTACGAAACCTCTGCCGGCGAACGCGTCGACGGCATCTCGCTCTTCGACGTCACCACCGCACCGCAGGCGACGCGTTCGATCGGTGAAGTCGTCACCGAACCCGCGCTCGACGGACTCACTCAGAAGCTCACCGGTTTCGAGAACCACCGCGGCGGAACGACTCTCGGCCTGGATGCGTCCCCGTTGGCCAAGGTCACCCACGGTGTCGGCAACGGTGTCGGCGACGGACGCGAAGGCGTCGTGCAGGGTTCTGTGATCGGCACGTACATGCACGGCCCGGTACTCGCCCGGAACCCGGAATTGGCGGACTATCTGCTGGAGCGGGCATTGGGCACCACTCTCGCTCCGCTCGAGCTTGCCGAGGTCACGCAGTTACGTAAAGAGCGACTGCGCCGCACGTGAACGAAAACTCGTAGCCCACTACGGGCGGATTCGAGCGGTGGTCGCAACGGGCCTGATCATTAGGGATGTTTGCGAT
>NZ_JASHKS010000062.1:0-15244 GCF_030056835.1 Rhodococcus sp. IEGM 1372 | reverse complement strand
CTAATGATCAGGCCCGTTGCGACCACCGCTCGAATCCGCCCGACCCCTGCTACGAAGTTCCGCGCACATGGGGCGCAGCCCCTCTACAGCCCCTCTAGGCCAATATGCGCTGCAGGAACTGGCGGGTACGGGGCTCCGTCGGGTTCACCAGCACCTGTTCCGGTGTGCCGCGTTCGAGGACGACGCCGTTCTCGATGAACAGCACCTGATCGGCGACTTGCTGGGCGAAACGGATTTCGTGGGTGACGATCACCATCGTCCAGCCCTGCGCGGCAAGGCCTTTGATGACGGCCAGTACCTCGCCGACGAGTTCGGGATCGAGAGCCGAGGTGGGCTCGTCGAACAGCATCAGCTTGGGGCGCAGCGCCAGAGCTCGGGCGATTCCGACGCGTTGCTGCTGGCCTCCGGACAGTTGGAACGGGTACTGGTCGGACTTGGCGTCGAGACCGATCTGATCGAGGATCGCGTGCGCGTCACGGATGGCGTCGTCCTTGGCTCGCTTCTGGACGATCACCGGTCCCTCGATGATGTTCTGCAGCACCGTCTTGTGTGGAAACAGGTTGTGGCTCTGGAACACCATGCCGCTCTGAGCGCGGAAGTGTCGGAGCTGCGCCGCGTTGACGGATTCTGCGAAATCCACCGACACGTCCCCGATGCGGATGATCCCTGCGTCGGCCTGATCGAGTGCGTTGAGTGTGCGCAGCACCGTGGTCTTGCCGGATCCGGACGGTCCGATGATGACGGTGACGGTGCCGGACGGCACGGTGAACGAGATGTCCTTCAACACCTCAAGCGGCCCGAACGATTTCTTCAGTGCGGATACTTCCAGCAGGTCTGTCATTTGGCCACGTACCTGTCGAGTCGGACTTCGAGTTTGCCTTGGAAGAACGAGAGAACGATGCAGATCACCCAGTAGTAGAGCGCCGCAACGGCGTACAGGGTGAAGAAGTCGAACGTCGGTGCCGCCGCGAGTTGTGCGACGCGCAGCAGCTCGGTGACCAGGATGGTCGATGCGAGCGAGGTGTCCTTGACCAGCGAGATCAGCGTGTTCGACAACGGTGGTACCGCGGTGCGCAGTGCCTGTGGAAGCACGATGCGCTGCAACGTGGTTCGGTAGCCCATCCCGATGGTCTGCGCGGCCTCCCACTGTCCCTTGGGCACGCTCAGTATCGCGGCCCGGATCACCTCGGCCGCATAGCCACCGACATTGAGCGAGAACGCGACCACCGCGGCCGGGAACGGCGAGATCACGATGCCGAACTGCGGTAGCCCGTAGAAGATGATGAACAGCTGCAGCAGCAGGGGAGTGCCGCGGATGATCGAGACGTAGAACCGGGCGACCGCAGCGAGCGGTGCGATCGACGAGATCCGGGCCAGTGCCACCGCGAGGGCGATGACGAGTCCGACCACGAAGCTGATGGCGGTCAGCGGAATCGTCATTGTCACCGTGGCTTCGAGCATCGGCCACAGGTTGTCGAGAACCAGCTGTGTTTTGGACGGTGCCGTCGACGCTGCGTCGTCGCTTGTCGGAACCACGGTGTCGGCGGTCGGTGCGGCGACGTCGCTGCCGAAGTACTTGTTCGAGATCTCGGCGATGGTGCCGTTCTCGCGGAGTGTGTCGATGGCGGCGTCGACCTCGTCCATCAGCCCACTGTCCTTGCGGGCCACGAAGGATTGCAGCGTCGTGTCGCCGGTCTCGCCTGCGATCTTCACGCCGGTGTCGCCGGTCTGCTGCAGGTATTCGGCGATGGCGAGGGAATCGTTGACGGTGGCGTCGACGCGGCCGTCCTTGACGAGAGTGACCGCCTGTACGAATCCCTCGACGGCTTCGACGTTCGCGCCTGCGTTCGCCGCGACCTCGGCCCAGTTGCTCGTCGAGGATTGCGCGGTGGTCTTGCCGGCCAGATCGGGGAGAGAGGTGATGGTGGAGTCGTCTGCGGCGGTGAGGATCTGGCCTTCCGACACCGTGTACGGCGTGGACAGGTCGTAGGCCGACTGGCGCGCAGGGGTGATCGAGACCTGGTTGGCGATCAGATCGAAGCGTTGGGATTGCAGTCCGGCGAAGATCGAATCGAACGGGGTCTGCACGAAGTCGACGCGTACGCCCAACTCGGCTCCGACGGCGTTGATGACGTCGATGTCGTATCCGGTGAGTTGTCCGTCCGCGCCCTGATAGCTGAACGGGCTGTAGGTGCCCTCGGTGCCGACGACCAGTACGCCCTCGTCCTGCACCCGGTCCAGCAGCGACTGTGAGGACGAGCTGCAGCCGGACAACCCGAGGATGCCGATGAGAATCGCGACCAGAGCAAGAATCGATCTGCGCACCATCTGCGCCCGCTTTCGCCGTATGTACGAGTGGAGCAAAACCTACCCGTCGATCTCCAGTTCCGCTGACACCACGACGGTGTTGTTCATCGGCAATGCCGCCACCCCGAGTGCGGTGCGGGCATGGGCACCGATTTCCGGACCGAAGATGGCGAGCACCAGATCGGAGAAGCCGTTGACGACCGTGGTGGTCTGAGTGAAGCCGTGGTCGGCGTTGACCGACCCGGTCACGGTCAACCACGCGCTGATTCGATCGAGGTCGCCGATTGCCCGGGCGACGCTGCCGAGGAGCGCCAGCGCGGTGTCGCGTGCGGCGTCGGTGGCCGAGTCGAGATCGACCTGCGACGGCACTGCACCGAACGGGCCGGCCAGGGTGCCGTCCCGGTCCAAGGGGGAATGGCCCGAGGCGAAGACTCGGTTGCCACGCACGCGCACCCATTCGAACGAGAACTCGAAACCGGGCGGAGCGGTCGGTTCCCCGGGCAAGGTGAAGCCGAGTTCGGTGATGCGACGTTCGATCTCCATGAAAGAAAACTCTGTCAGACCGGGATGCCGTTGATGGTGCGAACGGTCCAGCGAGAACCGTCGTGTTCGAGGGTGGAGACGCCCGCGTTGAGGATGCGCGGGGAGTGGCGTCGCCGGATCGCGTCGAAGATCGCCCGGATGACGCCGCCGTGCGCCACGGCGATCACCGCCGAGTCCGGGTAGCGCGCGGCGATCTCGTCGACGGCGCGCACGCCACGCACGATCAGGTTCGAACGCGGCTCCAAGCCCGGGTACCGGCCGTCCGGCCAGTGGGAATACGCGTCCCAGTCGGTGAAGCCCTCGGCGTCACCGAAGTGCCGCTCGGCCAGATCGGGGAACTCGGCGGTGCGGGTCAGACCCAGGTGCGCGCCGATGATGTCTGCGGTTTCCGCTGCTCGGATCAGCGGGGAGCTGACCAGGTGGTCCCATGTCCGGTACTCGAGTTCGTAGCCGGCCTCGCGGGCCTGAGCTCGCCCGGTGTCGTTGAGAGGAATGTCCGAAGAGCCCTGCAGGCGCCCGTGCAGATTCCAGTTCGTTTCACCGTGCCGAACCAGTGCCAGAAGAGTCATAGTGAGCGGAGAATATCCCAGAGTTACCAGGGAGTACGGTCGATACGAAGATACGCGAACGAGCTTGGAGGATTGTCGATGAATCTTGCCCTGACAGAAGAAGAGGCCGCGTTCCGTGACGAGATGCGGACGTTCTTCACCACGAAGGTCCCCGCCGAGATTCGCGAGAAGAGTGCGACGGGTCAGGAGTTGAGCAAGGACGAGGTGGTCACGACCATGCGAATCCTCAACGAGAACGGCCTGGCGGTGCCGCATTGGCCCGCGGAGTTCGGTGGCCGCGACTGGACCGCTGTACAGCGTCACATCTGGCTCGACGAAATGCAGTTGGCGTCGGTGCCCGAGCCGCTGGCGTTCAATGCCTCGATGGTCGGCCCGGTCATCGCGACGTTCGGCTCGCAGGAGCTCAAGGAGAAGTTCCTGCCCAAGACGGCGAACCTCGACATCTGGTGGTGCCAGGGCTTCTCCGAGCCCGAGGCCGGATCGGACCTGGCGTCGTTGCGCACCACCGCCATCCGCGACGGTGACGACTACATCGTCAACGGACAGAAGACATGGACCACGCTCGGCCAGTACGCCGACTGGATCTTCGCCCTCGTGCGCACCAACCCGGACGCGCCGAAGAAGCAGGCCGGAATCTCGTTCCTGCTGATCGACCTGAACACTCCCGGCATCGAGATGCGCCCCATCAAGCTGGTCGACGGCAGTGTCGAGGTCAACGAGGTCTTCTTCGACAACGTCCGCGTTCCGGCGGAGAACCTCGTCGGCGAGGAGAACCAGGGCTGGAGCTACGCCAAGTTCCTGCTCGGCAACGAGCGCACCGGCGTCGCCCGGGCCGGACACACCAAAGTCCATCTGGGACAGGCGAAGAAGCACGCGGCGCAGACCAAGGTCGGCACCGGCACGCTGCTCGAGGATCCACTGTTCGCGGCCAAGATGGCCGAGGTCGAGAACGAACTGCTCGCCCTCGAGCTGACTCAGCTGCGCATGGTGTCGAGCTCGGACGACGGCAAGCCGAATCCGGCGTCGTCCATCCTCAAGCTGCGGGGATCGGAACTGCAGCAGGCCACCACCGAATTGCTGATGGACGTTGCCGGGCCGGACTCACTGCCCTACGAGGCGGGCGAGGACATCGAGAGCGAGGGCTGGGCGCAGCGCTCGGTACCGGGGTATCTCAACTACCGCAAGGTGTCGATCTACGGCGGCTCGAACGAGGTTCAGCGCACCATCATCGCCTCTGCGATTCTCGGACTGTAAGGGAGCATCTGAAGACATGGATTTCGAACTCAACGAAGAGCAGAAGCTGCTGCGCGACACCACTCGTGAGGTTCTCTCGCGGGCCTACGACACCGAGAAGCGCAACAAGATCGTTGCCGGTGAGCTGGGCTGGAGCACCGACGTCTGGAAGCAGTTGGCGGAGGTCGGCCTGCTGGGTCTGACGTTCAGCGAGGAAGACGGCGGAATGGACGCCGGTCCGGTGGAGATCATGGCGGTGATGACCGAGGTCGGACGACGGCTCGCACCGGAGCCGATCCTCGACGCCGTCCTCGTTCCCGGCGGGTTGATCTCCGAGCTCGGCAGCGCCGATCAGCGCGCGCGGCTCCTGCCGCCCGTGGCCGAGGGATCGTCGATGTTGGCGTTCGCGCACAACGAATCCGGTAGCCGCTGGCCCAACGTCGAGGTCGCCACCACCGCCACCGAGGACGGTGGATCGTGGTCGATCAGCGGCGTGAAGAATCCGGTTCCGCACGGTGGTAGCGCAGACGTGATCGTCGTCAGTGCGACGCTGCCCACCGGTGGAACGGGACTGTTCGTCGTCGACGCCGACGCGACCGGTCTCACGCGCAAGTCCTACGCCACTCACGACGGTCAGCGCGCCGCGCAGATCGAATTCGTCGACGTCGCAGCCGAACCGCTCGGCACCGCCGAGAACGCGGTCGCGGCCATCACCGGTGCCGAGGTGCGGGCGCAGGCCGCGCTCTGCGCCGAGGCGATCGGTGCGATGGAAGAGGCGCTTCGGTTGACCACCGATTACCTCAAGCAGCGCAAGCAGTTCGGGGTTCCGCTGGCCAAGTTCCAGGCGCTCACCTTCCGTGCGGCGGACATGTACGTGCTGCTCGAACTCGCCCGCAGCATGAGCCTGTACGCCACGATGTCCTTGGCCGACGGCAACGTCGACCCGACCATCGCGTCGCGAGCGAAGCTGCAGATCTCGCGGTCCGGTCGCAAGATCGGCCAGGAGGCCATTCAGTTGCACGGCGGAATCGGCGTGACGGCCGAATATCCGGTGGGGCACTACACCAGTCGACTGGTGGCCATCGAGCACACGCTCGGTGGTGCCGACGAGCACCTACGCATCCTTGCCGCGAAGGTCGCCGATCACGATCTCATCGGGATCTGACGCTCGTCCTAACACTCCTCGGGCCCGGCCACCGTCGACAGGTGGCCGGGCCCGAGGTCGTTTCGTGAGGTGTCAGCTGCCCGCATCCGCCTCGGCGACGAGGTCGGCCACGGCTGCGGGGTTCGAGACCAGGATCGCGTGCGAACCCGGCACCTCGGTCACCCGAGCACCCGCCCGCTGCGCCATGAACCGCTCGGCCGAGGCCGGGATGATCTGATCCTGCTGGGGAATCAGCGCCCACGACGGTGTGTCCGCCCAGGACGGCGGACCGCTCGGCTCGAGCAGCGCACCGGCAGCGATCGTCTTCTGGTGAGCGACCATGCGCGCGGCCTGCTCCTCGGTGACATCAGGGGCGAAGAACGGCCGGAACAGGGCAGGCGTGATGTACGAGTCGACGTTCTTGCCGATCAGGTTGGAGGAGTCGTCGACGATCGACAGGCCGATCACCGGCGGTACCAGCGCGGTCACCGGGAATCGGATGGGGTCGAGTTCCAGGGCGACGGGTTCGCCCTCGACGGGCATGAACGCGGCGACGTAGACCAGCGCTTCCACGTTGTCGGCGTGCACGTTGCTGATCACCGTGCCGCCGTACGAATGGCCCACCAGTACCACCGGCCCGTCGATGCTCTCGACGACATCGGTGACCGAGGCCGCGTCGAACGCCGGTCCGCGCAGCGAGTTGTCCGCCGTCACCACCGGGTAGCCGCGGCCACGGAGGTTGTCGGCTACGCCGTCCCAGCTGGTGTTGTCAGCGAAGGCTCCGTGCACCAGCACCACGGTCGGCAGCTCCTGCGCGGCAGCGGGCGCGACGCCGATGCCGACCATCGACCCCACCGTCAGTCCTGCAGTTGCGAGAAGGGTGGTCAGCTTCGGTTTCGTCATGCTCTCAACCTGTCACACGCCGGATGTTGGTGCGGTGTTCACCGCGTAGATCCGACCAGCTTTTTCTCAGTGAACGCTCGTATGCTTGGGTTGCAACAGTGGCGTTCGCCCGGCCGGGTGAACGTGAAACGGTAGGTCCGATCGTGAGCGAGAGTTCGATGAAGTCTCGGATGGCCGAGTACCCACGTCCCCATCACTGCTTGCTGCATATCAGCGACACGCATCTCGTCGACGGCGGAGGTCGGTTGTACGGGGGCGTGGACAGTCATTTGCGGCTCGAGCAGGTGATGACCGACGTACGCAACTCCGGTGTGCGGCCCGACGCATTGGTGTTCACGGGGGATCTGACGGACAAGGGCGAGCCGGGCGCGTACGAGAAATTGCGCGCGTTGGTCGAGCCGGTGGCCGAGGAACTCGGTGCGCAGATCGTCTGGGCGATGGGCAATCACGACGACCGGGCGACGTTTCGTCAGAAGCTTCTCGACGCCGAACCCACCGGGCAGTCCATCGATCGTGTCCATGACGTCGACGGTCTTCGTGTGGTGACGCTCGACACGACGGTTCCGGGCAGGCATCACGGCGAGCTCGGCGACGAGCAATTGGCTTGGTTGGCAGACACTCTCGCTACCCCCGCCGAGTTCGGCACCATTCTCGCGATGCATCACCCGCCGGTACCGACCGTGCTCGATCTCGCCGTGCTGGTCGAGCTGATCGACCAGCCTCGGCTGGCCGACGTGCTACGCGGAACCGATGTGCGATCCATTCTTGCTGGGCACCTGCACTATTCGACGACCGCCACGTTCGCGGGTATCCCGGTCTCGGTGGCGTCGGCCACCTGCTACACCCAGGATCTGAACGTGCCCGCAGGCGGATTGCGCGGACGCGACGGTGCCCAGGGCTACAACTTGGTCCATGTCTACGAGGACACCGTCGTGCATTCGGTGGTGCCCACAGGGTCGTACGACACTGTGGGAGAGCCGGTCTCGGCTCAGGAGACTGCGCGCAGGCTGAATGCAGCGGGAGTGACCATCGCAGACAGCGCGCGGCGCAAGACGTTCAGCGACGCCTGAGCATCAGCGTTCGTCGGTCCTCGCGCGTTCCCAGGGTGCAACGATGGGGAAGTACTTGTCCAGGAACTGTGTCACCGTTCGGGTGCGCAGGTCCAGGTCGACCTCGGGGAAACTGCCGTCGTTGAGGCAGAAGAAGTCCACCGAGCGCTTGGGGAGCAGCTTCTCCATCAGGTCGAGACCGGCCACGGTGGTGGTGTCGATGTACCGGACCTTGGCGTCCTTCTGGACCACGGCGCGACCGCTCATCAGCGCGTAGTAGTGGTACAGCGAGTTGGTCACCGAGATGTTGGTGCTCGCCCGGAACGCGCTCGCCGCGGTGGAGGCGAACTCGTCCGGGAATTCGTTCTCCATCTCCTGCATCACGCTGCGCCGCAGCGGTGTTGCCGCGTGTTCGAGATGCCGGGTTGTGGTCATTCCGAATCGGTTCTGCAGGATTCGACGGTTCACCCGCGCCGCGTTCTCGAAGCCGCTGCGGTCGGCGTCGCTGTAGCCCAACCCGATTCGGGTCGTGGCTTCGATGAACATGCTGATTCCGCCGGGGGAGAAGAACATCGACGGACTGACCGGTCGACCGAAGAACATGTCGTCGTTCGAGTACAGGAAGTGCTCGGACAATCCGGGGATGTGATGCAGCTGGCTTTCGACGGCCTGCGAATTGTGGGTCGGCAGAACGGATGTGTCGACGAAGAAGGCCTCGCTCGGCACGAACGTCACCTTGGGGTGGTCGGCGAGCCATGCAGGTCTCGCCGAGTCGGTGGCCACGAAGATGCGCCTGATCCACGGCGCGTACATGTGGATCGACCGCAGCGCGTACTTCAGTTCGTCGATCTGCCGGTAGCGGGCTGCCGAGTCGTCACCCTCACCGACGACGTAGTTCGCCATCCGCCGCGCGCGCTGGGCCTGGAATTCTGCCGAGGAGCCGTCGACCCAGGAGAACACGATGTCGATGTCGAAATTGATGTCCGACGCGTGGTCGGCGAACATGTTCTCGATGGTCGGCCACGTTCTGCCGAAGCGTTCGACCGTTCCGCGGACGGCCTCGTCGGGCCGAATGTTGCGACGGGTCAGCGAATTCTCGATCGGAAGCACGATCTCGGACGGCGAGAACGACCACAGTTCGATCTGCACTGCCGTCGATGCGCCGTAGTACAACCCGCTGAACGGTTCGACTCGCGGACGGTACAGCCGCACGATCCGGGCGTTGGCCGACGGTGAGAGTGTGCCGTCGGCAACCAGCACGGCTTTCCCGCGGGCGTCGACGGTCTTGGAGTAGAACGGCTCGGCGCGGCAGGCGTGTACCAATGCGGTGGTGAGCGCGTCCCGGGCCGCCAGTTCGATGGCGATGACCGGTCGTTCGTCGTTGCCGCGGACGAGCAGGTACTTGATGCGGGCGGCGTCGAGCACGGCGCGGACGAACAGCAGGTCCTCGACCATCGCCTGGTGCGGGGTGGTGGAGGTGATCGTCAGTGCGTAGCGGCCGTCGTGGCTGACCACGTCGGATCGTTCGCTCAGGCGTGCGGCGGACGCTGCGGATTCTCGGGTGACGGCATCATTGGTCTCGTGCTCCGGTGGAACGAGGTAGATATCGTGCGGGGCAGAGGACGAGGTGATGGCGTTCCTTCCGGAGTGTGCGCGCAGGCCGGGGAAACCCGGTGCAGGCACAGTCTAGTGCAGGTCCGCGGCATTTCCGACGGGCCGCGGTAGTACCCGGCTCGCCGCGACCAGGCCTACAGCAACTCCGGCGGCATCGGCGAGAGCGTCGGCGACCGATCCGGAGCGCCCAAGAGGCAGAATCGCTTGCAGGACCTCCGAGATCGCTGCGAATCCCAGCACCCACGCTGCGGTGCCGGCCCAGCCGATTCCGGCCATGCGGGAGGTGTACGCGAGGACCGCGAACAACACGAAGTGAATGATCTTGTCGCTGTGCTGAAATCCCGACGGCACCCCGGACGCGGGGGTGAACAGCACGATCAGCGCCACCACGAAGGTGACGGCCAGGGGAATTCGATACGTCGACTGCGAGAACACCGCCCGAGTTTACCGGCGCTGCAGTACCACGACCGTGTCGATTCGTTCGTCGCCGTCGGGCGTCGTACGGGTGCGGTGTTCGGCATGGATCTGCTCGAACTCGTCGCCCGCCGCGGCGACCACCGGTTCCGGAGCGAACAGCCGGTTCTTGGCCGGGTGCTGCGAGGCGTGGCTGTCGCTCGGACTGTGCCCGACGATCAGAAGACGTCCCCTCGGTGCGACAGCAGCCGCGAACCTGCGCGTGGTCAGTGCGAGCTCGTCCGGCGGCACCTGCAGGAAGTGCACCGACACCAGATCGAACGCCGCGGCCGGGGGAGTCCAGTCCAGAACGTCTTCCTGACGCCATTCCACCGCGAGTGTCTGCGGCTCCAGCGCCTGCTGCGCCGCGCGAGCCCGGCCGAGGGCGACATCGGAGATGTCGACGCCGGTCACGTTCCAGCCTTCACCGGCCAGCCACAGGGAGTCCGCACCTTCACCGCAGCCGATGTCCAGTGCGCGACCCGGAGTCAGCTCGGACGCTTCCTGTACCAACACGGCATTGGGATTGCCGCTCCAGATGGTGGTGCGCTGGTTGTAGAGGTCGTCCCAGAACGCCTCGTCGAAGGCACCGTTCTCGAAATCCGGTTCTACGTGGGCCCCGTCGGCGGAATGAGTGTGAGTATGTGTGTGGTCGGCCATGGTGCGAGACTGCCCGCTGCCGGGCCTTCACGCAAACATCGTTGCTATTTCGGCAAAATTCGGTGCTGGGTAGAGTGATGCTCCATGACCGAACAGGAACGTGAAGTGCTGACATGGGCGACGTTCGGGGACGCCTCGCGTGACCTGACCGAGAAGATCGTCGACGACGGGTTCGTCCCGGACATCGTCATCGCGATCGCCCGCGGCGGACTCATCCCCGCGGGTGCGATTTCCTACGCGATGGGCGTCAAGGCGGCGGGCACCCTCAATGTCGAGTTCTACTCCGACATCGAGGAGACCCTGCCCGATCCTGTTGTCCTCGAACCACTTCTGGACACCGACGCGATCGTCGGCAAGAAGTTGCTCGTCGTCGACGACGTCGCCGATTCCGGCCGCACACTGGCTCTGGTCATCGACCTACTGAAGGCGCATACACCCGAGGTGCGATCGGCCGTCATCTACACCAAGCCGAGAACCATTGTGCAGCCCGACTACTCGTGGCGAGAGACCGACAAGTGGATCAATTTTCCCTGGTCCACGTTGCCGGTCATCACCTGAGTTATTCGCTGGAGACGTCGATCAGCACCTTGCCGACGGTTCCGTTCTCGACGGCGTCGTGTGCCGCTGCGGTCTCGCTCAGCGAGAAGCGGTGCAGCGGTAGACCGGTGGCCTCGCCCACCTCGAGCACACCTGCGGCTGCCGCAGCGCTGACGTCCGCCTCGGCGTTGCGAAGAGCTTCGTCGCCCACGGTGTAGAGGAGGACGAACTGGTAGCGCGTGTTGAGGACCATGTTCGGCCGAACGTCGAGGGTCACGGTGTCGCCGCCATTGTTGGCGTACACCGCGATGGAGGCGCGGTTCGCTCCTACGGCAGCGTTGAGTGCGGCGTTCTGTGCGGGAGCCACCTCGACGATGAGATCGATTCCGGCAGGAACCAATTCATGAATTTCGGCGGCGGCGTCGCCGGTCTTGTAGTTCACCACGTGGTGCGCGCCCGCCGCGGTCGCCAGTGCGCCCTTCTCCGGTCCGCTGACCGTCGTCACCACGGTCGCGCCCGCCCAGCGGGCCAACTGGATCGCGGCATGGCCGACGGCACCGGCACCACCGGCGACCAGAACCGACTTGCCGTCCAGCGCACCCGGGTGCAGCCGCGTGGGTCCGTCCTCGGAGACGGTCAGTGCGCGGTGCGCCGTCATCGCGGGCACTCCGAGGCTTGCGCCCACGTCGAATCCGACGCCATCGGGCAGCCGAACCACTCGGGATCCAGGCAGGATCGAGAAGGACTGGGCGGTACCGGTCGGGCGCTGATGTTGGGCCAGGTAGACCCAGACGCGATCTCCGACGGCAAGCCCCTCGACATCGGGGCCGACAGCGTCGATCACTCCGGCGCCGTCCTGGTTCGGTACCACCTCGTCGAACGCCGGCTTCTCACCCGGCCCCGAGCCTGTCCTGTTCTTCCAGTCCGTCGGGTTGACGCCCGAGACCACGATGCGGACCCGAACTTCGCCTGCGGCTGGCTCGGTCACCTCGCGATCCTTCAGTTCGAGGACGGACGAATCGCCGGTGCGGGTGTACACAATCGCTGGAGCAGTCATATCCGGTCCAACGCGCTCGGACCGCCCCGATGTTCCCTGCGGGCGCATCGGGGTATGCATGAGTGGTCATCAGTGCTGTCACAAGAGAAACGGATCGCATGAATCACAACGAACTGCTCACCGACGCGTTCGGCCGAATCAAGGAACTCGTCCACTCGGTTTTGGACGACATCCCCGCCGCAGCGTTGACCTACCGGCCCGACTCCGAAGCAAACAGCATCGCGTGGCTGCTGTGGCACCTGACGCGGGTGCAGGACGACCACATCGCCGGAGTGGCAGGCAGCGAGCAGTTGTGGAACTCCGACTCGTGGTTCGAGCGCTTCGGTCTCCCGTTCGACCGGTCCGATATCGGGTACGGCCAGTCGTCAGCGGACGTCGCCGAGGTCACCTCCAGCGCCGACCTGCTGCGCGAGTATCACGATGCCGTGCACTCGAAAACGGTTGCGTACCTGAGCAGTATCTCGACGGACGATCTGGATCGAATCGTCGACGAGAACTGGGACCCGCCGGTCACGCTGGGTGCACGGCTGGTGTCGGTGTTGTCCGACGACCTTCAGCATGCCGGGCAGGCGTCGTACGTTCTCGGCCTGTACACCCGGCAGGCCTGAGAATCAGGCGTAAACCTTCTGCAGATTCTCCAGCGTCTTGCGAATGTTGCGACGCTGGAACTGCGGGAACGTCTTACCGCTGGTGACGATCTTGTCGAACACGAGAGCCAGCGCGTCGGGCCACTTCGTCCGGTCGTCGGTCCAGGTCTCGGTCACTTTCGTGCCACCTGCGACCGGTTCGAAGTCGTATCGCCAGGTTGCGTTCGCGCCCTTGATCTTCGGAGCGCTCTTGCCGATGGCGTGGACGCGGAACTCGAAGGTCTTGCCAGGATCGGCCGCGGTGACGGTGCAGCGAGTGACCCACTTCGCTCGTCCGCGCTTGTTGGTTCCGTCGAACACCATTCCCACGTAGGCACTCTCGCGGGGTTCGTGGACGGTGGCACCTTTGTTCTCCGGGCTCCACTCACCCATGCGCGTGGGGTCGCTGATCGCGGCGTACAGCGTGTTCGGATCGGCAGCGACGACGATGCTGTCCGAGACGGTGAGTTCGCGACTCATGACGAGGCTCCCTTGCGGGCGTTCTTGCCCAGGCCGGGGTGAATGCGAGTGAGCATGGGCACCAACACCGTTCGCGGGGTGATCTGCGCGAAGATGGATCCGATGCGGTTGGCCGCTCCCGGAATCGACACCATGCGCCCCTTGGTCATGTCGTCGACGGCAGTCTTGGCGACTGTGTCCGCCTCGACCCACATGATCGGCGGAAGTGCCTTCTCCGCATCGTCTTTCGCGAACCCTGCGGCCTCGCCGAATCCCGTGTGTACCGGTCCCGGGCACAGCGCGGTGGCAGTGACGCCGGTTCCACGCAGCTCACCGGTCAGCGACTGTGTGTACGAGAGCACGAATGCCTTGCACGCGCCGTAGCCGGCCTGTCCGGGCAGAGGTTGGAACGCGGCAGTCGAGGCGACGTTCAGCAGTGCGCCGCGTCGGCGCTCGACCATGCCGGGGAGGAACCGGGTGCACAGGTCCGCGACGGCGACCACGTCGACCTCGATCATGTGCATCTCAGCGTCGGGGTCGGACTCTGCGACGGGTCCGAGGGTGGAGAGTCCGGCGTTGTTGATCAGGATGTCCGGGATGAGGCCGAGTTCGGTGATGCGGCCGAGTAGTTCGGCGCGAGCGCTGCGGTCGGAGAGGTCTGCTGCGAGCACTTCGGCTCGGACTCCCCGTGCTCGGATCTCCTGTGCCAAGTCTTCGAGCTTGTCGGCTCGCCGAGCGACGAGGGTGACGCCGTAGCCCCGGGAGGCGAGTTCGCGGGCGATGGAGGCCCCGATGCCCGAGGATGCTCCGGTCACGACGGCTGTCCGGTCGGGTGCTGGACGAGGAAGGCTCATGCGACCCACCGTAGCGAATGGCCGCCGGGCAGCGCATTTGAACGGCTCTTGTAGGTTAGCCTAGTCTTACTTTGATTTCCGCTGGTTCGTCGAGAGGTAACCATGTTCTCAGTGTCACCGGCCGGTCGACGCACTGCCGGCCGTGCAACCCTGCTGTCCACGCTTGCCGTGGCGGCCCTGGTGGTGGGGGCGTGCTCCTCTGCCGATACTGCCGAGCCCGAACAGGACGGCGGCGGTGACTTTGCCACTGTCACCATCGATTCGGCTCTGGGTCAAGCCGTCATCACCGAGAAGCCGGAGCGCATCGTGACTCTGGGGCAGGGCTCGGCCGAGACGGCGATCGCGCTGGGCACCGTGCCCGTCGGCGTCGAGGAGTACTCGTGGGGCGCCGACGACACCGGGTATCTGCCGTGGGTTCACGACGCGGTGACCGAGCTGGGTGCCGAACTTCCCCAACAGTTCACCGGTGGAACCGAACTGAACATCGAAGCCGTTGCTGCCCTCGAACCCGATTTGATTCTGGCCCCGTGGTCCGGCGTCACACAGGATCAGTTCGACAAGCTGAGCGCATTCGCACCGGTGGTCGCGTACGAGGAGCAGCCGTGGACGATCACCTGGGAAGACCAGATCACCGTCATCGGCAAGGCCATGGGGGAGGAGCAGAAGGCGGCGGACGAGATCGAGAAGATCAAGAGCCGCTTCGCCGACGCCACCAGCGAGCACCCCGAATATGCCGGCGTGAGTTTCTCGTACATCTACAACACCGGGCCGGGGACGCTCGGAGTGTTTCTTGCCGACGAGCAACGCGTCGCGATGGTGCGAGCACTCGGGTTGCAGGTCGATCCGGTGGTGAACACGCTCGACGAGACCGAGGGCACCGACTCGGCGGTCATCGGGTTGGAGAACGCGAATCTGTTGAACGACTCGGACCTGATCTTCACCTTCTACTCGGATCC
Source organism: Rhodococcus sp. IEGM 1372 (assembly GCF_030056835.1). Lineage (NCBI taxonomy): Bacteria > Bacillati > Actinomycetota > Actinomycetes > Mycobacteriales > Nocardiaceae > Rhodococcus > Rhodococcus sp. IEGM 1372. The sequence continues at coordinate 280 of NZ_JASHKS010000062.1, read as the reverse complement.
GCAGAACCGCACCGACACCGAGAACCAGCCTGCCTACAAGCAGATTCCGGCAGTGTCCCGCGGTTCGGTCGTGGCACCGACGGATCAGTCGTTCGTCACCGGATCGTCCATCATCAATCCGTTGACGGTGCCATGGGCACTCGAGCGATATGTGCCGATGATCGACGAGGCTGTCGCGAAGCTCGACGCGAACTAGGTCAGTAGACCTCGCGCTGTCGTTCCTGTTGGGAGTGTCAGATTAACGGTGGATCCGACCTTGGCGTCGGTTAGTTTCCGTTCG
>NZ_JASHKS010000090.1:0-876 GCF_030056835.1 Rhodococcus sp. IEGM 1372 | reverse complement strand
CAGTGGGGACCTCGACCTGGCCACCAGTGGGTACTTTTTCATGGCCACGGACAACGCAATGCTTCAAAGGTCCGCCGCCATGCTTGAGTAGGTTGCGGCCGATCACCCCCCCGCACAGCGGCCGGGCAACAGCCGTCATTCAAGCTACTGTTCGCGGTCGATATTGCCGCTCAGGGACCTAGTATCGCTACGGCTGCGATGCAAGCCGGGATGACCCTTGTTGCGGTTGTCATGGGCGCGAGGCTCGTACACCGGTGTGATCAGCGAAGTAATTCCGATGCCAGCGCGATAGACACGGCGGCGACGCGCCAGTCCGCCCTCATTGTCCTTCCGAATCCTGGCACCGTCACATCCAGCCTTCTTGGTCGTCTTTGTGCAGTGCACCGACACTGCACCACCCTCACACGCTGAATAGATATATGGCGCAATCTGTTTCACCTATCGGCCACCCTTGCCAATGGATGAAGATACGGCGACCTAAGCGTTGGCTGCGGCGAGGGATTGCAGATAGTCCCAGAGTGCGCGTTCGCGGGCGGGGTCGTAGGACTCGTCCGAGGACGGAACTTCACGAGTTCGGTCGATGTAGGCACCGGACGGTGCGGGGACGGTGCCGATAATGGCGTCGGACAGCTTGCGGCCGGCGGTGGTGATTCGGTCGGCGAATGGCGTGAAGGCCAACATCGGCAAGACCCACCGGTTCACGAACTGGTCACGTCTGCTGGCTTCCCTGGCCAATCCCGTTCCGGGAACGAGACTCGGATTATAGGAAACGATCTCGACGCCGTCCGGCAGTCTGCGTGCCCATTCGTGCACGAGGTAGATGGTGGCGTGTCCCCAGTGAACGGGGCCATCTGGTTTTAGAGTCTTGTTGCCCAT
>NZ_JASHKS010000061.1:0-16584 GCF_030056835.1 Rhodococcus sp. IEGM 1372 | reverse complement strand
CCGAGCACACAGTGACGGGCCGGGCCGTGGGGCACGCTTTACGATCGAACTGCCCGTCATTGCAGTCTGACCTCGGAGCCTGCTTCGGTGTTGCCGTATCCGGCACATCTCAATCCGTGGACTCACGACCTTCGAGCGCGGACCCTCGACTCGAGGGACTGAACGCCTCCGTCATGTTTGTTGTCATCGGCGCCCACCCCTGTCAGGCTTGGGCGCCGTCTGGAACGAGCTCGGCGATCAGCGCCTCGACCTTGGCTTTGATCTCGTCGCGGATCGGACGCACCGCCTCCACCTCTTGCCCGGCCGGATCCTCGAGCACCCAATCCCGATACGACGTGCCCGGAAACACCGGGCACGTGTCGCCGCACCCCATGGTGATCACCACATCGGAGGCCTGCACCGCGTCGATGGTGAGGATCTTCGGGTTCTGCGCGGAGATGTCGATACCGACTTCGGCCATCGCCGCGACCGCGGCCGGGTTGACCTGCTCGGCCGGAGCGGAGCCCGCGGAACGGACCTCGACCCGGTCGCCGGCCAGCGCAGTGAGGAATCCCGCGGCCATCTGGGAACGGCCCGCGTTGTGCACACACACGAACAACACCGAGGGTGTGCGATCGGTCGAGGAATCAGTTGTCATGAAAACAGACGTCCTTTCGAAGAGAATTCAGGCAGAAACGGTGTCGAGTTCGGCCAGCAAAGCCCGCACGCGAGTGTCGATATCGTCGCGGATCGCCCGCACCGTCTCGAGTGACTCGTCGTCCGGATCGATCAACGACCAATCGAGGTAGCGCTTACCCGGATACACCGCGCACGCATCACCGCACCCCATGGTGATCACCACATCGGCGGCTGCCACCACATCGTCGGTCAGGGGTTTGGGATATTCGCCGCCGAGATCGAGCCCGATCTCGGCCATCACCTCGACCACGACAGGATGGATCGACGAGGCAGGGGCCGATCCGGCGGAGCGCACGTGCACCCGTCCCGCGCCGTGATGAGCCAGCAGTGCCGCGGCCATCTGCGAACGGCCACTGTTACGCACGCACACGAACAGCACCTCCGGCACATCCTTCGGTATAGCGCCTTCGGCCTGCGCCAGAGCAGTGAGGCGTTCGCCCGCGAAGCGGGTGGCCAGCGAGGGCAAATGGGTATGGATCTTGGCGGTGCGGCGCAGCGCCGCATACGACTCGAACACCATCCGCTCGACCGTTTGAGGGGAAAACATCCCGGCGTACTTCTCCGCGAGATGTTCGGCACTGCGGTGCAGCACCGCCTGAGGCATCAGTAGTTCCGGCTGGGCAGCGTGCTGGGACATCATCGACTCCTGAGGTGGTCGGTCCTTACGACACAGTGGGGGCGGGCGAGCGGGTGAAGCGTTTCCGCAGGGCGAGCGAGACGTAGATGAGAGCAACCAGGACGGGCACCTCGATGAGCGGACCGACCACCCCGGCCAAAGCCTGGCCGGAGGTGACACCGAAGGTGCCGATCGCGACGGCGATGGCGAGCTCGAAGTTGTTTCCGGCGGCGGTGAACGCCAGTGTGGTGGTGCGCTCGTAACCGAGCCCCACTGCCGCACCGAACAGGAACCCGCCACCCCACATGAGGATGAAGTACGCGAGCAGCGGCAACGCGATCCGCACCACGTCCCAGGGCTGCGAGGTGATCTGCTCGCCCTGCAGGGCGAACAGGATCACGATCGTGAACAGCAGCCCGTAGAGCGCCCACGGGCCGATCTTCGGCAGGAACGTGTCCTCGTACCACTCACGTCCCTTGGCTTTTTCACCGAAGTGGCGGGTCAAGAAGCCGGCGACGAGGGGGATACCGAGGAAGATCAGCACCGATTTGGCGATCTGCCACGGGGAGACATCGAGGGTGGTCTGTTCGAGCCCGAGCCAGCCGGGCAGGATCGACAGGTAGAACCAGCCGAGCACAGCGAACATGATCACCTGGAAAACCGAGTTGATCGCAACCAGTACTGCGGCGGCTTCGCGGTCGCCGCAGGCGAGGTCGTTCCAGATGATGACCATCGCGATGCAGCGAGCCAGGCCGACGATGATCAGGCCGGTGCGGTACTCGGGCAGGTCGGGCAGCAGCAGCCAGGCGAGGGCGAACATCAGCGCCGGGCCGAGCACCCAGTTGAGAATGAGCGAGGAGATCAACAGCTTGCGATCGCCGGTGACGGTGTCGAGGCGGTCGTAGCGCACCTTCGCGAGCACCGGGTACATCATGATCAACAGACCGAGCGCGATCGGCAGAGAGATGTTGTCGATCTCGATGACGCTCAACGCGTCGCCGAGCCCGGGAATGAGGCGGCCGAGCAGCAGGCCGGCGACCATGGCGATGCCGATCCACACGGCCAGGAACCGGTCGAGGACCGACATCTTGCCGGCGACGGACCGGTTGTCGGTGGCGGTGGTCACGAGGCGGTCTCCTGAAGGGCTTCGGTCGGGGCGCAGGTGCAGGCCGATCCGGGCAGGACCCCGGATTCGGTGGCGAGCACCGCGGACAGTTGCTCGAGGGCGGCGGGGAGCACCCGGTAGTACACCCAGGTGCCGCGGCGCTCGCAGTCGAGCAGTCCGGCTTCGCGCAGCACCTTGAGGTGGTGCGAGATGGTCGGTTGCGACAGGTCGAACGCGGGGCTGATGTCGCACACACAGCTCTCCCCGCCCTGGTGGCTGGCGATCATGCTGAGCATGCGCAGCCGCACCGGATCACCGAGGGCCTTGAACATGCGGGCCAGGTCGGTGGCCCAATCCGAGGTCAGGGGCTCACGGGCGAGCGGCGGGCAGCACGGTTCGGCCTCACTCGACAGCTGATTCGACATGCGTCTATATTGACTGTTATCAATCCAGTCGTCAAACGGGAAGGGACCTCCACGTGCCCACTGCTTCGGTGCTGTTCGTGTGTGTGAAGAACGGCGGAAAATCCCAGATGGCCGCAGCGTTGATGCGCAAGACAGCCGGCGACCGCGTCACCGTCCATTCGGCCGGTACCGCCCCAGGGGCGTCCCTTAATGCTCTGTCGGTGCAGGTCCTCGACGAGGTAGGCGCCTCCATCGACGGTGAGCGCCCCAAGCCGATCGATCCGCAACTCCTCACCGAAGTCGACCTGGTGGTCACCCTCGGCGGCGAAGCCCACGTCGATGCGCCCGCCGGGGTGGTCGTCGAGAACTGGGACACCGATGAGCCGTCCGAGCGCGGCATCGACGGCATCGAGCGGATGCGCCTGGTGCGCGATGACATCGCTGTCCGCGTCGAGGAGCTCGCTACCCGGCTGCTTTCCGACGCCGACGCCCGATAACCGAGTTCGTCCCGGAAACTCTGTTCGCCCTCGAGCACTGAAGGAATACCTGATACCTATGAGCACCATCGCAGTCTTCGAACCGGCCCTGTGCTGCAACACCGGCGTGTGCGGCGAGGACCTCGACCAGAACCTGGTCACCTTCACCGCCGACATGGCCGCGCTGACCGAGCAGGGCGCCGCCATCACCCGCCACAACCTGGCCAACGACCCGCTCGCGTTCGCCCACAACGAGACCGTCAAGAAATTCCTCGAACTCGCCGGATCGGACGGGCTGCCGCTCGTGCTCGTCGACGACGTCACCGTCGCTACCGGGCGCTACCCGACCCGCACCGAGCTCGCCACCTGGGCCGGCCTCGAGGTACCCGCGCCGCCGTCCGGGGTGACCATGCTCGGGCTCGCGGACGACAGCGACTCCTGCTGCACCCCGGGCGAGTCCACCTGCTGCTGACCATGTAGATCCGCACCCCGCCCGCCGATACCCATCCGACGAGGAGTACCTGCTTTCATGGCTGCCGCCGACCCGACGTTTCTGACCGACCCGCCCCGGTTCGTGTTCTTCACCGGTAAAGGTGGGGTCGGTAAGACCTCCATCGCGTGCGCGTCAGCGGTGCGCCTGGCCCGGGCCGGAAAGAAGGTGCTGCTCGTCTCGACCGACCCCGCGTCGAACGTCGGGCAGGTCTTCGGTCTGAGCATCGGCAACACGATCACCGAGGTCCCCGCGGCGGCGGGGCTCTGCGCGCTCGAGATCGACCCCGAGGAGGCCGCCGCCGCCTACCGCGAACGCATCGTCGGTCCCGTCCGCGGGTTGTTGCCCGCAGCGGAGATCGCGTCGATCACCGAGCAGTTGTCCGGCTCGTGCACCACCGAAGTCGCGTCGTTCGACGAATTCACTTCTCTGCTCACCGATCCCGACGACCGGGTCGCCGGGTTCGATCACGTGCTGTTCGACACCGCCCCCACCGGCCATACCATCCGGCTGCTGCAACTGCCCGGTAACTGGACCGAATTCCTCGACCACGGCAAGGGCGACGCGTCCTGTCTCGGTCCGCTGGCCGGGCTCGACAAGCAGAAAGCCATGTACGCCGGCGCGGTCGAGGCCTTATCGGATCCCGGCCGTACCCGCCTGGTGCTCGTGGCACGCGCGAACCGTGCCGCTCTGGCCGAGATCGCCCGCACCCACAGCGAACTCGCCGCGATCGGCATGACGAGACAGCATGTGGTCGTCAACGGCGTGCTGCCTGCCCCGGCTGAGGACACCGACCCGCTGGCTACCGCCGTGTACCAGCGTGAGCAGGCAGCATTGGCGGGTCGCGGCGCCGCGATCGTCGCGCTGCCCACCGATCTGGTGGAGCTCAAGCCGGTCAACATGGTCGGTCTCGATGCTTTGAGCACCCTGTTCGACACCACCACCACCACCACCGCTGTGAGTGTCGACGACACCGAACCGGGTGTCGCCGCGGTCGCCGATGCTTCACTGGCGGATCTGGTCGATGCGATCGAGGCTGATGGCCACGGGCTGGTGATGTGCATGGGCAAAGGCGGGGTCGGCAAAACCACTGTTGCCGCCGCGATCGCGGTGGCCCTGGCCCGCCGTGGCCACGATGTGCATCTGACCACCACCGACCCCGCCGCGCATCTGACCGACACTCTCGCCGGGGAACTCGACCACCTCGAGGTGTCCCGCATCGACCCGCATGAAGCGAGCGAGACCTACCGCGACCAGGTGCTGGCCACCAAGGGCGCCGGACTCGATGAGGCCGGCCGCGCCACTCTCGCCGAGGACCTGCTCTCCCCGTGCACCGAGGAGGTCGCGGTGTTCCAGGCCTTTTCGAAGGTGATTCACGAATCACGCCGCAAGTTCGTCGTCGTCGATACCGCCCCGACCGGGCATACTCTGCTGTTGCTCGATGCGACCGGTTCGTATCACCGGGAGATCGCCCGGCAGATGGGCGATGGCGGGCGCTTCATCACCCCGCTGATGCGGCTGCAGGACCCGGCGCAGACCAAGATTGTGCTGGTCACTCTTGCCGAGACCACCCCGGTGCTCGAGGCGGCCGGTTTGCAGGATGATTTGCGGCGCGCTGGTATCGAGCCGTGGGGGTGGGTGGTCAACAATTCCCTGGCCGCGGCGGCGCCCACCGCGCCGCTGCTGCGGCAGCGAGCGGTTGCCGAATTCGAGCAGATCGACACGGTCCGGGACGAACTCGCCAATCGGTGCGCGGTGATTCCGCTGGCCGTCAGCGAACCGGTCGGAATCACCGCGTTGGGACAGCTGGCCGAACGGCATCCGGCACCGGTGCGTTGATCCGCCAGCACCGGGCCGGGTCGTCCACTCATGTCGTTCGTGTGAGACATGCCTGAAGCCACGATTCGGATCACGCTGTGCCAGTGAGGACGTCGGTCAGATCGGCGGGAATCGGCATGGGGGTCATCAACCCTGCAGCGACGCGGCCGGTGTTGCCTTCGGGGTAACCCCCGAGCGCGGAACCGGGGGCAGCAACCATGATCCGGATGATCTGCCCAAGGGCTTCGCGACGGTCGCGTTGACGCACCGCGAGACCGAGCATGGCGAGGTGATTGCGAGTGTGCGGCCACGGGTAGGGCTGCGACAGGATGTGCGCGCGTTCGAGATGGGTCCACCGCTCGGCTGCAGTGTGAGTGTGTCGAGCGGCGGTCATCTCCGCGGCATACCAGGCTCGGACAGTTGCAGGCATTGGACTCATGGAAGGCCCTTCAGGAAGAAAAGGATTCTCGTACCCCAGGATTCGACGCAGGTGCCGCCGATCCGGAGATTGTCAGGGGGCGAGCGCGTCCGGCGCGGACCCCGTTGGCGATCACGATGATCTCGGCGACCTCGTGAACCAGGACAACCGCCGCCAGGCCGAGTACCCCGAACAGGGCCAGGGGCATCAGGACGGTGATGATCGCGAGCGAGAGGCCGACGTTCTGCAACATGATCGTTCGTGATCGGCGGGCATGCTGCAGGGCTTGAGGTAGATGCCGTAGGTCCTCACCCATCAGGGCGACGTCGGCGGTTTCGATGGCCACGTCGGTGCCCATCGCGCCCATCGCGATCCCCAGATCGGCGGTGGCCAGGGCCGGGGCGTCGTTGACACCGTCGCCGACCATCGCCGTCGGCCGTGTACCGCGGAGGGTGTCGATGATGTGGGCCTTGTCCTCCGGACGCAGATCGGCGTGCACCTCGTCGATACCGACATCGGTGGCCAACGCTCGTGCGGTGCGCTCGTTGTCGCCGGTGAGCATCGCCACGGTGTAACCGTCGCGGCGCAGCCCCGCGACGACGTCGCGGGCTTCGGGACGCAGTTCGTCGCGCACCGCGATCGCCCCGATCAGGGTGCCGTCGCGTTCGATGAGCACCGCAGTGGCTCCGGCGTGCTGCATCCGCTCGATATCGGCAGCCAGAGAGCCCGGGTCGATCCACCCGGGCCGGCCCAGACGGGCAGGAATGCCGCCGACGTGACCGGTCAGTCCGGCACCGGGGACCGCGTCGACGTCCTCGGCGGGGGTGTAGTCGTCGACGGCGGCGAGGATCGCTGCAGCGAGGGGGTGCTCACTGCGTGCCTCGAGCGCAGCGGCGACATTCAGAACGTCGGCGCGGGTGGTGCCGCCGGTGGTGGCAACGTCGATGACCTCGGGGCGGTTCCGGGTCAGGGTGCCCGTCTTGTCCAACGCGACGGTGCGGATCCGGCCCAACGCTTCGAGGGCGGCACCGCCCTTGACCAGGACGCCGAGCTTGGAGGCGGCGCCGATCGCGGCGACCACGGTCACCGGGATCGCGATGGCCAGCGCACACGGGGACGCGGCGACCAGCACGACGAGGGCGCGTTCGATCCACACCAGCGGATCACCGAATACGCTGCCGATCGCGGCGATCAACGCCGCGGCAACCATCACTCCCGGCACCAGGGGCTTGGCGATCTTGTCGGCCAGACGCTGGGCCTCGCCCTTGCGGGATTGCTCGGCCTCCACGATTTTCACGATCTTGGCCAGCGAGTTGTCCTGCGCGCCGGCGGTGACCTCGACCTCGAGCACGCCGGTGCCGTTGATCGACCCGGCGAACACCTCGGAGCCCGGTCCGGCCTCGACCGGCACCGATTCCCCGGTGATCGCGGAGGTGTCCAGGGCGGTGCGCCCGGTGCGGATGGTGCCGTCGGTGGCGAGCCGCTCCCCGGGTTTGACGATCATGATCTCCCCGAGCCCCAACTCCGCGGGGGCGACGGTCTGTTCACGGCCGCCGCGCAGGACGGTGGCAGTGTCCGGCACCAGATTCAGCAGGGCGCGCAGGCCCCGTCGGGTGCGAGTGACCGCGTACTCTTCGAGACCCTCACTGATGGCGAACAGGAACGCGAGCATCGCGGCTTCGCCGACCTCGCCGAGCAGCACGGCGCCGACGGCAGCGATCGTCATCAGGGTCCCGACCCCGATCTTGCCGCGGGCCAGCCGCTTGAGGGTCGAGGGGACGAAGGTGTAGCCGGCGACGACCAGCGCCACCGCCTCGAAGCCCGTCCCGAGAGCGTCGGGCCCACCGGTGACGCGGACGATCAGGGCCGCAATCAGCAGGACACCCGCGGCGGCGGCCGCCCGGATCTCGGTGACCTGCCACCACTTGTCGGGCTCCTGGTCGTCTTCGCCCTCGACGCGGGGTTCGTCGGGGCCGCATCCGCAGGCGTCGCTCATGCCGTCACTCCCGTGTCGGTGTCGGTGCCGTAGTTCGGGCACAGCGCGACGGCGTTGCCCGTGGCGGCCAGGAGGGTTTCGGCCGAGGCCAGCAGGTCGAGCAGTTCCAGTCGGGCCAGCGAGTAGAACACCTGCCGGCCCTGCGGGCGGCCTTGCACCAGGCCGCAGTCCCGCAGGCATGCCACGTGCGCCGACACTGTCGATTGCGCCAATCCCAGCTCGCCGACCAGGTCCGCTACTCGGGATTCCCCGGCGGCGAGGCGGCGCACGATGGCCAGGCGGGTGCCGTCGGAGAGACTGTGGAACAACGCTGCTGCAGAGTCGAGACTTTCACCGAAGCAGGTCGTCGCTCGCTCATTCATCGTCATAAAACGATGATATTGAGGAAACATGATTAATCAAGCGGAGGGAGCGGGACAACGCGCGTTCTACTCCGCCAGTGCGGACTCCGACAACGGTCGCGAATGATGACGGCTGGCGGATTCTCGGACCGGCTCGTCACGACTCAAGGGACGTTCACAGACTGGCCGGCTGGCTCCCAGCCTGGAACGGCCAACGGGTCGCATGCCAGTTCTGCCTCGCGGGAGGATCGCCTTGCTCAGACTGTCCAGGCCGGTCGCCAGGTCCTCGCACGGGAGAGCCGATCGTGTCGACGAATCGACGGCACAGCTCGTCGAGCACCTCGGTGATGGGCATGTCGGTGGTGCCGTAGCGCAACTGTCGGCTCGGCTGAAGGTCGGCGAGGGCAGCGAACTCGATCAGATTCTGCTGGGCATGACACAGCTTCGCCGGTGCAGCGAGGACAGCAGCGTCACGCAGGTCGTATCGGCAGAACGGTCTCACACGCCCCGGGCGTTGCGGTTCGCGAGCATGGCGCTGCGGGCACTGCCACGGCGGGGCCAGAGCGCTCATCCACGCCGTTCCTGTCCACGGCACCTGACCGCAGCCTTCGCATGTCGACTGCAGATACACCTGGTGGCGTACACAGAGCGGCAGCAGCGGATTGGCCCAGCCTGCATGCCACCACGGATCGGGTTCGGCCAGGCATCGGGCACAGAAACGCGATCCTCCCCGGTCGGGCCGAATGTGGCGGTGGTGCACCAGGTACCGTGCCGCGGCGGCATCGATCGGCCGGCCCCACAGGGCGGCGCGCAGGTCACCGGCAGGGACACCGAGGTGAGCGGCGATCCACCGAGCGTGCAGGCTCAGGTGCTCGAGAACGAGGTGATATCCGGTCGGGCTCCGCGGCACACGGAGCTCGCGCAAAATCTGGATCGGGGTCAGTTGGTAGCGACAGCCGACGCGCATCAGCCAGCCCGGCAGATACTCGGCGGGATGTAGTTGCACGGTGATCGGCCACCGGTCGACTCTTATCGTGGCCATAGTGGTTCCCCAACCACTGAGCCGGCCAGGGCGGGACCAGCCGGTATCAGCCGGTGCGGGCGGCGGATTCGCTGGCATTGTCGACGGTCGCGGTCGTAATCAACTCAGCAGTGACGGCTTCGACGCCGGTGACGATCGCGAGATACGAGATCCGGTCGAGCAGATTCGTCAACGACGCGATCCGCCCCTGGGTGCGGCGGTGCAGCAGCCGAGCATGCTCGCACAGCATCCCGTCATGGCTGCCGGCGAGGGTGAGGTGTTCTTCGGCGGTGCGCAGCAGCGCGAGCCAGCCGCGCATCCCGGTGTCGGTGTCGATGCTGAACGGGGCAACCGGGCAGCGGGTGGCGCGGCGGCTGGTCTGGGCGTAGACGGTGTGCTCGCCGAGCAGGCCTTCGTCGAAGAAGCGTTTGGCGGTCAGATTCACCCCGACGTAAATGAAGGTAGCGGCCATGTCGTTGGCCAAACCCTTGAGATGGTTCGATACCTCCAGGCCGTTGCGGTGCCGGAAGTCGACGAAGTGCAGATCGTCGAGCACGATCAACCGGGTACCGCAGGAGGTGACACAGTCCACCGCCAAGGCCCCGAGTTTCGAGGTGGAGGCACGGTCCACGGCCGGATGGCCGTAGAACCGCAGGATCTGCTGATTGAGGCCTTTGAGGGTGACCCCGGCGCTGAGCGGGATGAACGCCACCGGCCACCGTTGATGCCCCTCCACGGTGAGGGGTCCGTCGCGGCGCAGAACTCGCCGGTGGACGTCGCGGGCATAGCGGGTGGCGATGGTGGTCTTGCCGAGGCCGGGTTCGGCGTCGATGACCACCGAGCCGCGCAGCTTGTCGCCGTCCCGATACGCCGAGGCCATCACCTGATCGCAGATCCCGTAGGCGGCGGCGAGTTGGCTGGTCTTGATCGTCGGCAGGTTCGCGTTCCACACCATCCGGGCTTCGTTGTAGTCCTCGAGCTCCTCCTGCGACAGTCGGGACATCGCGGTGCGGGAGAGGACCTCGAACGGTTCACGCGGTGGGGCGGTGACGAAGGCGTGCCAGCCCTGTTTGCGGGAGAGCTGGTAGCGGACAGTGCCATACGTTGCCAGCCAGGTGGCCCAGGGGTTCATTCGTCGAACACCTCGAACACGTCTTCGTCGGGATGCTCCGCGTAGTACCGGTCGAATACGTCGACGTCGTCGACCACCTCCAACCGTTGAGTTCGACTGGTGGCGAGTTCGTCGAGCAGCTCGGCGACGCCCGGCACGGACGCAGTGTCGCGTTCGTCGTCGATACCGGACTGCTGTCCTTCGGTTTCCGGATGCGGGCGGTGGGCACTGAGTCGGCGGGCCAGGGCGCGGTCGCGGCGTGTCGCGACGTCGTCTCGGCTCCACGCGAGCAGCAGATCCCGTACCGCGGCGGCGGGATCGAAGTGGCGATGCTCGCGCACGGCGATGCGTTTGGCGTAGTCGGCGGCGTCCCTGCTGAACGGCTGGTTCAGGCAAGCGCCGTGCTCCCACACCAACTGATGCCAACGGTGGCTGTCCGGGTCCTGGAACCAGGCGTGCCGGATGTCGTGATTGTCGACGAAGATCGGCCACTTGCCGGCGTGCACACCGCCATACGGCGAACGGGTGGTGCGATACAAGGTGAGCCCGGATCCGTCGTAACGCAGTCCGTCGACCTCGACGCCGTAGTGCTGGATCGTACGCCAACGCACATCGAGGAACTCATACGCCAGATCCGGATTCGCCGGCAACAGCAGACCACCCGATTTGGCGACCCCGATCTCGAACATCTCGCTCGGCGAAAACCCCACCCGCGGCAGTTCCGGCACGCACAGCCCGTCATGTCGGGTGTGGTGATAGACCCGGCCCACCCATTCCCGGATGATCTGCTCGAGTTCGCTGGCGTAGTAGAACGCGGCGTCTTCGACGTCTTTGCCCCGTGAGTACACGTCCGGGCCCTTGTAGGCGGGCAGGTGCTGTAGCAGTGATTCGCGCAGGGTGCGGAAGAAGCGTTCGACGGTGGGTTTGTCGGTGGGCTTGTGCGGGATCGCCGGCTGAACGGTGATACCCAGTCGGGCGCAGACTCCGATCACATGAGAGGACAGGTACTGCTTGCCGTGATCGACGACGATCGCCTCGGGCAGACATGCCGGTAGATCCCCGACGCGTCGCTGGGAGATCCCGTCCGGGGACTCGGTGCCGACGAGCAGGTTTCGCGGCACCCCGTGATACGGCCAGAGTTGATCCGCAGTCGGGTCGGTGTCGCGGGCGGGAGTGATGCACTGGTACAGCACATTCGCCACGTCCTGGGACCGCGTCGATAGCGGTGTCAGGCGCAGTCCGAGGATGCAGCGGGTGAACAGGTCCATCGCCACGGTCAACTCCACCCCAGCCCAGCGCATGGTGACCGGTTCCATCGCGAACACATCCAGCGCGGTGGTATCGAGCACCACGTACTCCCCCGGACGGGTCGCGCGCAGTCGGCCGAGGACACCGCGGGGCCGGTCCGCCACCGACCGCCGGCCTTTCGCGCTACCGAACGCGTGCCGCCCCTTCGACAATGTCTTCACCCGCCGGTATGCCGTGCTCAGGGAGGGCAACGGCACCATGCCCGGCCCGAATTCTGCTTCCAGGTCCTTGGCAACGGCATCGATGACCGCGCCGATCGTCGGGGTCGAGACGGTGACGTACCTATCGAGCACCCGCACACATGCTGCGTCCCACCGGTGATCGACACTGGTGGCGTAGCGGCTACGGATCCGACTGTCCGTGAGTCCGGCAACTCCTGCCGCGCGGTATCCGGCGATCCAGCGGTACAGGGTGCGCACAGAGACGTGAAGTTCCGCCGCTCTGGTGGCCAACACCGATTCGAGTTCGGCGCCGGAGGTCGCAACCTCGGTCAGGATGCCGCGGACGTGTTCGGCTCGTGTTTCCAGTTCCTGAATCTGGGTTGCGGTCAGCGAGGAGAGCACTACGGCAGCAGGGTCAGCGGAGGCGGTGTCGTCCGGCGGTGAGATCGCTGTTCCCCGTGCCGCGATCTCGGTGACCGCGACACGCTGCATCCGCTCTCCGGACCGGAGGGTGACATCGTGTCCCTGCAGCGCCACGACTTCCCATGAGCAGCCGTCGAGCCAGACCTTGATTCCTGCACGTAGTTCGACGATGTTGGTCACGGCGTGCTCCTTACACCGGACACCTGCGACTGTCCGGACAGCGGCACCGTCAGGTCCACCGACCACAGACCGGACCACAGCTTCGCCAGCACCGCGATTCGCGAGCCGGGCCTGTTCACCGATGCGGCGAGGTCGTCGAGGGTCATCCCGGGCACTGCGACGCTGTCGAGTGCCCTCATCACCGCGGGGTCGATCCACTCGCTACGACGAGCGCCCCCGAGGATTCGGAGGTTCGCCAGCACTACTGGGTTTGCACCGGTCCACACTTCATACGACCAGCCCCGACTCGAACACAGTCGTTCGGTCCAGGCGAACACCTGCGCAACTGCGTCGCGACGGGCGAACTCGGCGGGTTTGACGTCGACGACCGTGAATCCGCCGTCTGTGCGTTGGAGCAGCAGATCGGGCGCATGCCGACGCATGGTCTTCCCGTCCGGGCCGCACAGCCACATCGGCTGTGCGGCGATCCGCACCACTTCCGGTGCGTAGTCCGCCAGCCACAACCGGTCCAGTTCGAGTCGGCTCTCGTAGAGGACGTGGCCACGGTTGGTGGCCGACCAGAACATCCCGGAATAGTGGCGCTGATGGGGGTGACTGCGGACTTTCCGTACCGGCAGGCCCAGGATCATCCGATAGGGATCTGCCGCAGCGAGGGTCGTCGCGACAGGATCACCTGATTCCTGCACGTACCTGACCTCAACCTCGCTGGTCCGGGGCACTTTTTCAGGGTCCCGCTACTGACACGAATTTGAGAAACCGACACGCCGCTGACAGGCGACTGACATGAAATTGAGAAACTGACACCGAATCCGAGAACCTACAGCGACAGCCGAGAAGCCCGTTTTCGCGCCGGGGTCATAGTCACCAACGTTGTTTGTGCGGTGACCGACGAGAATTTTCCTTCCCGCACCGTCCTTGAGGAAACGCCAGGTGAGCGTAGTTTCTGTTCGATAAATGTGTAGGAGGTGCCCGCTACAGTCCTGCATATGACAGAACGCCAGCTCGCGGACGGCTCGAACACGGTTCCGGCTGCGTGTCGGGTGGTGCGGCGGTGTTTCCTGCTTTACCGCCGGAGGTTGCCGCTCGGATCGAGCGCTCGATCGCTGCGTCTCGCTCCGCCGGCGCCCGGCGGGCCTACGCCTCGGCGTGGAGACGCTTCGAAACCTGGTGCGCCGCCACCGGGTATATCTCGTTACCGGCGCATCCCGCGACGGTGGCGGCCTATCTCGTCGCCGCCGGCGGACACGCTCACCGTCGACGACGGGATGCGGGCGTATGCGCCGGCGACGTTCGGCAAATGGATCGCGGCGGTCGCGCGGACGCCACCGCGCTACCAGACACGACAACCCGGGCGGGCACGAGATGGTCCGCGCCACCCTCGCCAGTATTCGGCGGGATTACGCGTCGGCGGGCGAGCGGCCACGCAATCCACGCGCACCGCTGCTGACCTCCGACATCACCACCATCGTCGATCATGCACGTCTCAGTGTGACCGGGTGGGCGTCGGAGGTCCTCAAACGGCGCGACACCGCGCTGCTTCTGATGGGCTATACCGGCGCATTTCGTCGTAGCGAACTCGTGGCGCTCGAATGCGGCGGTGTCCGCCGCGACCGCCTCGACGGTGCGCACGTACGGATTCGGGCGTCGAAGACCGATCAGGACGGCGTCGGGGCCTTCAAAGCCCTACCGTTCACCGGCCGTCACGAATCCTGCCCGGTCTGCGCGTGGGTACGTTGGCTGCAGGTCGTCGCGGCGTCCTCCACGTGCACCTCGCTACGTCGACGACCCAACGCCGCCGGATCGCGGTGATCGACGGCACCCATTCCCGGCAGCTGTTACCCCCTCCGGGGCGCGCGGAGATCGTTCGGGCTGCGCTGGACGTGGCGCGTACGGCGCGCCTGCACGAGCTGGCAGCCGTGATCGGCGGCATCATCGCCCGCCTCCCCGAATCCGGTTGGCCGTCAGAACTGTTCGCGCGGCGAGACGCCCGCGTCCTGATCTTCGCCTCGACCGGTCTGCCGTACACCCAGATCGCGGCCCTGCGGCACTGCAATGTCACCGCCGATCCAAGGATCGACGCCCTTCGTATCGACACAGGCCGCGGCGTCCACACTGTCACTTCCCCCGGCACTGACGGGGGCGGGGTATCTCGCCGCGGATGGTGTATCAGCGCTTGTTGGAGGTGCTGGGCCATCGCACGCGGTATCCGAGTACCCGAATGCTCTCGATGCCGTGGGCGGTACCGGACTCGGCGGATTCGACCGGTACGTCGATCCGGCCGATCGGCAGCCGCTGTCGACTGCGATCGACCGGTTGGGCCACACCCCGTTGATTGCGACCCCACTCACGTCCCGTGCGGTCGCCGACATCGTTCGAGCCCACCTGGACGGGCGAGTACCTGTGCACCGACTCCACTCGGTGCAGGCACGGCAACCGAGCGCACAGCTCGTCCCGTAGCCCGCCTCGGCTTCGGTACTCGACCCCGGATACTACGAATACGGGACCCAGGCACGCCGGGACGCGCACGAGCTACTCGGTGGCGTCGATTCAACGCTCGACGACCGTGCGGATGCACTGCTGAAGCGGCTTCTCGCGTTCGTCGAGGCAGAAGTACCGGAATATGGTCGGCCGCGCGTGCCGCGCCCATCGTACCTGCCCGTTCAGGACACCTTTCGGGCGTGAAGACGCTCGACGAGACCGAGAGTGAACCGGTCGATGTCCTCGATGGAGAAGCTCTCGTCACCGGTGATCGCGAGCGAGGACCGTCGCAGAAAGTGCACGCCACCGATCGGGATGCTCACCAGTTTCAGGGCGCGTTGGATCCATCGAACCGGCCGGATCGACGAGGCGACGTGATCGGCGGGGAGCATTGTTCCACCTGGACGCAGCACTCGCGACATTTCCGAGAGCGCGATGTCCGGGGCTGGGATGGCGCAGAGCGAGAACGTGCACACCATGGTGTCGAAGGATGTATCGGGGAAGTCCAGAGCGTGAGCGTCCCCGAGCGGCGGGTGCGCATCCGGTCTGACGTCGGTGTGGGCGCGAGCCGTGTGGTCACGACATTGGTGGTCATTGAGGCCAGGTGCACTGCATCGACAGCAGTCGTGTTGGAAGGTCATTCCGGCGTTCGAGCAGGTGGTGCAAGGACACGTGCCGAGGTATACGCCACCCTCTCCTTGATTGATCGTACGGATGTACGTACATTATGGATGAGGCTAGTCGCCAATTCTGACAAACGTCACACTCGGGAGGAATGAAATTCCCTCGTCCGCCCCGAGTCGGCGAGTGCCGGACGGCTGAGGAGGACGTGATGGTCGGCAACCGCTGCGGTGGCGCTGTGAGTCGTTGCGCCTCGCTGGATCAGTCGGTTGCGATGCCCCTGGTCGCCCAGTGGAATGCCGCCCACTTCACCTCCACCCCGCAGGAATCGGAACCGTGCGCCTCGACGCACAGAACCTGCAAAAATACCCCACGGGGTACCGTGGATTCTTGACACCCATACGAACGCCGCCACGATCGACAAGGAGATTTCGATGCTTCTCGAACGCATCTACGACGAAGACCTCGCCCAAGCCGGATACTTCATCGGCTGCCAGGCCAAAGGAGAGGCAGTGGTGGTCGACGCCCGCCGCGACATCGGTGTGTATCTGGATCTGGCCGATCGGCATGGCATGACCATCACCGCCGTGACCGAGACCCATATCCATGCCGACTACCTGTCCGGCACTCGCGAGCTGGCCAAGGCCACCGGGGCGGTCACCTACGTCTCAGGAGAGGGCGGCGACGATTGGCAGTACGGCTTCGAGGCCGAACGCCTCCACGATGGCGACACGCTGGCTCTGGGCAACATCACCGTGCAAGCCGTTCACACGCCCGGTCATACCCCGGAGCACCTCTCGTTCCTGGTGACCGACGGTGCCTTCGCCGATGCTCCGGGATACATGTTGACGGGCGACTTCGTCTTTGCCGGTGATCTCGGCCGCCCGGACCTACTCGACGAAGCTGCCGACGGTGTCGACACCCGTTTCGAGGGTGCCA
>NZ_JASHKS010000060.1:0-17254 GCF_030056835.1 Rhodococcus sp. IEGM 1372 | reverse complement strand
CTCATGGGCAACAAGACTCTAAAACCAGATGGCCCCGTTCACTGGGGACACGCCACCACGATGTCACCGTCAGCCGAAACTGATAACGACATGTGATTGCCGCCGATCAACCACTCAACATCAACGCCCCCAGTCCTTTGAGGCGAGAGTTGCGGAGTCGCGAGGTTGTCTTCAAAAATGAATGCGTCGACGAGCATCAGAACCAGCTTCGCCACGCTAGGCGCTACGGGTAAGCCACCTTCCTCATCCCAGTCACGTCGGAGTTTCATTAGCTTGACCAATTGCTTCTGGGTATACCCCATAAGGGCACTCCGAGACACAATGGTGTCAGTGTTCCAGAATCCCCAACTCCCTGAAAGGAGAGCGTGACTATCGACCAAGAAAGTTGATGCTCGGACAGGGGCCATCGTCGCGTTCCCTGGGAGTTCGCATGCGGTCGTCATAGTTTGATCTCCCACCTTCGGTGCATCTTCGGGGTAGTCAACTGAGCGAAGCTAGTTACTCCGATCGCGTGAGCGCGGCCAAGCGCTTCTTGTATAGGATTCGCATCCTCATTGATCACCGTTACTCGTGTGATCAACGTCATTGAGACACGGTTAATCTCACCGGGTGTGCGTGACACTGAGATCCTCTGCTCGCCCACAGCATCATCCTGGTTTTTCCCATCGAGTTTCATGACCAGCTCAATGGAAGGTTCCGCAGCTTTCATTTGAAACTGGTCGGACAGGATGGTCAATACGTCGAAAAGCGTCTCGTCAGGCTCCAAGTAGAAAGCATTTACGAAGCTCACTTCTGCTGTGATGGGTTGTAGCGGTCCAAGCCCGAAGGCCTCCACCTGCTCGGCAAATCGTAGCCAGTGACTGTCAAACCTCGGCGCTAGGTATCTATAACGGGGATATGACTCGGAATCACTTATCCGTCTCCAATTAAGGATGAAACGGTCACCCTGGATCTGGATCAGCTCGGTGTTCGCTCTGTTCAATAACCACAAACGTATGGGTGGGACGCCGGCGCTGACCTCAAAGTTGAACCCTGCGGGACCAAACGGACCGCCAGTGGGAGGAAGCGCGGGCTGTTCTTGCACGATCGGATAGTCGTTCGCCCAAGTCCGCGCAACATCTACAAGCGGCACGACAGTCAGCGCAGGGAGGGGAAGGAACTCCACTCCCATAGCCACCTCGACTACAGGAGGCTGGGCAAACGAAGGCAGCGCCATCGCACTCGGCCCCATGTCAACCATGCGACAACTCTAGCCACAGATAGCTCGGCTCGTTCACGTAGCTCCATTCTGACTCGTTTCAGAACTTTCGAAACGGCACGCACACCCTCTCATCTGTCAGAACAACGTTCAGCTGTAAGGGATCGTTCCGCTCGTCGCTGAGACCGATCTGAGACACCTGCTGCCCGCGAACGTGATGCAAAACGCCCGTACTCGCGCTAGCCCGCCATGGAAGCTAGATCGACTACGACGTCGGCCGCGTGAGACACCTGCTTGTCTCGTTGCAACCATTGCGATGGCCATCTCGGAACCTAGATGTAGCCCGTCAACGTCTGCGGTTCCGATTCCCGCCGGCGCTGCCGAGACTGTGGATGCAGCGGCGTTCTCAGTCGTCATCTGCGTAGCGGAGACGACGACCGAGACGTAGGAGTAGTACCGGGAGGCCGATGTGCCCGCACCTGCCACGGTGATGATGCGACCGCGGTCGGCTCTGCTGAACGCGGCTGTTGCCCTGGTCGTCGTGCTCAACCCCGATGTCATGGCGGCGTCTGTGGCGATGCGATTGCCCAGCTCCCAGTTGCCTGAGTTGCGTGCGCTCGACGGCGTCTGCAGCCTCAAAATACTCCTCCAAAGGGGTTTCCGGCCGCGCCCGCCCGTACGACCACTCCGTTGGCAACCCCCAGCGAGCGCAGCGAAGGTTGTCGGGTGCAGTGTGGTGCGGCGTCTCGGATCCGGTCGTTGTACTGAACTCACGGCGCATTTGACGCCTTGGTGGCCTGCCCCGCTTCGGTCGACCACCCATCTGTCGACAGCGAAAACGGTGTCAGCGTGGTCGCCAACAACTGGCACCCACTGTCCGCCTGATGTCGCCACCCCTTGATCGAGTCGGCTGCGAGGTGGACGAATGTGCGGGCTGTTTCCCAGGTCATTGATTCCGTACTTGCAGATGACATCGGTGCATCCGGGCATCTAGGACCGGCGTCGGAAAGACTTCTGGATCAGCACGAACTCCACCGCGCGCTCGCCCGCATTGGCGCGGTTGATCGTGGGAATCCTGCGGTGAACAGGGCGCGGTTGATGTATCCCCAGTAAGCGTTTCAGTCCAAAGCGACCGACTTATCGCCCTCGCCGCGCCGATCGAGTCACCGAGTACGCCGACAATCCGAATCAACTCGGTGCTTGACTCCGACAATTGCAATCGGGCCGTAAGCAGGGTTGTTGCCGATGGTGTTTACGCTGCCGGAGCTGTTGCCATTCAAGGAGGGGCAGTCGGCGTGGTCGGTCAGGGGACCTGTCGCCCGCCCATGCCGAGTGCGGTCGAGCCAGAGATGACGCGACCGTATTTGGTGGCGGCGTCGGCGAATTGCTTCGTCGATCGCGAGGATGTCCATCAGGCGTTCACGGTCTCACTAGACGCGACGCGACCGCACTGTCGCGGCTGTACATGGCGGTCTTGCCCGCCTTGATCTCGGACTGAATGCACCCCGCAGAGTCGCGGGCATAGGTGACGGAGATGGCGTTCTGGACAGCCGATGTGATCCGACCGGCACTGCCGCAGGTGAGCTCGGTCTCCACTTGGGGCGAATAACGTATGTCGACTTCCACTTCTGGAGGGAACCGACGGCCAGATCATCGAGGCACCAGCCGTGACGAGGCAACTAGTGGGGGCCGACGACCGGCCCGGGTGGCGCAACAGCGGTGCCGGTGGACGTCGCGATGAATGCCAGAACCGAGGAAGTGAACAGTCCAATGGCAACAAAGCGCCGGACATTCTTCATAGTGCCCGCCACGTCATCGGCCAACCATCCGATTCCGAATAAGCACAGCAACTCCCATCCCGATCGAAGCCAGGATCAGCGGTGCGGCTATTGCCATGTTCGCACCGACGGCGAGGAACAGGATGAGTAGCGCCAGAGCCGCGAGGAAATACACGGCCGCAAAACTGGGTGCCCCAGAAACTGTGTGCATGGAATCCCCAACGTCAGAAGCAGTCTCATTCGGACCGGCGGACGAGAAAAATCGCGGACATGCCCCTCGCCGTTAGCCAGGGTACTAGTTTGACTCGTTAGTCAAGTGTCAGTCGCACACTCACTTCTCGGGTATGTCTGCAGCGGCCAGCGTGAATTGCACGACGTCGATGCGTGAACTCTTGAATCGCGCTGACGAGCCGGTGAGGTATTGCACGTATTTTTCGTACGTCGCCTCCGAGGACACGGCAATGGCCTCGTCGCGAGACGCGATCAGTTTCTCGGCCCAGGTATCGAGTGTCCTCGCGTAGTGCAACCTCAGAGGATGCTCCCGCAGCAACTCGAATCCGGCGTCGGCGGCTTTCGCCTTGATCACCTTGACGAGCGTCAACTGTCCGCCGGGAAAGATGTCGCGCAGAATGAAGCGTGAGAAGTGCGCATCCTCACGCGTGAGGCCGCCCGCACCGGAGGCCGGGTCGGGTGGGGTGATGACGATGGTGTGCAACAACATTCGTCCGTCGACGGGCAGTACCGAGCGGCACTTCGCGAAGAATGCCGAGTACCGGTTACGCCTGAAATGCTCGAACGCGCCGATACTGACGATCCGATCGACGGGCTCGTCGAATTCCTCCCACCCCTGCAACCGGATGTCGACGGTGCGGTCGGTCGACAGGTCGGCCACGACGGTGCGACCGTGCTCGTACTGATTTCGGCTCAACGTCAAACCGATGACGTTGACGTCGTACTTCTCGACCGCCCGCTTGGCGAGAGCGCCCCAGCCGCAGCCTATGTCGAGCAACGTCATCCCCGGCTTCAAGTCGAGCTTGCCGAGGGCGAGGTCGATCTTGGCCGTCTGCGCCTCCTCCAGCGTCATGTCCTCACGCTCGAAGTAGGCGCAGCTGTACGTCATGCTCGGGTCGAGGAACAGTGCGAAGAACTCGTCCGAGAGGTCGTAGTGTGCTCGCACGTCATCGACGTACGGCTCCAATTGTTCGCTCATCACGCCACACCTTTCCCCACAGCATCGGTGCCGATCACTCGGCCTAGTGCACGGGCACCGATCTCGCCCAGCATGTCTTCGTGTTCCACATCGACCCGGTGAACCGACATCCGCCCGCCCACGAACTGCGTCCACTGCTCCGCACCGTGCGAGCCGCGAGCGGCGAAGTAGTGCACCGGCCCGGCGAACACAACCGGCGTGTACGACGCCACCCAGGTGGGAGCCATCGCGACGGGTCGATACATTCGCCGCAGATGATCGACGGTGAGAAACGCCAGTTCGCTTCTGCTGCCGTGCAACCCATCCACGATGGTCTCGAACGAGTCACCCTCGACTCCGAGCTGACGAGCGAGATCGTCGATACCGAACTCCGCAGCACCCTCCGGTGCCGAGAGCTGCGCGTCGACGAGCGCCAGCAGCGCGACGTCCTCACCTTCCGACTGCAGTTGTGTCGCAACAGCATGCGCGATCACGCCGCCGAGCGACCAACCGAGCAGGTGGTAGGGGCCGTGCGCCTGAACGCCCCGGATCTCGCGCACATATCTCTCGGCAAATTCCTCGATCGAGGTCGGTGCCACCTCACCGTCGGCGATACCGGGCACCTGAAGGCCGTACAACGGACGTTCGGTCTCCCCGAGCAGCGAGAAATAGCTCCACGCGATCCCGATGGCCGGGTGCACACAGAACAGCGGCGCACCGACGCCCTCGGTTCGGAGCGGAAGCACCACCTCGAAGGCATTGTCCGCTTCGTGTTCGCCCGCGTCGAGTCGTGTGGCCAGGGCCGAGATCGTCGGATCGGTCAGCAGCAGGCTGATGGGAAGCCGATGGCCCAGCCGGTCCCCCAGCACATCCATCACCTGCACCGCCGAGAGGGAGTGACCACCGAGATCGAAGAAGTTGTCGTCCACACCGACGTCCTCGGCGGCCACCTGCAGTACCTCGGAGAACACGGCATGGACCAATACTTCGTTCGCCGAGACCGGAGCACGTCGTTCGGTCGACATGACCGAGGGCTCGGGCAACCTGCTCGCATCTACTTTGCCGGACAACGTCATCGGCAATGCGTCGACGACGGTGACGGTACTGGGCACCATGTACGCGGGCAGTGTCCTGGCCAGAAAGTCGCGGGCCTCCCGCGGTTCGACGCCGCCCACCACGTAGGCAGCGAGAGACTGCGCACGGCCGATCACGCTGGCCTGGCGCACATCTCCGTGACGCAGCAGTGCCGCTTCCACCTCGGACAGCTCGACCCGATGGCCGCGAACCTTGACCTGCGAATCGACCCGGCCCAGATACTCGAGTTCTCGATCGCTGCCCCGAACCACGCTGCTCCGAACAACCCAGCGCACGAGATCACCTGTGCGGTACAGCCGACCGTCACCGAACGGATTGGCAACGAAGCTGCTCGCAGTCGTCCCGCTCTGCCCCAAGTATCCTTCGGCAAGACCGGTCCCGCCCAGGTAGAGCTCCCCGACGACGTTGCTACCCACCGGACGTAGACGGGCATCGAGGACCACTGCGTCGAAGCCGCGAATCGGCCCGCCGATGGTCACCGGTACCGCTGGGCCCCATTCACGCTGGTCCGTGGTGCACGTGCTCATGACGGTTCCCTCGGTGGGACCGTAGGCGTTGAACACCGAGCGTCGACGCGACCATCGTTGCAGCAGCGCAGAATTGGCGGCCTCGCCTGCCATGACGATCACTCCGAGCGATGGTACGGCCTCGGCGTCGGTCACCTGCAGAACGGTCGGCGTGAGGCACGCATGGGTCACCTGGTGGTGCTCGATGAGCGCTTCGAGTTCACGCCCTCCGTGCACCTCCGGCGGCACGATCACCACGGCGGCTCCCGCACCCACGGCCATCAGTGTCTCGAAGATCGACGCATCGAAGCTCGGCGACGCGAATTGGAGCACCCGGGATCCCGGCTCCACTCCGAAGAGATCTCGTTGGCTCTGCACCAGATTCGCGATGCCGCGGTGCGTCACCCGTACGCCCTTGGGCACCCCCGTCGAACCGGAGGTGTAGACGACGTACGCCACGCTGTCCAGCGGCGCCTCACGAACATCGACGTGATCGAGCTCGTCGCCGTTGACGCTCATCCAGTCACTACCGACCGAATGAAATTGTGCAGCCGAGATTCCCGTGACCGGGGCTGCGCGCTCGAGGATCTCCTGCACCCGGGCCGCGGGTTGAGACGGGTCGATGGACAGGAAGCCTGCACCGGTCTTGGCCACGGCCCAGATCGCAACGAGGTACTCGACGGATCTTTCATAGGCGACCGCCACCAGTGTGCCGGGCCCAGCACCCGCACGTATCAGCCTGTCTGCCAGCGCATTCGACTGCCGATCCACCTCACGGTAGGTCAACGATCGCGATCCCTCGATCACCGCGACATTGTCGGGCCAGCTCTGCACTGCCTGCTGAAACACTGCCGCCAGTGTGAGACCGGGTGCACTGTCGCGGTGGGAGGTAACAGCCGACGGGGCGTGCCCGAACTCCGCGCTGCCCAGCCGAATGTTCGGCCGCGTGGAGACCATCGTCAACACCTCGGTCAGGCGCTCCGCGAGTCCGAGAATCACCGATCGCGCGAACCGTGCGGGCGAGTACCCGAGCTGGCCGATCAGTCCGGATTCGGACTCGTCGACCAGGACCTCGAGGTCGAACTGCGTGTCCGTGATGTCCACGCGCCGCGGGGTGATCGACGTCGACCCCAGTTCGATTGTCGGAGTTTCCGTATCACCGAAGGCCAGGAGCACCTGGAACAGCGGATGGGTATCGACGGCGCGGGTGGGCTGCACCGCGTCCACGACCTGCTCGAACGGGACGTCCGAGTTCGCGAATGCGTCGAGATCCCGGTCGCGGACCGCGGTGACGAAGTCCTCGAACGTCGTCGACGGATCGACCTCCATCCTGAGCACGACGGTGCCGACGAACATGCCGACGAGGTGATCGAGTGCCGGGTCGGATCGGCCACCCACCGGCGTCCCAATGGCGATGTCCTGGGTACCGCTGGCTTCTGCGAGCACGGCCGCCAGCGCGGAGTGGACCACGACGAATACCGTTGCGCCCACACGATGCGCGAGCGAACGCAGCAGCGTCAGAGTATCCGGGCCGACGGAGAACTCCACGGCCGTCGCATCGGCCGAGGGATCAGGGGTTCCGGTCGGCAGGTCGAGGAACTCCGGCACGCCGGCCAGGGTGCGACGCCAGAACTCGAGCTGATCCGACGCCACGGCGTCGAGCACAGTGCGCTGCCACACTCGGTAATCCGAATAGTCGACGGCCAGAGAACCGAATTCCGGTGTGAATCCGGCCATTCGGGCCAGCAGGGCGGTCTCGACATCTCGGGCCAACGGACGGAGTGAGAGGCCGTCGACCGCGATGTGGTGCGCAACAACGGACAGCACCCGCTCGCCGCCTCGATCGAGCAGGCCGAGGCGTAGCGGCGCTTCGAGGGTCAGGTCGAAGCCGTGCAGGGCCAGCGCATCGTGCCCTGCATGAGCATCGTCCAACGTCGACAGCACGATCTGCGGGTCGAGAACAACAGTGACGGGACCGTTCGCGGTCGACGGGTACACCGTGCGCAGCGGTGTATGCCGTTCCAGCACATCGGCTATCGCGGCGCGCAGAACATCGAGGTCCAGATCCGCCGGAAGCGGTACCTCGACGGCGATGTTGTACGCGGCCGATGTCGGGTCGTATCGATTCTGCAGCCAGATTCGGCGTTCGGCCGGGGCAAGACCGGGGTACGACCTCGCGTCGGGATCGTGGACCAGAGCGGGAAACGGAGTGTAGTTCTCGGACAACAACTCGATCGCCGACGCAAGCTGCTGCGCGGTGGGAGATTCGAAGACAGTCCGCACCGGAACGTGGGTACCGAGCGCCGCGCTGATGCGGGTTGCGGCACGCGTCGCGACGAGGGAGTCCCCGCCGAGGACGAAGAAATTGTCGCCGACGGCCGGATCGTCGACTCCCAGCAGGTCGGCGAAGATTCCGAGAATCACCTCCTGCGCCAAGGTGCGCGCCTCCGCCGGATCGCCGCCGGACTGCGTCTCCGCGGTCAAGGCTGCGAGATCCACTTTTCCGTTGCCGGTCAGCGGGATACCGTCGATCCGGGCGATTGCGGCCGGCTGCATCGACAACGGCAGTCTGTCCAGCAGCCACCGGGCAGCGTCGTGCTCGTCGATGCCGACCACCCAGGCATGGATTCTGTTCTCGCGCAATACCGCTACCGCTGCACTGACGTCCGGGTGCGCCGTCAGGGCACTCTCGATCTCCCCCAGTTCGACGCGCACACCGTTGATCTGGACCTGATCGTCTCGGCGCCCGCGGTAATCGAGCATGCCCGACGGCTGCTGCCGAACGAGGTCTCCGGACCGGTACATCCGCGTGCCGCCGGGTGCCGCGACAAAGCGCGCGGCGGTCGACGCCGGGTCCGCGTGGTAGCCGCGAGCCACGCCCGAACCTGCGAGGTACAGCTCCCCGACGCCTCCGAGCGGCACCGTGTGCAACCGATCGTCGAGCACAACCGCGCCCACATGTGCCAACGGCCGACCGATGGTGACCGGCTCACCGGCACGAAGCGACTCGGCCAACGTGGCCACCACCGTCGCCTCACTGGGACCGTAGGCGTTCAGCATCGACCGCCCGGCCGACCAGTCGTCCACGACGCCGGAGTTCAGCACGTCACCGCCGACGGCGACGGTCTCGATCCCGGGGGTCGGCGGCACGGTGGCGAGCACCGCGGGTGTGGACAGGTAGTGGGTGACGCGATGCGCCGTGAGGAAGGCCGACATCTCGTCCCCGCCGAGTAGGTCGGGCGGCGCGATCACCATGGTCGCCCCGGCCCCGAAAGCAAGGACGAGTTCGAGAACAGCGGCATCGAAGTTGACCGAGTAGCCGTGGAGCACGCGCGAACTCGAGGAGACGTCGTACCGCGGAATGACCTGCTGCGCAAGCGCATACACACCCTGATGCGTCACCAGCACGGGCTTGGGTGTTCCCGTCGAACCCGACGTGTGGATCACGTAAGCGGGGTGCGTAGGTTTCAGCGCTGCCAGGCGATCCGCATCGGTCAGGGCCAGGTCGCTGAAGTGCTCGGCCTGCGTCTCGTCGAGCCAATGCACTGCCTGCTCGAATCCGCCGAAGCCGATCTCGATGTGCCCCAGCATCTGTTCCCGGCGAGCGGCCGGGTAGCGCGGGTCCACGGGTACGAACGCGCCGCCCGCTTTCACCACGGCCCACAGCGCGACGATGTACTCGGCCGAGCGTTCGAGGGACAGGGCCACAGGAGTTTCCGGTCCGACGCCGTGCGCGATGAGCAGCCGCGCGATCCGGTTCGAGCGACGATCGAGCTCGGAATACGTCACCGATTCCAGACCGTCGACAGCGACAGCGCCGGAAATGGCTGTGCCACCGCTCAACACATCGAGCAGCGTGCCGTCGGGCATCGACGACGGCAGGGCCGGCGTGTCGGTAAGGGGGAGATCACCGACGACAAATGCCGTGTTCGCGACAGCCGCGTTCAAAAAAGCCAGAATCACCGACGCGAATTGTTCGACGGTGGCCCGCTGGTAGAGGTCCACCGCGTACTCGATCTGGCCGGTCGACGAAGCCGAATCACCCTGTGCGTCCGCAAGCACGAGCGTCAGATCGAATTCCGAGGTGCGGGTGGGTATCTCGAGCACCGAGACGGGCAGGTCCTCGACCGATCGGTGCGGCGCATTGTCGAATGCCAGCATCACCTGGAACAGCGGATGCTGGTCGAGGGATCGATCGGTCGCGAGGGCGTCGACGATGCGCTCGAACGGGACGTCGGAATGCGAGAAGGCATCGAGGTCTGCCGCGCGGACCGCATCGAGCAGGGACGCGAAACTTCCCGATGGGTCCACAGTGACTGCGAGAGGCAGGGTTCCGACGAACATCCCCACCATCTCGTCGAGTGCTTCGTGGCCTCGCCCTGCAGTGGGAGACCCGACCACCACGCGGTTCGACGTACCGAAGCGGCTCAGGGCGGCGGCCACGGCAGCGTGGACGATCATGAAGGTGGTCGAGTTGGTTGATCGGGCCAGCTCACGGATACCTGCGTGCAGGTGTGACCCGATCTCGAAGGAAACCGAGTCCGTGATCATCGATTGCACCGCAGGCCTGGGGAAGTCCGCTGGTAACTCCGCCGCTGCGATGTCGCCGTTGTGCAGAACTGAAGTACCGAGAACCGACGTCCAAAATGAAAGCTGCTCGTCGGCGACCGAATCCACCACTGCCCGGTTCCACACCGCGTACTGACCGTATTGCGCGCGCAGACGTGGCCAGGTGGGCGCGTGACCCGCTGCCCGAGAGGCGTGGGCGGAAGCGAAGTCGCGTACGAGTGGGTCGACCGACCACCCGTCCATCGAGATGTGGTGCACCACCACCACGAGGACGGTCTCGCCGGATTCGTCCACGCTCAGAAGCGTTGCGCGGATGGGTACCTCGGCCGACACATCGAAGCCCTCGGTCGCGACCGCTGCCACAGCGGAATCCAGGTCACGCTCGCAGACAGTGCGCTCGGGTACCTCGACGAGGACGGTATCGGTGGGCCGCACCACCTGCCGCGGACCGTCGTCGTCGGCCGGGTAGTAGGTCCGCAGGGCTTCGTGTCGCTCGATGACGTCGCGCAGAGCCGTCAGAACCATCGCGGGATCGTCACCGGCTCCGACTCGCACTGCCACCGGCATGTTGTACGCGGGCGATGCGGGATCGAACTGGTTGAGGAACCACAGCCGCTGCTGCGCATACGACAGCGGGATACGCCCCAGCACAACGGTATCGAGTAGTTCGAGTGACGGCTCGGAGGCAGAAGACGCGTCGATGGCCGCCGCGACTGCGCGGACGGTGGGGTCGGCGAACAACACGGTCAACGAGATTGCGGAACCGAGGCGTGCGAGAACTCTCGTAGCACTGAGCGAGTCACCGCCGAGCTCGAAGAACGAGTGCTCGCGCCCCACCTCCTCGACACCGAGGACATCGGCGAAGGCTCCCGCCACGGTACGTTCGGTATCGGTCTGCGGCGCAGCGTATTCGGTATCGACGAATGCGGTGGGGGCCGGCAACGCACGACGGTCGACCTTGCCGCTCACCGTCATGGGCAGTGCATCCAGAACCACGACAGTGCTGGGAACCATCCAGGCGGGCAGGCGCTTCCGGAGATGACCGTCCAGCTCCGCCGAGCCTCCGGTGACGTACAGAACCAGTCGGTTGTCGCGAACGACGGCCACGGCGGCGGTCACTCCCGCACACGATGCTGCCGCAGACTCCACCTCGCCGAGTTCCACACGACGCCCGTGCAGTTGGATCTGCTGATCACTGCGGCCGAGGTACTCCATCGTGGAACCGTCGAACGACCGTCGGACGATGTCTCCCGTGCGATACAACCGAGCTCCGGCAGCCCCGGGGTCTGCGACGAACCGCGTCGAGGTCGCACCCGGCTGCCCGCTGTACCCGCGGGCCAGTCCGTCGCCACCGAGATAGAGCTCGCCGACGCCTCCGCACGGAGTGGGCCGCAGGTGCCCGTCGAGCACCAGCCCGCGAACACCCGGCAGTGGCGCGCCGATGGTCACCCGTTCGGCAGCGCGCATCGGGTCGGACAAAGTGGCCAACACCGTGGCCTCGGTCGGCCCGTAGGCGTTGCGCATCGTTCGATCGGGAGAGACGAACCGGTCCCGCAACGTGGGAGGGCACTCCTCACCCCCGACGTCGAAGACGTCGATGGAGCTGAGGTCGTCCGGGTCCAGAGTGGCCAACACCGTCGGCGAGGTGATCAGGTGCGTGATCTTCTCGCGATCCAACAAGCCTGCGAGGGCAGGACCGGCGTAGACGTCGGCCGGGGCGATCACCAGGGTGGCACCCGCAACGAACGCGGCAAGAAGCTCCTGGATGGATGCGTCGAAGACCGGCGACGCCGCGTGCAGTACCCGCGAGTCGGGAGTGACGGCATATCGGTCGACGACGTTGGCTGCGAGTTGCGCGAGCCCGCGGTGAGTGACGCTGACGGCCTTGGGTTTACCGGTCGACCCCGAGGTGTGGATGACGTAGGCCTCGTTGTCGACGTGCAGAATCGGCGGCGTGAACGGCCTCGCCTCCGCGTCGAGTAGGTCTTCGATATCGAACCATTCGATCGTGTTCGGAAGATGTTCCAGCACATCCCTGGTGGTGACACCGAAGGCGACGTTCGCGTCGACGAGTACTGCGGCAAGCCGCTCGGCAGGCTCGGTGGGGTCCAGAGGAACGAAGGATGCGCCGGCAGTGGAGACCGACCATGATGCGAGCACGGACTCGTAGGAGCGTTCGATGGCTACGGCGATGCGTGTCTCGCGTGCTGCGCCCAACGAGACAAGTTGCGCAGCAATATGTTCCACGACCATGGTGAAGTCTTCACTGGACTGATCGACTCCCGTGGCCCGCACCACCGCGCCGCTTTTCAGTAGCGAGGGCAGCGGTACGGGGGTTGCGGTCGCTGTGGAACGTGCGCTCAGCAGCGCCGACTTCTCGTTGACATCGAGCACCTCCAGCTCGGATACCGCGAGGCCCTCGGGTGCGTGGACCACCTCACGCAGGAGTGCCAGGAAGCGTCGATGGTGGGCCGCGAGCTCGTCGGTGCTGTACAGCGCCGGGTTACCGAGGAAGTCGACGCGGGTACTCGTGCCTGCGACACCGGGGTAGACGTTGACCATCATGTCGTCGATGGGTCCGCTGGAGAGCACACGGTATTCGCCGATGACGTCGCCGAGCCGAATTGTGCTGTTGTACATCATGATGTTGACCGTGGGACCGAACACCCCGCGTCCGGCAGCGGCGCTGCCGGTACCGTCGCCGGTCGCCCGCTGCATGTCCTCGACGCGGAACCGCTGATGGCGAAGTGCGCCGGTGAGTTCCACCTGAATCCGTCGAAGGAGTTCCTCGACGGTGACCCCTGGTTCGACACCGATGCGCAGCGGCACGACGTTGGACATCATGCCGGACGATTCCCGCAGCTTGGTGATCGCTCGGCCCGATACCGGCAAGCTGAGCATGACGTCGTCGGTGTCGGTCATGCGCGCGAGGTAGAGCGCGAAGGTGGCGAGCACGACGGGGACGTCGGAGGAGTTGTACCGATGCGATACTGCCGCAACGGCTTCGGTGAGGTCTGCGTCCAAGACGGCACCGACACTCACCGTCACTCCACTGGGAGCGGCCGGTTCACTCGGGCTACCGGCCAGCCTGGGGGCTTCGAGGTGGCCGTCGAGTCGACCGAGCCAGTACTGGCGGTCGGTCTCGTAGCGGGAGGAGTGGGGGTACGCCGCCTCGTAGTCGTAGATCTCCCGCACTCCGATGGCGCGGGTCTTCGGGATCTCGGTACCCGTGATCAATGCGGTGTACACCGCAGCGGTGCGCTCCTGCACCGAGATTGCGCCGAGTCCGTCCATCACGATGTGGTGAGCCCGGCTGTACCAGTAGTAGTGGCACGCGCCCACCTGGATGATCTCGGAGGCGATCAGTTGGTCGCGAACCAGATCCACCGGCTGCCGGTACTGCTCGTCCATGTAGCGCTGTGCATCCTCGATGGGATGCTCGCGGTCGGTGAAGTCGCGGTAGATCATCGCGTACGGCACTCGCAGGTCAGACCATTGGTACGGGTGACCGTCGTCCACTCCGATCCGCACGGCCGGCGATTCGAGCCGTCGGCAGGCGATGTCCGTCGCACGAATCAGCACGGACGGGTCGATGTCGCCGCGGATCTCGACGTATTGCGCGATGGTGAACGGCACATCCGGTGCCAGCTGCTGAGCGAGGTAGATATTCATCTGAGCAGCCGACAGAGGGAAGCGGCCATCCTCGAACCGCTCGTCCGCCTCTGGCGACACTCCCCGACCTCCTCAACGCACGCACCCTGACGGCTTCGATTCGGCCGGCGGCACCGCTCATCGACGTCGATCTTTTCATCGCCCATTACAAACTAGTCGACACACTGTGAATGCTCTACCTGGATCGAACGACAGGTACGCCAGATCGGCCACTCCCCCTTAGGCTGTGCACTCGAATACATTTCCTCGACCGAGAGGCCACCGACGATGGCAACCAGTTCCACCGATACCCGGGGTCGGAAATCGGGCAGAAAGCGGCCGATTCTCATCTCGGTGGGGGTATTTCTGGTCATTGTCATAGCTTTTGCGGTGTGGCTTGGTTACGAAGCCTATTCCGCGCAGTCGAGTTTGACCGCTACTCGCGACTCGGCCACGCAGGCCAAGGACGCGTTGCTCGACGGCGATTCGGCCGGAGCCGAGGCTGCGGCGGCACGTGCCTCCGAATCCGCGAACGATGCGGTCTCGTCGACGACGTCCATCCCGTTTTCCATAGCCAAAGCCGTTCCATATCTCGGTAGTCCCTTGAAATCGGTAGCGCAGATCAGCGACGTGGTGCAGGGGTTGGCCGTGGACGTGCTCGCCCCGGCGTCGGCCGCGGGTGCCAGCTTGAATCCGAGCAGCCTCGTCGACGGCGGCAAGGTGGATACCGCCGCACTGCGGGACGCGCAGCCGGTATTGGAGCAGACCTCCGCCGCAGCCGACGAGCTCAGCGAGCGGGCCCAGCAGGTGGACGAGCCCGCCTTCCTCGGCGTGGTGGACGAAGCTCGCACGTCGTTGATCGATCAGACTCACGACCTCGCGACTCTGCTCACCAACACCCGTATCGCCAGTGAACTGCTGCCGTCGATGCTCGGCGATAACGGCCCGCGCAGTTACTTCCTCGCGTTCCAGACCAACGCGGAGGCTCGGGGCACCGGCGGATTGCTCGGTGGCTACGGCATCATTCGGGCCGAGAACGGCACCGCCCGGGTCGACACTCTCGGTGCCAACAACGAACTCGAATTCGCGGAACAGCCCATCGATCTGGGGCCTGAATACAACGCGCTGTGGGCCCCGCGAAACACCACCACCGACTTCCGGAATTCGAATGCGAGCCCGCACTTTCCGTATGCCGGCCAGATCTGGTCGTCGATGTGGACGGAGCAGACAGGTGAGGTGCTCAACGGCACCATCGCCACCGACCCGATTGCGTTGAGCTACATCCTCGGCGCCACCGGCCCGGTCACGTTGGCCGACGGTGAGCAGATCACCGCCGACAACGTCGTCGAGATCACCCTCAGCACAGCGTATTCCAGGTTCGGCGACGACCAGTTGGCCCGTAAGGCATATCTTCAGGAGATCGCCGCGGCAGTGGTGCAGAAGATGACCACGGGCGCGGCACCCACCAGGCCTCTGCTCGACGCGGTGGGCCGCGCCGGCAGCGAGGGCCGCATCTCGGTGTGGAGCGCAGACCCGGCCGAGCAGGCAATTCTGGCCGGCACCAAGGTGGGTCACGTGTTGCCGGACAGCCCGGCCCCGTACGCCAACGTTGTGGTCAACAATGCCGGCGGCAACAAGCTCGATTACTACCTGACCCGCGACATCAAGTACTCAGCAGAATCATGCACGTCCGGTACCCGCAAGTCGACGGTCACAGCAACGCTGACCAACAACGTGGATGCGAACGGCCTCACGCCCTACGTGGCGAGCACATTTCAGCCGACGGTGGAGTACGGAACCAACGAATCGATCGTCTATCTGTACGGCACTCAGGGCGCGAAGATCACGTCCATGAAGGTCAACGGCATCACGGGATTCTCCATCCAGGCCGGCACCGAGCTCGGCCGGCCGGTGCAGGCTGCGTACCTCACCATCCCGCCGGGTCAGTCGCAGACGGTGACGTGGGAACTCGAGGAGCCCTCGGCTCCGGGCGAGGCAACGGTGCCCGTGCAGCCTCTGGTGGATCAGCCAACGGTGAGCATCGACGTTCCGGAATGCTGATTTATCGAAACGATGGTCTCGGCGCCGGTCGGTGACCTCTGAGCTCCGACGCGGGCACTGAACAAGGCATACGACCTCTCGGCGTTCGGACTGATCGGCGCATCCGACACCTCGGCCTCACCGCGCACCGTCAACGCCACTGAGCTGGGGGGGCTCACCGACCTCGGGAGCCTCCAGTGCTCGACCCCCGATGGCCTGCACCCCAACGACGCGGGCCATAGAGCCATCGCAGAGGCTGTGGTGCGCGCGATCGACCAGTGACGACGCTGATTCACGGTTGACACCGAATAGACCGATGGAACGAACCGGACCGCGAGGTTGCAAAAATAATCGTTCCAGCGACCGTGAGAAGCATGCGTGCCCTGAAACTAGTTCTTGGTTTGTTTACCATGAACTCGAACGGTCACCGAAGCACGCCAGTATGCACCTGCGCCGCGTGCTGCTTCATCCGCTCGCGAGTGCAGGCGCGGTCGCAGCCGCAGCCCAGATTTGGTGTTATGGGCGGGTACAGGTGAGAGTCCTCGCGTTGTGCGCCCGACCGACGGACGTCGGCCGAACAGATGAATGCCCCGCTTCCGAGTAACGAAACCGGCGGTCACGCGGTTTAATGCGTCAAGTGCCAGCGCTATGCAGGCAACGCGAGCACAGGAGATCGTGGACCCGATGACGCAGCAGCAAGAT
The DNA here is from genome assembly GCF_030056835.1 of Rhodococcus sp. IEGM 1372. Lineage (NCBI taxonomy): Bacteria > Bacillati > Actinomycetota > Actinomycetes > Mycobacteriales > Nocardiaceae > Rhodococcus > Rhodococcus sp. IEGM 1372. Next base: position 526 of record NZ_JASHKS010000060.1, on the reverse strand, counting down.
CCGACCCCAGTTACAGACGGTCCTCTCCGGCCGTCGAGGACCTGCCCCGAGTGTGCACACTCAGCCGGACCCAGCGCGATTGACGGGAACGATCCCGAGCTGATTTCGGAGCCGTTGACCTTCTCGGTAGGCGACCGTTTCGGCAACCGCATTCGCGCCAGCCGAGGGCTCCCAATCAGGCCCGCCCGCTGCAGCCATCAGACCATTGACCTAGCATTCAATGATCCGATCGGCTCGCGTTGCACATGCCGACACTTCTTCCACGGCTCCTAAACTCTCAGGCAAAGTACCGCTCGGTGCTCAACTGACTGCTGCCGCTGTGCCGTCGATCGGGTACTCCGTCGACGGCTGCCACGCCCGCCCATAACGTGTGTCAGGTGTCTTGTCCGCGCGGAGCATTGCCCTCGGAGCACTGTGTCGCTGAGCATATTTGATGGCACGGAAGGTATGCAGTTTCGGCTTGGCAACGCATGTCAATGGCCATGTCGATGTCCCCGCTGGTGGCCAGGTAAAAGTCCCCACCCCG
>NZ_JASHKS010000005.1:0-164719 GCF_030056835.1 Rhodococcus sp. IEGM 1372 | reverse complement strand
CGGGGTGGGGACTTTTACCTGGCCACCAGCGGGGACATCGACATGGCCATTGACACCGGTGAAGTGCGGACTACTCCATTACACTCGGATTCTCTGCCAGCAAGCAAGCTGATCGACCCCACACAATCCTAAGCAATCGGACTCGCCGGTGTGATTCGCCGTGCCGCCGTGCGTGCAAACCATTCAATGCGGCAGGATACTGCACATGACAATCCAGAAAGCAGCACACTAATGAGCTTCCGCGCTTGGGTCACCAACGAACTCGCCGCTTCGGCCTTATTGCACCCAAGAGTGCGTGCGAGCCTGTTGAGAGCCACTGGAGCGAAGATCGGCCGCGCACGAATCATGCACGGCGTGAACATAGCCGGCGACGTCAGTGGACTTCGCATCGGTGACGGCACTTTCTTAAACACCGGCTGCTCGCTGCATCCCAGCGGGGGCATATCCATTGGGCAGAACGTCTCGTTTGGACCGCGCGTCGTGATCATGACTGGAACCCATGACATAGGGACTCCAGAAAAAAGGGCCGCAGAACCTACGCGGTTTCGGCCAGTCACAATCCACGACGGCGCATGGCTGGGTGCCGGCGTAATAGTCAATCCAGGCATCTCTATCGGCAAAGGGTGCATCATTGCGCCAGGTGCCGTAGTAACGAAAGACTGCGAACCGAATGGCTTATACACAGGGGTTCCAGCCGTCCGCAAGCGCGACCTGGGCGCATAACGCGACTATCAAAATATTCAGTCAACCGTCGGACATGAAACTGTGGGCACACCAATACTTTGTGCCCCGCCCCAGGCAGCAAATCGGCATCGCAACACTGCCGGCCATACCCACATCACCAGATAAATACTATGAATACCTGCCCCTCAAGGCGGTGGGCGCGGGGAGCCTAACATGCACCGTCGGCGACGGTCTTGCTAAGTGTCGCACTGCAGCGACTAAATGGCAGGGATGAGTATCCTACTGGTGATTAAGAAATCTAGAAGAGCTGGCCGGATAGCGTTTCGAACGATCATATCTACGAGAAACAGTCCTCAGCCATTTGCATGGGAAAAAATGCGCCAGGTGCTCATGAGATTGAATCACCCAGCACCTTCAAACTCGGATCAGTAGATATCAGACAAATAATTAGTATGAGTATATTGGACAATACCTTCCAGGTCCTGTTAAGAACTGAAGGGAACAAAATTCGCTCTCGATAGTGAGGCAATTTCCTCACGGATCGAATGAGGAACGTTCGGAAAATCGTTCGCGCTAAGGGCCTGGAACACAGTCGCAATCTGCCCCGAACAACCTGCACTGGGTTCAATGCATAGCTCCGGACAACTCAGCATGTCATACAGACCGGAAACTTTGCCCTGTGATGACATCGTCACTGGATACACTCCTGCGTTTATCGCCAACACAGCCAAATGCATCCGACCGGTCAGCACGAAGGTAGAACCCATAAGTATTGAAAATATCTCAGACGGAGAGAGCAATTCCTCAATAACCTTGCATTCCAAACCCCCCGTAGAGACCGCTAGATCCGCCAGGCAGAGCAAATCATCATTTCCAGCACGCCTCACATGTGGAACAAAAATTATCGACCATACTTTCGGATCCATCTGGGATATAAAGTTTTGATATTCGGTTCGTTGATCGTATTTTCCAGCCAGAAGGGCGCTGGCATTCACGACAGCAACCTTCTTGCCTTTTGCGCGCTCCATAGCCACCCACTCAGAATACGGAGATTCTTGCACTCGCTGCATGCGACTAAAGACGATATCAGCACCGTTCGAGACGGGCGACACATCGCTTTCCAAAAGCCTTCGGCGTGAGAATGAGTCGCGTGCGATCAGCCTTACCGACTCGGCTGCGATTCGAGCACAATAGGTGGCACTGGCTGTCCCGTGCGAATTCCAACTAAACCCGAGGACGCTGGCTTTAGAACCTAACTTCGCCGCCGAAATAACACAGGAAAACCGAGAGACGGATGCCAATGGATTATAGGCACCGTCCATTATATCCGCACCAATAAGCCATGTACTTTCACTACGCTTAGCATAATTGAAAAACCTGAAGAGGTCGGTAAATCTCTTAAGCGAACGCCCGTAAATCAGGTGCCGAAATTCGGCAACGCGGACTCGACCGAGGTGGGCTGACGGTATCACGAAGTCACATGAGTTCCGAACGACGAGGAGCACAGAGCCCACGGAATTATCCAACGCCGATTCAACCAGCGCCTGGTCGCCAATATTGCCTGCACCCGGAGGCGCTACCAACAAAAGCTCATATTGTCGCGCCTTGGTACTCGCGAATAAGACGTAAACCCGGACGCAGAGTCCATCTATCAAAAGAAGCACCAGCGCGAAAGCCCTGGAGTTAAATGCAGTCCGTACAAGATTCACTAGGACAGATCGCACGCCTTTGCCTCTCATAACTCACCTTTCGAAATTTTGCTCAAATTTACTCTGACCAGAATTGCCGATGCGGCTACCCTGAGGGAGTTCCCCGCACTTAGGCCAATCTGAGAACCAGCTGCGCCGGCCAACCAACTGCCAAGACCAACCGACATAAGGGTGATAGGCGCTATAACTGCCTTAGCCACGACTGACTGTCCAACTCTTCCGATAGCACGCAACACCAAACCTGAACCCACGCTCATTCCCATCAAGCATATTGCTGCAGCAGCCAGTGGAGCAAGCGATGCTCCAGATTCAGCAGACTCACCCATCAAGAATTCCAACACTGGAGTGGGAGCAATCTCGATTGCGGCAACTGAAACCAACCCAAAGATTCCGACTCCCAAGGCATAAATCCAGGGTAGCTTTCTTAGCGCTCGAAGATTTCCAGCCTTTCTTAGCCGTGCGGACTCGGGACCAAGAGCAAAACTGGCTCCTAAAGTGAAAACCATCAGCGGAGTGAGCAGTATTTGCGCAGCCCTTAGCTCACCAGCTGCACCATACCCGGCCATCAAAACGAGTATCAGAACCGACACCTGGTTAATTCCACTGCTTACGGCGAAGTCCGTGCAATACACAACCCCGATTTTACGAGATGACTTAAGCCAAGCCAGCCCTGACGTGACTGATGGAGAAACTTTAAGGACAGCGAGACCTATAGCGCAACTACAAAGCGCCCCAATTCCCCAAAACGCAATAAGCCTGTTCAATTCACCCGATCCAAGGGCTACCATCAACGGTATCTGGACACTAATCCAAGCTACTTCTATTCCAAAAGCTGCCCTGCTGCGCCCTAAATCGTTGAGCGCGAACCTAACGGTATCCTGCAGAAGGGCTACTGGCGTCATCGCAGCAAAAATTAGCATTGTCTTGACGTCCACCATGAGTGCCAGTCCAAGCGGAATAAATAGTGCCGACAGAACTATTGCTAAAAGTGCTGATGCGTTTAGAGCTGAACTCTGGCGCGGTCCGGATGGAAGCTTCGACACAGTGGCTTCCCTGAAGATCAGCGGTTCCGCAGTGAACCCCCGCTGGATGCCGATTCCGATATTGAATATCGCAAGAAGTAATGAAAAAACACCCAACAGCGATGTATCTATTGACCGGGCTACGATTATCGAAAAGGCCAAATTCGACCCACTCGACGCGACCTGAGATCCTGCGGACCACCCTATTCGCCGGAACGCGCTCAAGCTGACCACAGCGTACTCAACCACCGGGCAATGTGCACGCTGTTGGCCTGTACGCCCCCGTTTGACGGCCATACTTGAGGGGATCTCATTAGTTGGTTACTTCGGCTTCGATGAGAACTCGGCGAACTGGCAACTTCGGCGATTTCGTAACCACGGCATGAGGACTCGGGTAGCCGATTGCCACAAGCATGATTACAACCTCACTATCGTGGATTCGGGCAGCACTGCGTAATTTCCCATCTTGAGAACTCACGGTACTCCAATTTAAACAACACGACGCGATCCCAATTTCCTCAAGTGCATATATCAATGTCATCGCAAAGAGCCCACCGTCGATGTAGGCCTGGTTTCGCTCTCCTGCCGTTAGGAATGCATTCAAGTCACACGTAACGATGAGGATGCGCGAAGCGGTTTGCCCAAATCCAGAATTTCCGTTTTGCAGCGAGAGAATTCGATTCGCGGCGGCTCCTCTCGGCACGGAGCGCACCCGAGCTGCTTGACGGTTACAGACGCTGGGCGACGTTTGTGCAACTGCCACTGCTCGCGTCAGGTCTACATCGTCAATCATGCGTTCAGAGAAATTTCGTACGCTGCTTCTTTCCATTGCAAGTTGCGCAAACGATCTCTGATGATGCGCTGAAGCCGAATCGAATTGCATACCGACAGCCTCGGTCCCTCCGGTTAGGGCGAGAACGGATCCGTTGGCGCTTCGTAGGTCGGTCATCTTGGCAGTTAAGGCTGCCCACCACAGGGGCGACTCGGAGAGTGACGCGAAGTACTCTCGGTACGACTCCAGCGCACCCAATGCCGCTGACATGACGGAGGTATCGCGATCCGGCCGATTGACGTAGATTTCGCAGTTCTGCACCAGGCGCTCAATTGTCAACTGCCCGAACCACGGCCTGGGATGTGGGAGTGTCAATCCCTTCTCCACCCGGTGGTAGTCCATGACAATGTTCGCTTCAAGCGAACCAGTCGAAGCGTGCGCCAACGTTCCCGATGCCCGTGCATAGCGAGCAGCATCGTGAATGTATGAATCAGCCAGCAACCCGATGCTACGTAGCCGAACAATGGAATCCATGTTCTTTGCTCGCAGTCGGATCTTCTTCTTGATGCCAGTGATTGTTTTCAAAGCGGACTCCGATTTCGCCGTAGATTTTTGCGCCAACGCACTTCGGCTTGAGGGTTCTGCGTCGTCGTCGTTATCGCCCGCAAAGAATCTATCGATTGCCTCTGCTCTGCGATCCGTCGGACAAGCACATCTTTTGCCTCCCCAGAGTAGTATTCACTATTCTTGGCCACACTTTGAACGCCTTTCGCGATTGACTGCGGGTCATTCGGGTCAACATACGCAGCAGCGGTGGACAGAAATTGCGAAAGCACGGAGAAATTGCTAGTAACTTGTGGCTTTCCCGCCATTAGCGCTTCGTATCCAGCCCGCTGCATCGTAAAATCCCGCTTAGTCAGTGCGCAGATCAACTGCGCGTCAAGTACAAGGTCTTCGTAAACTTGATTAGTGACGTAGCCGGTAAATCTCACATTCGGTGTCGCTACACGTCTGATGTTTTCTGGCACCCTGCCTGTGAGGACGAAACGAATTTGAGGACAAAGCCCAGCCGCCGCGACAATCTCATTGACTGGTTCATCGTTGGCGTAACTCAATGGACACAGCACATATCCCTCGTTGCTTGTGGGCCCAATTTTACTCCTGTCCGAAAGAATGTCGTGAAGAACGAATGTACGCACACCACTGTTCAGTGTGATCTTTGCTAACTCAGCGTTGGTGACAACGACGGCCTCGTTCCTGAGGGTCCACAGACCTATTTTGGAGAACCATCTCCATTTCGGGTCAAGAAAATACCCGGTGTGGAGATCCGCAACAACGCGAGTATTGCGGCGCTTGAAGGCCATCACCGTCAAAAGCGCAGGTGCCGGTGGCAGCATCAGAAAGACGCTTGCCGAACTGCCAGAGCGGAGGCATCGGCGAGTTTGAAATATGGAACGGACGTACCGCTCAATAAGGGTTTTGCCGTCCGGCTTGATAAATTCTGTTTTCAGACCCAATTCTTCAGCCAATTCGGCACTTCGCCCGTGGTATCTAACCCAGCTTAGAAACATCGTCTACCCTAGTGATTGATACGGCGGTCGCTGAAATTATTGATTCCGGATTTATCTCCCCGATCTCTAGCGAAAGCCCAATTCCGGAATCGCTGACCAATTTGGCTATCTGTTCTTGGTGATCGTCTACATGTTCATTCCGGCCACTTCGCCGTGGAACCACTATCGGATACTTTCCCAAGTCAAGTATTTTGAGTATTGAGCCGACTCCACTATGTGTTATCACGGCATCTGCGTCAACAATATGTCTGGTGAAGTCTTCATCCGAAAGGACCTTGTGCGTCTGACCCGGTAGGTCAGTCCTTGTCGTGCATCCCAGTTGCCATACTGTTGTTGGTCCGCATAGTCCTGTGTCCAGTATCGCGTCGATCATTGCGTCGAATCTGTACGGCTTGATTGTTCCGAGCGTGACAAAGAGTCGCGGTTGTCTGGTCACAGCTGTGGTTGGCTGACCACGATAGGAATCCATCACCGTTCCCGCGTATGACCAACGGTGATTAGCCCATCGCCTGTGCTGGGTTTGCAGAGCCGTGAACCTTAGTGCTGCCAGTACACGGCCACTGATCGACGGCCCCTCGGTCCTAGAAACGCTCTCTATGTACCGTGTCGCTATGCCGCTTGCACGCGCGGCGGGAAGCGCCGCGAGCGCCAAGCCAGATCCTGTACTGATCGCCTCCGCGTAAGGGACACCATCTGCGGCAAGTGCCTTTCTAATCGCCAAGAAGGATTTGACGATATTCCGGTAGTCCCTTGGCGAGATGTAGGGCACATACAGGACTTTTCGGCCCGCCAGCAGAGATCGGCTCTGCTCGGTATCGAAGGTGATCCAGAGTGAATCCTCTGATGCTCCAAGGCTGGGGGCCAACTTGACGAGCTGCGCGAGGTGCCCGCCCGTCGAGGCCGCCAACACTAATGCCCTTCTTTTCTGGACTAAGTTCGGCACTCAAATCCTCCAAATTCGTCGAAATCGCAAAGCTCTGCAGGCCACCTCTGGTCCGCTTCGGTCCTAGTAAGCACCATTGCTACCAACCACCGCCTTTATGGTCTTGGCAATGATCAGCAGGTCACCCACCATCGACCAGTTCTCGACGTACGAAAGGTCCAGCCGCACAGTCTCTTCCCACGACAGATCGGATCGTCCGCTGACCTGCCACAAGCCCGTCACTCCCGGCTTGACCAGCAGTCGCCGACGAACCTCACCGTTGTAGGTCTCGACCTCACGGCGCAGCGGCGGCCTCGGCCCCACCACGCTCATCTCACGCTTGAGAACGTTCACGAACTGCGGCAGCTCGTCGAGGCTGAAACGCCTCATCACCTTGCCGACGGGTGTCACTCGCGGGTCGTCGCGCATCTTGAACAGGACCCCGCCGGCACCCTCGTTCTGATCGAGAAGATGCGCAACCTGCTTGTCCGCATCGACAGTCATGCTGCGGAACTTGATCATCGAGAACGGGTTTCCGTCGATGCCCATCCGCTCGGCCTTGTAGAACACCGGGCCACGGCTGGTGGTCTTCACTGCGATAGCTACTGCCAACAGGATCGGGGAGATCAGCATCAGCACCACAGCCGCGAAGGTCAGGTCGAACGCCGTCTTGCTGAATCGCTTCGCACCGTTGTACTGCGGTTTCTCGACGTGGATCAGTGGAAAGCCAGCTACGGGCCGCATCACCAGTCGGGGGCCGGCAACGTCGACGACACCCGGCGCGACCACCAGGTCCACGTGCTTCTTCTCCAGATCCCAGATCATCTTCCGGATGCCCTTGTGGCCGAGGTGCTCGGTGGCCGTCACAGCAACGGTGTCTGCGCCGCACTCCTCGATCGCGTCGAGTACGTCGTGCTCATCGCCCAGTACGGGGATGTCGGTGCCTTCCACATGAACGAGCCCGTCCCGCGGAGCCTCGTAACCAGGCATGCAGATTCCGACCACCGCGTAACCCGAGGACGGAGACTTCTCGAACGATTGCGCCATCGATACCGCCGATGCGCGACTGCCCACGATCAAAACGGAGGTCTTGTACTCGCCCTTGCTGCGCAGTCGAGTGGCAACTTTGCGCCACACCCATCGATTCAGCAGCAGTGCGACAAGTCCGGCCGGCAATGCGATCGCCAGATACAGCCGCGCAAAGTCGATCCGGAACAGCAGCGACACGATCGCGATGACACCGAACAGGCGGAACGTTGCCGAGACGATGCGTCGGTACTCCTCGGCACCGTTGCCGATGACACGAGGGGATCTGGTGCGAAAAATGGCAAGAAATGCAATCCAGAGACCGGCCAGGGCGACGGAGACGCCCGTGTACGTCATTGTCGACAGCAAGCCAGTGGTCTCGACATCCCCGAACCGAACGATCTGGGCCAGAGCAACCGACAGAGCCACGGCCAGTACGTCGGTCACCCGCAGGCGCGCGATGTACTGCTGCTCCCACACATGACGTGAGGTGAGCTTGCGCGTCGGCATGGCACCCGATCGACGCGGAGATCGCCAAAGAGAGCGTTGTGCAGCCCCGACAGATGCCACGTGCTCCCCCTCCTCTGCACTCGAGTGCTCACCATCGGTCAGCACATGAATCCGATCCAGACCAATCCGAATGTCGACTGGTATCGAATTTAAATAGTCCCACGGAGGTAGAGCTACCACCACACGAGCGGCGCAGATCACAAATCAATAACAGCGTTAAATGTGTTTACCACACCGAAGCTGACGGCGCGACACCAGACGTCAGGCAGGGGGCATAAGCCGCCAGATAGCTGAAAAATGTTACGTAGCAACTGAATTGGGCTCGCTTTGTGACATTTAACAAGACTCTCAGTTGTTATCCGGCAAATGTGTGTACGAGGCACGACGCACGGCTCGAATGCCAGACCGGTACACGTGATAAGTAACTTAAATCATGCCGAGCGCCGAGTACAAATCAGAAACCGGTATCAACAACCATTATCGCCCGTAAGAAGCGGACAATAGGTAACAATTCATTCCAATGAATGACTCCGCCGATCAAATCGCGGCAATAGCGATCAGGGACGTCCCAGCCCGCGATAGTTCCACCCGGCCGCCCGCCACTGCTCGGGGTTCAGGCAGTTGCGCCCGTCGATCAGCGTCTTGTTGCGTACCGCACCCTCCAGATCCTTCGGAGCGAGGGCCTTGAATTCTTTCCACTCCGTCAGCACCAACACCACGTCAGCACCCTCGCAGGCTTCGAGCGCTGAACTGCTGTAGGTCAGGGTGGGGAACAGTGCGCGGGAGTTCTCCATCGCCTTGGGGTCGTACACGTTGACCGCTGCACCCTGGAGCTGGATCTGGCCGGCGACGTTCAGGGCCGGTGAATCACGGACGTCGTCCGAATCGGGCTTGAAAGCCGCGCCCAGCACGGCAACTCGAGCACCGAGCAAAGACCCGCAGGCCTCACGTGCCAGCTCGACCATCCGAGTGCGGCGGCGCATGTTGATGTTGTCGACCTCGCGCAGGAACGTCAGAGCCTGGTCAGCGCCCAGTTCACCGGCCCGCGCCATGAAGGCTCGGATGTCCTTGGGCAGGCAGCCTCCGCCGAAGCCGATGCCGGCATTGAGGAATTTGCGGCCGATGCGCTCGTCGTGGCCGATGGCGTCGGCGAGCACCGTGACGTCGGCTCCCGCAGCTTCACACACCTCTGCAATGGCGTTGATGAACGAGATCTTGGTAGCCAAGAATGCGTTGGCTGATGCCTTGACCAACTCGGCCGTGGCCAGATCGGTGACCAGAAACGGGATCTTCTCGTCGAGCAGCTGCGCGTACACCTCGCGGGCGAGATCCTCCGCGCGCCCCGGTCGGGCACGATCGACGCCCAGCACCAGACGGTCGGGGTGCAGAGTGTCCTTGACGGCGAAGCCTTCGCGCAGGAACTCCGGATTCCACGCGACCTCGACGCCGTCGCCGGCCGGCGCGAGTTCACGAGCCATCTTGCCGAGCCGCTCCGCCGTTCCGACGGGAACGGTCGACTTACCGAAGATCACAGCCGGCTCGGTGAGCAACGGCGCGAGAGTTTCGATGACCGAGTCGACGAACTTCATGTCGGCGGCGAACTCACCCTTTTTCTGGGGAGTACCGACACCGAGGAAGTGCACCTCCGCAAAGTCCGCAGCTTCCTGGTACGACGCGGTGAAGCGCAGGCGTCCGGCTGCGATGTTGCGCTGCAGCACCTCCTCCAGACCGGGCTCCCAGAACGGGACCTCACCGGCTTCGAGCTTCGCGAGCTTCGCCGGGTCCACGTCCACGCCGAGGACCTCGTGTCCGAGCTCGGCCATGCACGCGGCATGAGTGGCACCGAGATAGCCGGTACCGAACACTGTGATCTTCATACTTTCGATTCCCCCGTGGTTTGCCGTTGGACTACCTGTATCGACCGATGGTTGCGACAGCAAGATCGTAGCCACATGGTCGTCCGGGGGCAGGGCGGGAGCGAGCGGGGCTGCCTCAGCGAGGAACCGGAAATTGGGGGGTCTCGGGTACTTCGACGGCTTCGACACACGCGTGAATAAAGTGTGCGAACGTCCCGTGTTCGGCATGGATCATTCCAGTCACGCATCCCTCCGTGCTGTCAACACTCCATCGACCGAACACGTCGCTCGGCTTCGGCCCCGGCATCGACTTCTTGCATCCCCATCCAGGACAGGAGATTCGATTTGAAGCGGTCCTTGTCGAAGTCACGCGCCCGGAGGATCGAGCTCGCGCGGGTCGCCTGCACAGCCCGGTGCAAGGCCGCATCGATATCGGACGCATCATCGATATCGCAGGTGGCACCCGTGACGCCGTCGACAACACTCTCGGCGGCACCCCCGACCCGGTTGGCCAGCACCTTGCCGCCCGCTGCCATGGCCTCGACCGGCATGATTCCGAAGTCCTCGACTCCTAGGAATGCGAACACGAGCGCGCGCCGATAGAGCGCGAACAACATCTCGTCCGATACCCGGCCCAGGAAAACCGCTCGAACGCCGAGCGAGTCGGCCAGCTGACGGAGCCGGGACTCGTCCGGCCCAGCTCCGGCGACCACGACCGAAAGACCGTTGCGCGCGGCCGCCTCGATTGCCGCGTCCTGACGCTTGTAGGCCACCAAGCGCCCAGCGGTGAGAATGAAGTCCGCGGGAAGTTGCGCGAGAGTGAGGCTCTCGTCATGTGTGACGTGCGACGCCCAGTTCGGGACGGCTTGAATGCGTTCCACGTCGACGGGGGGATATATGACATGTGCGTCCTGACCCCAGGTGGTCCGCATCCGATCGGCAATGAAATTACTGTTCGCAGCCCACGACGCCGGTGCCTGTGCACGCGCTTTGTCCATCCGGCGGAACAGCGGTGCCGCAGCCTTCACATGCGCTTTTTGTCCACGTGGATCGAGAGTGGCCGCCCACAGGTAACGGGCAGGGGTGTGAACGTAGACGAACCTACGACGATCGGTACGACCACGACTACCCGCGTGATGAGCAAACAGGTGCGAGCTGATCAACATCCAGTCGTATTGCGAGGTGTCCGTCATTCGCCACACCAGAGGCAGAGCAGCCATGGCCAGTTGCTTGTTCCGACGCAGAGGAGTGCGCGCAATCACACTCTCGTGCACCGGATTGTTCGGATATCGGCCGGGCGAATCATCCCACGAACAGATTATGGGCAGACCGGGAAACAACTCGGCGAATGCGTCGAGAACCTTCTCCGCACCTCCGGACTCCTCGATCCATTCGTGAACGAGAACACCGTCGCCGACAGTCGAACCGGCTGCGAGATGCACATGACTACTGTCCATCGGAAAACCTCTCTGGCTGCATCGCCCCGACGCAAACAGATCACCCTCGAGTTCCACTTCGATGTGGAACGACTTACGGCATCCACGCCGCGCTTGACAGACAGACTGCTGCCCGTCAGAAGTATGCGTCACCGGTCGCTTCGATGACGGTTTTGACGATATTCTTCGAGCCGAATATGTTAGACGTCACAATCAGAAGACCCGACCCGAAAGTACGGTAAGCAGAGAACATGCGAAAACAGGCCGTACTTCTGACGATGCTGTCCTGCGCTCTGCTGACGACGTCGTGCGCCGAGGAATCCGCCTCCACCGAACGAGCGGCGGACTTCGTACGCTATCCCGCCACCAGTGAGGCCACGGACGTCGCGCCGGTTACCCCCGTGGAAGACACCGAGCTGAACGCAATTCTGGCCTGCCAGGAACAGATTCTGGGTAAGCTCGTAGCCCCCCAGACGGCAACGTGGGGAGAACAGCGCGCTCAACGCGAAGGAGTGGACCCGGAGATCACAAACAGCGTCCGCACCGGCGGTTACACGGGTGAGTACGACTGGGTGGTGATCGGCACCGTCGACTCCACCAACCTGGCCAACACACGCGAGAAGACCGAATACGTCTGCGTGACAACGATGTCACCGGAAGGCGCTATGAACGGCACAGTCCTCCGAGATCAGGTTCTCGGCCCGGTCTGACGCGTCGACCTCTCCTACGGGCGGACGTCGTCCAACGCGGCACTCACCGCCGGGGCCAGCGTCACCGCTGCAGTTTCCGAGATGTGGCGGTCATCGCGGTAGAGCAATTCGTTTCCGGCGAGCGGGAAGCACGTATCGACCGAACACAGCAGATCTGCCGCATCGATGAAGGTACTGCCCGATGCGGTACTCACCGATTCCATGGCCGAATCGAGTTCGGGATCCACGGCGTCCCGCCGATCGAGTGTGCAGCTGGCCGTATCGTCCAGATGTGCGGACAGGCACACCGCCGGTGCCCGGGTCCACGTCGGAGTGTCTCCGATAGTGACCACCTTCGTGGTTCCAGCCAGCGCTGAGACCACTCTGCCGAAGCCCGCAACATAGTCGGCCTCGAACTCACCGGAGCCCGCGTACAGGTCACGGTAGCCCGCCGCATAGCCACTGACGACCACCATCGCCGGATTCAAATTGTCGATCTCTGCCAGAGCATTACGACGGAACTGGTCACACTCCGGGAACGGCCGGTTCAATTGATACGCATCGATGGGCACGTCGGCCGGGGTGCAACCGGACTTGGTCATCGCCACCAGCCGCATGTCGCGTTCTACAGCGTAGGCCTCGAGTGCCGGAAACCATTGGGAGGCACGGGAATCGCCGAACATCACCAGAACCGAGTCGGAATCGACGTTCCCGTACACGCAGCCTTTGCTGGTCACGTCCAGATACGCCGCCTCGCAACCATCGTCGTACACCGCGGGAATGTCGTCGAGCGACTCCTCCAACGTCGGCGTCACGTTGCGCGGAACACTCGACGGAAACAGGGTCCCGCTCGCGACGTCGGCAGCGGTCGGCACCGCCGCGTCACCCCCTCCGTACAACTGCGGCACGCGAGAGACACCCAACCCGGCCACCACGGTCACCACCACGAGGGCCAGTGCCAGAACAGCATTGAGCGACTTCCTCTTCACCAGAATCGGCAGCGCACGCATTGGCTCTTCGACCAACGTGTAGCCGAGCCAACCCAACAGGACCGACAACACGCCCAGCGTCAGTCCTTCCGGCAAGGTCAGCGGACGATCCCAGACGATCGCCGGAATGATCATCAGCGGCCAATGCCACAGATACGTCGAGTACGAGATTCGTCCGAGCCACCGCATCGGCCCGCGGTCGAGAAGGAACGCCGCACCCCGCGCCTCGCCGTCACCGACGATCACCGCGGCGGTCGCGATCACCGGAACCAGTGCCAGCCAACCGGGGAATGCCATCGAGTTGTTCATCGTCAATCCGCCGACGATGAACAACGCGAAACCCGCCCAGCTGACGACGATCTTGCTCTGCGTCGAGATACGAGAGACCCACGGCCACGCCAGAGCCAGCAGCCCGCCCACGCCCAGTTCCCATGCGCGGGTGGGCAATGCGAAGAAGGCCCAGCCCCGGGAGATGCCCGTGAGCCACACACACAGGACAAACGACACCGCCACCAGAAGCGACAGCACGATCGCCACGTTGCGCCGCCTGTTGCGCGCCCACTTGACGCTGAGCAGGAAGATCACCGGCCACACCAGATAGAACTGCTCTTCGATGGCCAGAGACCAATAGTGTTGAAAGACAGACGGAGTGGTATCGCTGAGATAGTCGGTACCGATCCACGCGAGCCACATGTTGGTCACGTTGAACGCACTCGCGAGACCATCCTTGGCAACCTGCGTCAACAGCAGCGGAGGCAGCAGCACCTTCGATGCAATGAACGTCGCCACGATGACCACCGATGCGGCCGGTAGCAATCGACGAACCCGTCGGGCATAGAACGTCCGAAGCGAGACCGTGCCGGTTTTGTTCGCCTCGGCCATCAGCAAACCTGTGATCAGGAAGCCCGAGATGACGAAGAAGATGTCGACCCCGATGAACGATCCGGGCAGCAGACCCACACCTGCGTGGTACGTCACCACCAGAATCAGTGCGAAAGCGCGGAGCCCTTCGATGTCACGCCGAAAAGGTGCCTTGGCCTTCGCCGCCGGATGCGGTGCAGCGGCGGAGACGACATGCTCGGTCAACGTCGAGTCTCCGCGTCAATCAGTGCTTGGACGCGCGAGAGTCGGCAGAACCGGACCTCGAATCGTCCACAACGGTATCGGCCTCGAACTTGACCATCGGCTCCGAAGCGCCGCCGTAGCGGTCGGTCTTGCTTCTCTTGCTTCGCGTCTTGGTTTCGGTTGGGGCACTGGGCACGTCGGTCGCTCGAACCACGGCCTCGACCTTGCCGAAATCTGCGATCACGCCGGCCGGGTCCGGAATGCTGTTCGTCAGCGACTCCAGATCTGCCACCGAGACCCTGTTCAATCCGACCACCACGACGGTGACGTCACCGTGCGCGGAGATCACAGCCGCATCGGTGACGGCCAGAGCAGCCGGGGAATCGATGACGACGTAATCGAATCGCGAGCGCAGATCGGCGATCACCGCTGCCATGTCGACCGATCCGAGCAACTCGCTCGGGTTGAGAGGGGCCGGGCCACCGACCAATACCGTCAAGCCCTCGTCGGTGACCGACACGGCATCTTCCAGCGCGATCGCTCCTTGAAGGACCTGTGTGAGTCCTCTGTTGCCATCGATACCGAGCAGAGCGGCAGCGTCAGGATTTCGAAGATCTCCTTCGACGTAGACCGTCCTGGACCCGCTGATCGCGATAGCCCTCGCGAGGTTCAACGCCACGGTGGTGCGCCCCTCGGCTGGAGTGGCGCTGGTGACGGTGACCACCAGGGCAGCATTCGTGGACGACAGATACCCCACGCGAGTGCGCAACTTGCGGAACGCCTCTGCCGTGGCCGACGACCGGGAATCGAAGTCGACCAGCCCCGTCGAGCCGAGCTTGCGGTCACGCGGTATCTCGCCGAGCAATGGCGCACCGACAGCACCGGCCGCATCCTTGGGCGAGGACACCTTGTTGTCCAGACGGAACCACAGCATCGCGATCGCGACGCCGACCACCAGCCCGGCACCACCACCGAGCGCCAGGTAGCGAATCAGATTCGGTGCGATCGGGGTCCCGGGCAGGGCGGCAAACTCCGTCTGAGTAACTTTCACGACGGACGGCGGTGCCCCGGGAGGCGACTGCAGCTCGCCGATGTAGGCGATCGCATTCTCGGCGACGGCGTCGGCCAAGTCGCGTGCGCCCTCACTGGTGTCGCTGGTGGCTGCGATGGTCACGGCCACGCCGCCGGTGGGAAGTGTGACGCCCACCTGCCCGGCCAGCTCGCCCGGCGCAACCTCGAGGCCGAGCTGCAGCGCGGTACGACTGAGCACCTGCTGGCCGACGATCAGTGCGGTGAACGACGACGCCTGCTGCTGCGCCAACGCGTTGCCCTGGTAGGCCGAGACGACGTTGCCCTGATCGCCTGTAGAAACGAACAACTGCGACGTCGCAGCGTAGGTGGGAGTTTCGATCATGAACCCCGCATAGCCGCCGGCCAGCCCGATGGCCAGTGCAGCGACAACGGCGTACCATCTTTTGACCATTGCCCGCAGATAATCCATGATGTCCACCGCAGTAGTATATGAACGAATTTCGTTTCGTGAACTCCCGAACGACATCCATTCAGACGAGATCTAAATCTCATCTCATCAATTTGTGGCGCGGTCCCCCTCACTTTCCCTCACTTATTGCCGTGTTAACGAACTGGAGATTTCCACGCCATGAAACTGCGGAAAACTGCGCCCCTCCTCGCGCTACTGATGACGGCGGTACTCGGCGGCGCGTGCTCGTCCGGGGCAGTGGAGAGGGAATACGGATCGGTCGACGCCCCTGATCCGATCCCCCGCGGCGACATCGTGGACTTCGCCCCATGGACAACCGACTACCTGCCGCTCGCCGACAACACGACGTCTCTCCTACGGATCCGCTACGAATCGTCATCAGGCCTCGACGCCGACAGCCACACTGTCTCGGCCGTTGTCGCTGTCCCCGTCGGCGCGCCCCCGCTCGGCGGGTGGCCGGTCGCGGCAGTGGCGCACGGGACCACCGGCATCACACAGGACTGCGCACCATCGTCCAACCCAGGACTGTCCGGTCTGGCCGCCACGGTAGCCGCATTCGTCGACCGCGGTTACGTCGTGATCGCTACGGACTACCAGGGACTCGGTGAACCCGACACCCATCCCTACCTCGAACCGAAAACCGCCGCGTACAACGTCATCGACTCCGTCCGCGCCGCTCGAAATCTCGTGCCCGGAGCATCGGGACGGTGGATCGCCTACGGGGGCTCACAAGGAGGCCAGGCCGTGTGGGCAGCCAACGAGGAGTCGGTCACCTACGGTGCCGGACTCGACCTCACGGCCGTCGTTGCACTGTCGCCGGCCGCGGATCTCACCGCTCTGGGATCTGCCGCCGAGAACGGAACCCTCACCACCGAGCAACTCTCGGTGTACCCCCTCATCGTCGCCGGCATGACCACCGCGTATCCGGACGTCGAAGCACAGAGCTTCATACACGGCACACCGCTCGATTCCCTGCCGACGTTGCAAAGCTGCACGGGCGCGAACCAGAGAGACAAGGACCGCGTGCTCAACGAGTCGAAACCGACCGACTTCGAACCCGCCGACCAGTCCGCGACCGACAGGTTGAATTCCTGGCTCGAGGCGATCCGATTGCCGAAAGCGATCGCGCCCGCTCCCATGCTGGTCATCTACGGCGGCAACGACGGCCTCGTACTTCCCGGATGGGTCGAGGGCGCGACCGAGCGGGCCTGCAGTCAGGGCGCGTCGATCGACCTGTTGCAGCAACCGATGGCCGGCCACGCCGTCAATCCGGTGCCTGCCCTGGACTGGCTCGCCGCGCGGGTGGACAACCGGCCGCGCGGCGAGCAGTGCCCGGGCATTCTTCAGTGATCTGGCGATACGCCGTCGTCACCCCACGGCCATTCCGGCCGCGGCCCGAATGTCGTTGAACGCCTGCTTGGGTGTGAAGTCGCGCTTGAGCAGACCGAAGTTCGACTCGGCGTCACCGGCATTGGTTCCGGTATTACGGAACGTGTGGATGAACACCCCGGCGACATACGGGAGCTTGCCCGCTTCGCGCAGCGCCGCAAGCACTATCTCGGACTGCTTGGCTTCGGTGGCGCCGTTCGTCTGAGTCGGGACGCCGAACTCGGTGATCCAGATCTTCTTTCCGCCGTCACCCTTGGAGTTCATCAGGGCGTACAGCTGGCTGATCTGAGCCCAGTACACCCCGGCCGGCGGCGTGACTCCCGCTGGGTACGGGTGCAGTGCAAGGCCGTCGAAGAACGGCTTGCCGCCGTTGCTGTAGAGGGCCCGCGCAAACGCGAGCGGAGACGACCCGAAAGCCCAATCGGCGGAATTCGCCAACCCGGCAGCAATCACCGTCGATTGTGGTTGCACGGCTTTGATCGCAGTGTAGGCGGCCTTCAGAGTCGGTAAGTAGCTCTTCCCGGTCGGTGAGGGATTGTGGAAGTACGCCAAGTTCGGCTCGTTCCAGATCTCCCAAGTGGAGATCCGATTGCCGTACCTGGTTGCAGCAGCAGCAGCAAAATTGCCGAACTCGTCCGGATTCCGCGGCGATCCGAGCGTGTACGCGTTCGCCTGCGGGTTCGTCGCCCAGGCCGGCGCGTAGGTCGGCAGTCCCAGAATCGCCAACCCACGGGCAGCCGCGGCATTGACCAGCCTGTCGATCGGAGCCCAATTTCTCTGTCCCTGAACCGGTTCTACCTTTTGCCAACTGATCTCGAGCCGGATCCACGATCCGCCAACGGATCGGATACCGTCCATCTCGCGACCCAGATCCGCGTCGGACATGGTGTACACCGTCGAACCGTTCGAGAAGCCGAACGGCTTGAGACCGGGCGCTTGATTCTGCGCTTGCGCACTGGGAATCATGCCGATGGATAGAAGGCCTGAAATGGCCAGAATGCCCGCTATGCGTGCTGACGATCGTAAACCTCGCTGAAACTTGAAACGTTCGATGCGCATGGCGATCAGATACTCACTGTTCGGTGACCTACGGTCTTTTCCCCCCGAACACGCCGATGGGCCCCGGTCCGAAGACAGGGGCCCAACTGATTTAGTTCTAACATAGTGACGGAGTTCCGGTGCACCCAATGCGCAACTCCGCGCCGCAGCGTTGGACGCAGACGAAATAGATCGACGAGGAGTCAGCAATTGAATTCGAGTTCCCCCAGAGCCAAGCGACGGCTGTTGACGACGGTCCTCGCGGTGGCCCTGTCGGTAACGGCATGTTCGAGTGGAAGCGCTCCTGAGGTAAATCTGGATGGCGCGGTGCCCACGCCGCCGGCAGGCGACGATCGCGGTGCGATCGTGTCCTCGGACGTCTTCGAGACCGACTACAAGCCACTGGCGGGTGCAGCGCTTCGCTTGGTCCGCTACAAATCCACCTCAGGTGTCGACGGGACCGAAAAAACTGTCTCCGCCGTTGTGGTCGTACCCAGTTCCGCGCCACCGCAGGGCGGTTGGCCGGTAGTGGTGTACGGACACGGAACCACAGGAATCAAACCGCAGTGCGGTCCGTCGAACGACCCGACCCTGATGGGCGGTGTCGCCGCAGCTGCCGTTCTGGCAAGCAAGGGGTACATCACTGTCCTGCCCGACTACCAGGGCCTCGGCACGGTGCAGGACGGCGACATTCATCCCTATCTCGAACCGATGACCGCCGGTTACAACATGATCGACGCCGCCCGCGCCGCCCGTTACCTGGTACCGAACACCTCCACCCGGTGGGCCGCATACGGTGCCTCGCAGGGCGGCCAAGCAGCCTGGGCAGCAAATGAATTGAGCTCGACCTACGGTGCCGGACTCGACCTCGTCGGTGCCGTTGCACTCTCACCGATCACCGATGCCACCGGACTCGTCGACGCCGCAGTTGCCGGCACCCTGACAGGCGCTCAGAAGCTCGTCATGCCGATGCTGCTCGAGACGCTGGCGGAATCGGACCCGACCATCGAACTCGGCAACTACATCCACGGTGAGGCACTGGCCAAGAAGGATCTGCTCACCACGTGCCTGAATGTGAACCCCGAGGCCATAGACGCCGTCGGCCGACAGATCTACGCACTGGACTTCGCGCCGTCGACCCCTGAGTCCGATGCAGCCCTGCGGGCCGTGTTGACGCAACGGGCATTGCCCAAGACCCCGACGCAAGCACCGATGCTGGTGATCTACGGCGACAAGGACGACACAGTCCTCCCGGAGTGGACAACTACGTCGATCGCCGAGGCCTGCGCGCAAGGCGATGTCATCGAGTCGATCCTCCAGCCCGGGAAAGGGCATGCCGTGGACCCGACGCCTTCCGTCGACTTCCTCGACGAGAGATTCGCGGGAGCCGCTCCCACCAACTCGTGCTGACCTTTTTTGCGGAGCTGTGAGGGGGGAGCTCGAAGGCCACCCGCGTCCTCGGCCAACGATGAACGATCCACGTGGCCGCGAATCCGGCGACTGAGCCGGCAAGAACATAGATCGGGAACGTGACCCAGGCGCTGCGCAGGTCCACTGCGTTCACCACCAGCACAGCAACGATGATCGCGGGGTAGTGGATGCAGTAGAAGATCAACGAGTTCGATCCGACGTACACGAACATTCGGGCAACCGGGCCGTCACCGACCGTGAAACCGGATGCCGTCGCCATACAGATCGCGCACAAGACCAGTACCGCATAGGCGGGGTGGAACCGGATCTCGATCCCGAGAAAGCTGGCCACGGACGTGCCGATCGTGATCAGGACAAGGAGCGGCAACGCATACCTGTTCCGCCCTATCGCCCGCCAGATACCCGGATTGAGCGCAGCCCAGTATCCGATGATGAAGAACGGCCACAGGTAGAACGGTCGGACGTTGAACCCCGTCGTCGCCAACCCCAACGCCACTACACAGCTCAGTGCCAGGGCCCAGAAGGGAGCCTTCTTCAGCATGAAGGCAACCGCGTAGAACACCAGCAGACACCACAGGTACCACGTGTACAGCTCCGGTTGCACCGCGATCCGCACCAGTGGTCCGGGTGCCAGTTGACCGACCATCCCGACTGTGATGAGCGACCACACGACATACGGCCATGCGATCCGACGGAGCTTGCCACTTGCGAACCGGCGCAGCGGTTTCTGCAGTGACTTGCCGAGCAGCATGCCCGACAGAAAGATGAGCAGCGGCATCCGGAACGGCGAGAGGATGTTGTTGAACTGCCACAGGATCTGCGGTGCGGGCTGATCGAACCAGGTGAGTGCCTCGACGGCATGGTGAACGATCACCGCGAAGATCGCCGCACCGCGCAGCACGTCCATCCAGAGCGCTCGAGTCGGCTTCGAGGCTCGTGGCTCGATCTCGGCGGTCATGGTGCCACCGGGGCACGCGACTGCGAGGGATTGCGGGCACTTTCAGGTAAGTCGGGTCCGGTGGACAGCGCAACGAGGAACCCCGCCAGACACACCATGGCCGTCATCCACGAGGTGCCCTCCCAGAACTGAATGGTGTCCAGCAGGTTCGGATGTGCTCGCCACACCTCGACGATATTGAGCGCCGACAGCGGCACGACGAAAATTCCGCAGTAGACCAGAAGGCTCCCCGGGAATCCGAAGGAGGTGGCCACGTAGGCCACGACCACGGACGCGACGACGAAGATTCCGACGAATACCGCCATGTCGAAGTTGCCGCCGACCATTCGGTTCAACTTGAAGTACACGTGCATCGGGCCGTCGTAGGTGAAGCTCCGCGAATCCCAGATCATGTACCCGAACCACCAGATCAGACTGATCGAAGCGCTGATGGCCGCCAGCAGCATCGAGCTTCCCCGGGACCCGCGCCGGAAGAAGATCGGCAGGCCGAGAGTGAGGAACGGAAATCTGAACTGAGACACCACGATGGTGGCAGGAACCAGGATCCACACCGCAAACTTGCTGTCCGACAACGTGAGTGCGATCAGAGCAGCCAACGCGAAGCCGAACGTCAGGAAGTCGTTGCCATTGGCCAGAGACAACCAGAACCCAGGCGTCAACGCCAGCAGAACCATGAATCGGTTGAGCGTCGGCATTCCCACGATGCGGCCGATCACCAGCAGGCACACGCCGATGAGCAACGACATCGTCAGCGGGTACCCGATCAACGCCACGGGGGCATGGGCCACCAACCAGCCCGGGCCGCAACTCATCGCATTTCCTGTCGACATCTGGGACGAGTCGTACGGCCACTGCCCGGCGAACATCCGGTCCACACCCACCGCTAGGCACTCGCCCTGGTCGCTACCGCGCCCCTCCCCGCGCAGAGATGCCAGGCGTGGCTGAACCACCGCGACCATGACCAGCACTGCAAAAATCGTCAGCGGCCCCAACCATCGGCTGAATCGAAGAAAATAACGATGGAAGAACGGCAGCAAACACGCCGCGATCAGCACCACCAACAGGATCGGACCCGGCAGCGGCAACAGCGAACCGATCAAGTCGGCCTTCGCGAAGACGGCAATCCCTGTGACCACTCCGCATCCGACATAGACGCCTGTCGTCACGCGAGGCGAAAGCTCGCGTGTTTTCACTTGTCCACCGCGACATCGGCAGCCAACGGCACCGATCCCTCCGCCTGCTTTCGTTTTCGATTACGCAGATTCATGAACGGCTTCTCCAACAGCTGATAGGACAGTGTGCCGACGATCAGAGTGGCAGCAAGCCCCACCGGCCAGTTCTGCAGTACGCCCCATGGCGTCAGCAGAAACATCTGCTGCCACAGGTACATGCTGTAACTGGCGATTCCCAGCCACTTGATCAGCGTGAAGTTGAACAGTCGGCCGAAGAGGGTGTCGTGGTGGAAGACAGTCAGAGCGATGATGGCGACGATTGCGATGTTCTGGATGGAGAAGCCGGCAACCAGCATGAACTTCTTGCCGAGGAGCAACTCACCGAACAGCGAGACGACCAGACCGAGAACCGCTACCGCTCCGATCGGCCAGGGCTTGGTGAGCAATTTCTGCACCCGATCGGTGTGCCAGACGAGGGCGAGCAGGCAGCCCATCGCCAACGTATCGAACCGAACGTGGAACTGATAGATCATCGTGTCGCGCAAGCCCGGCAACACAAAGTAGCTCACGACGCGGACCACCGGTGCGGCGAGGATCGCCACGGCGAGGGCCCTTGGCAAGTTCTTGTACCCGATGGCCAGGATCACCAGCGGCCACACCAGGTAGAACTGCTCTTCCAGCGAGAGCGTCCACGTGTGCCCCAGCACGGCGTCGGCGCCCTGATCCAGGTAGTTGGTGACGAAGAGCAGCGCGGACGCCAAGTTCACCGGTGCCACGTCGACGTAGCCCAGTGCGCCCAGCACGGCGGTGGTGGCAACCAAGCCCCACAGCGCCGGCCACAGGCGAACGGCCCGTCGAATATAGAAGTTCTTCAACGAGATCGACCCCGAGCGCTGCTTCTCTCGCACGAGAACAAGTGTGATCAGGAAGCCCGACAGCTGAAGGAAGGTCGACACAGCGACCATGCCGATGTGGTGAACGGAGATGTATGCAGCGGTCTCGGCCGTGATGCGGAAGAGCACGATGTGCACCACCAGAACGGTGAGCAGCGCGTACCCGCGAATGCCGTCGAGCGAGGGAATCCTCTTGTCGCGACCCGTGCCGACTGTCGGCGGTTGTACCTTCGTGACCACAGCGATTCCGCCCCGCTCTAGATCCAGTATCGACGATAAGGTTTCAGATTCTTCTGGCCACCCGGATCGCGATGTTTGATGAGCTTCGCCGGATTGCCTGCGTAGATGCCGTTTTCCTCCAGCACACCGAATGCGACCGCCTTGGCACCGAGGACCACACCGTCCTTCAAGACCGCACCCGACATGACAGTCGCCCCCGTGCACAACCACACCCGATCACCGATCGTGGTGGGCCGGTACCGCGTGCCGTGGTCGGGGTCGTTGGGATCATGATCTCCGCTGTGGATGGTGACGAACGGTGCCATGTCCACGAACGAACCGATCTTGATCTTGCCTCGGCCGTCCAAGTGCGAGTGATACCCGATGTTGGTGTTGTCGCCGATCTCGATTCCACCGAGATCCGAGACGAACGTCCACCGCCCGATGACGACATCGCGGCCGACGACCCAGCGCATCAACGTTCGGGCAGAAAAATTCCGCAACCGTTGAATCGGGATCCTCAGCACGAAATTTGCGAAAGCCACGCGAGTCTCGACGGCAAACCGCCGCAATTCTCCCACCATTCCGTTCTCGCTCATTCGACGAGGGTACGAAAGATTTGTTACCGCGGCGATTCGACCGCCGTGAGATTCTTCATAGTTTGCTCCGTATCGGGCTTTGCGCGCCTGGCCAGCCACGCTGTTCGCATCACCGATCCGAATGCCAACGCACCGATCAGACCGTTCGCCGTCGCGAACGGATTCAGACTCAGACTGAACACCACGAAGAACACAGCCACCGAGGACGCGCCGGTCGCCGACGGATCCAACCGAATCGACAATGCGTCGATCATGACCTTGACGAACAGTGCGACCACCGCGATCGCGACGAACGGGCCTGCCTTGAACAACACGTCGACGAACATGTTGTCCAGATTCACCGTGCCGCCGCCGGCGATACCGCCTTTGCCGAGCGGATAGAGCATGGCCTCGGGCGCGAGTTGAAGCAGCTTGAGCCGCGTCTGCGCAGAACCGTCGGTGCTGGCGTCGAACTCGGTCAGTCGATTGGCGTTGAGGATCGACGAATCGTCACCGAACTTGCCCACCACCGTCACCACGAGGTACCCCGCCGCCACTGCGATTCCCACCGGGACGACGCGGCTGATTCCACCGCGCCCGGAGATGGCCATCCACGCGAGAGCTGCAGCCAGACCGAGCAACGCAGACCGTACCCCCGTCAGCACCAGCGCGAAGGCCATCGCACCCATCCCCGACAGCAGGAATACCTGCGTGGCAAGGTTTTTCGTCGCCCGGATTCTCGCGATCGCGGCCAACAGCGCCGCCGAGAGCACAGCCGAGAACGACGCAGGAGACTCTGCCGTTCCGAACACCCGAAGCTCCTGGACGAACGGCTGCCCGATGCTGTTGAGTTTGGACGAGAGCATCCACAATCGGTCCCACTCGAACAGCAGGAAGAACTGCGCGATGCCGTACGCCGCCACGATGGTTCCGATGATCGGCAGGAGCTTTTCGACGGTGTCCCACACATCGGGCAACCGGCCGCCGCGGACCTGAACCACGATCAACAGCATCGAACACTGCACGATGAGCGTGAACAGTGACGGCACCGCGAACAACTTGTGTGCAATGTTCGCCAACACGAAGACGCCCACCGTCACATAGACGAGCCGCTGCCAGATGTCGCGGGGGCCGTCGTACTTCTTGTCCGCATACAGCAGGGCCACCACCGCGAGCAGAACCGGGAGCAAGACCAGCGGATCTGCGTCGATGCGCCCGTCGTCGGCGAGGATCCGGCGCACGAAAGCGCCGAAACAGGTGATCAGGGCGGCTACCACCAACGACGTCTTGGGACGCCACGCGATCGCCGCCATCAGCACGAAAAGGAAAACGATGTACATCTGGTAATTCAGCGACGATCCCATCACCGCGAAGACGAAGACGAAGAACGCCGCTCCGCTCAACTTCAGGAAGAGAACGACGGCGGCTCGATGCCGGTCCCATCGGCGCGCAAGCGCATACATGGTCACGTGTCAGGTCCCCTCTACGACGACGGATGGTTCGCGATACATCCGCCGGGTCACGATCTCGAGCCCCACACAACGCACAGCGGCGCAGACCAACGCCACGGACGCCGCCTCGATGCCGGTCAGTCCGTCACGCCCCAGAAGCACCAAGCCGGCGAGTGCGACGATGGCCGTGATCCACGACGGCCGCACCAGCTTCTCGGGCTTGCCGATACCGGCGAAGTACGAGATGTCGACGACGTAGCGATCGTTCAGAATGCCCGCCAGGACGAGCAACGCCATGATGGGACGCAATCCCTCGAACTCCGGCCCGAACACCAACCCGACGAACGGCGCGCCGATGGCAATGACCACGATGCCCGACGCCGTGCTCAGCAGCACGCTCCTGCGCCTCGTCTTCTTGTGCAGCAGAGCCAGATCCGACGCCTGGTCCGCATTGCGCGAATCGGGGTACATCATCACACCCACAGCGCGCGAGAGTGGATTGGCCACCAGCACTGCGGTGGTCGCGACCGCATAACGGCCCAGCTCGGCCGGAGTGGACATCACCACCATCAAGACCTGATCCATCCGAGCCGTCACTGCATCGGATGCCGCCGACGCCCACCGTGGGAGTGCGTACGAGAAAACCACACGTGATTGGCCCCACGCGACGCTCTTGCTCAGCCTGGGGATCAGCAAACCGATCGCGACCAGAATGTAGACGACCATCGAGCCCAGATACACCGCAATCGCGCTCTCGACCGACAACGTCCCGGTGAGGGCAAGCACCACAACGCCGATGCTCGGCAGCACGAGCGGCGTCGCACGCAGCAGATTCCACAGATGCATCCGCGACTCTGCGTACGCGATTTCCTGCGAGCAGTAAGCCACGCCGACGAACGGCAGCAACACGGCAACCACTCTGAGCCCGGTGGTGACGTACGCCGGATAATTGTCGGCGAACCACGGGGCGACGAACCACAGGACAATGCCTGCGACCGCGCCGAGGACGGCAGAAAGAACGGCCGCAACCGACACCGTCGACGAACGGTTCTTCGAGGACATGTACCCGGCCGCGTTCGGCACGCCGAGGTACACCAACCACGCCAGCACCGTCAGAGTCACCATGACCGCGGTGACGGCACCGCGCCCGTCGGCACCGAGATGCCGAGCGATCAGCACGCCACTGACGAGCCCCATCAATGTGGTGCCCGCCTCGGTGCCCGCGACTCCGAGTAGCTTCTTGTACTTGCCGCCGATTGCCATAGTTGCCTCGTATCGTGTGCGAACGAGCGCGCCGCCGCAACTCGGACCGACCGAAGCGTGCCGCCGCGACGAAAATTCGGACCGTCGACGGCATACTGCCGGTGTGGCCAACACCCTGTACCTGACCCACTCGGCTATACCCGCAGGCGCCGAGCTCCACCTGATGAAACTGCTCGAGCATGCCGACAACCACGCCGAGGTCTCCTTCGCAGTCGATGGGCCGGTGGTGGATCAGTTTCGGCAGCGAGGAATCGATGTCGACGTGTTCGGCGGACCCTCGAATGCCCTGTCCATCAAACGTGCCGACACCGGTTCGACTGCACGCCTACGCGCGCTTGTCGGCCTGGTGCGGTACGGATGGGAATTGGGCGCTCAGGTTCGGCAGCGCGACTGCACGCTGATCGTGGCGTGGACGATCAAGTCGCTGCTGTACGGAACCATTGCATCGAAGCGGGCGCGGGTGCCACTCGTGTGGTGCGTCAACGATCGCCTTTCACCCGAATACTTC
This sequence comes from Rhodococcus sp. IEGM 1372, assembly GCF_030056835.1. Classification (NCBI taxonomy): domain Bacteria; kingdom Bacillati; phylum Actinomycetota; class Actinomycetes; order Mycobacteriales; family Nocardiaceae; genus Rhodococcus; species Rhodococcus sp. IEGM 1372. The sequence continues at coordinate 138,067 of NZ_JASHKS010000005.1, read as the reverse complement.
GGGCGCGCAGCATCTTTCGTTCTATCCAGGCTCGCGACCATTCTCCCGCGCGCCTTCATCGTCAACAGCCGCGCGACGCTCGACACCGTCGACACGCATGGGAAGCCCGTCCTGATCGCGCCACCCGGCCTCACCGTGAGCGGAGAACAACGAGTCCGATCTGCGGTGACAATCGTCACGATGGTCGGACGGATCGCGCCATGGAAGGGACAACTCGAATTCGTGCGGGCATTCGACGCGGCATTCGCAGGCACGGACGTCCGCGCCGTTGTCGTCGGTGGGCCACTGTTCGGCGAGGACGAGTACTTCGACGACGTCCGGGCAGCAGCAGCGGCAAGCCCGTCGGCGCAACGAATCAGCTTCACCGGGCACGTCGAGAACGTCGGCGAACTACTCCTCGAATCCGACGTCCTCGTTCACGCCTCGATCATTCCCGAACCCTTCGGTGCCGTCGTCCTCGAAGGACTGGCCGCAGGCAATGCCGTGGTGGCGACTCGACCGGGCGGCCCCGCCGAGGTGATCACCGACGGACAGGACGGCTTGCTCACACCATGCGGCGACGTCGCAGCCCTGACCGACGCGCTCGAGCGTCTACGAGACAACCCCGCGCTGGTGGAGCGGCTGTCTTCCGCTGCCACCACACGCGCGCGTGATTACGACATGGAAGCGATCTCGAGGTCGATGCAGACCTGGCTCGACACCGTTCTCGACAAAACGGCACGGGGAGTGACCTCGGCGGTGTGAGGTGCTGGGGCCCAGAGGCTCACAGGATCGCTCGCCACTGCTCGGCGGTGCGCCGCCAGGACACGTTCTGTTCGGCCCATCGATATGCGTTCTCGCCCTGCATCTTTCGAGCATCCTCGTCGACTGCAAGCGATTCGACGAGATCCGGAAAGCGACTACGTTCGTGAGCGAGGAGCAACGCGCTTCCGTACCACTCGACATCGGTGTCGACACCCGCCGTGGACACAACGGCCCGACCTGCCGCCAACGAGTTGGCAATCGTCGACCGACGGCCGGACGCACCGTCGGTGAACGGCAGCAAGATGATGTCCGCCTCGAACAATTCTTGCGTGACCACATCCTCGGCGCAGTACCCCAGCACGTTCGCCCGAGGGTCGGGCGCGGCAGCGGTTCCCACCACCCGCAGCTCGTACGCGACGCCGATCGAGTCCAGTCGATCGAGAGCGTCCACGATGAGCGAGAAGTCCCGTGAAGGATGCGAGGACCCGAAATGCAAGAGTCGTAGTACGCCACCGACCTCGGGCGAACCTCGTTTGATACCGCGCAGCGTCGGAGAAATCGGAATGACGTCGATTCGGTTGCGCACCCAGGGAATTCGGGTGCCGAGCGACTGCGCGCGCGGCCAGATCGTCACGACCGATCGATGAGCGAACGAGGCCGACAAGGCAACGATCAACCCTTGGATCGGCAGCAGGAACCGAGTCCTGAGCCGCGCCTGATTCGACGCCATCTCGTGGAACAACACAACCAGATTGTCGGTGTGCCACCGAGCCACCAGCGCCAGCATCGGAAACCACACCGGTACGCCCTGCTTCTGATACATGTGCGGGACGTAGTGGAGCACGACGGCGTCGGGTCGCACCGACCGAAGGACGCGCCAGACACGCGACGGCGTCCACCGCTCGATCTCGACGATCGCCGTGCTGCCGGACGGCTCTCGCCCCGGCCACGGCTGGGTCAGAACGGTGACGTCCCAGTCCTCGGTGTCGCCCATGACCTCGTCTATCCAGAGGGTGCAGTAGTCGGCCACGCCTCCAGGTTCGGGCGGAAACTCCTTGGACACGACGAGCAATCTGCGACGCATCTAGTCGGCGTCGAGCGTGCGCAGGGGCTTGGCGGGGATGCCGCCGTACAGAGTGTTGGGTTCACAGTCCTTGGTCACGATCGCACCGGCCGCGATCATGCACCCTGCACCGATGGTCACGCCGGGAAGAATCACCACGTTGGCACCGACCCAGGTTCCCGCTCCGATCGTGATCGGAGCCGCCTCGACGATTCCCCACCGATCGTGTGCCGGGCCCATGGTGTGACTCGCGGTCACCAGACATACGCCGTAGGCCAGTCCGACATTGGCTTCCATGGTGATCGGCGCATGCGCATCCAACGTCACGTTCGCGTTGATTCCGCATCCGCGGGCGATGCGCAGGTTGGATATCTCGCCCTCGATGTGCAGGTGCGGGTACACCGCTACGTGTTTGATCCCAGCACCGCCGATCCGCATCAGCAGAGCTCTCGCCCGAAGGCTCCACACCGGATGGGCGGCAACTCCATTGATCCAGAAACGCTGTAAGGCTCGCATAACATCCGGACGTTACCGTGGAAGCGACCCGCTCTCCATCCGAGTGATCTGCGTCTCCTTCAGTGGACTCGATGTGCATTCGGCGGCGATACGCCTTGTAATAGGAGCGCACACATACTCCCTGGCAGGAAGAGAACTACCGGTGAGCCTTCGTGTACACATGACCGGATCCGAGTGGTTCGGGTCGTTGGCCGGTGGCCTCAACCGTTATTTCGAATCTCTGTACCACGCATTGAGTGCACTCGACCCGAACACCGAGTGCTGCGTGACCGCGGCCGCATTCGGTGACGCACTGCCCGGGGCGCAGAGCTGGGGCGCACTCGGTCGCCCGCTGCCCCTCCGCCTCGCCGCCTCGAGTACCCCGATCGACGTCCGACCCGGAGGCATCGTCGACCGCCATTTTGCGCTGTACGGCTACCTGGCCCCGGTCAGAGGAAAAGCTGTGTCGGTGACGCACTTCCACGGACCGTGGGCCGCGGAAAGCGCCGCCTCAGGATCTCGGGCCGGCGCGAAGTTTGCCGTCGAGAAGTTCCTCTACCACCGGTCCGACGCCTACATAGTTCTCTCCCAGAGCTTCAAAACCCTTCTGGTAGAGGACTATTCCGTCGCCCCCGAGGACGTCCGAGTGATTCCCCCCGGTGCGGAACTGGACCGCTTCCACTCCACCGCCATTCCGGACGAGCCGCCGCTGGTGGTGTCCGCCCGCCGGCTCGAGAAGCGAATGGGACTCGACGTCCTCATCGCCGGGTGGCCCGCGGTGATCGCTGCGCACCCCGACGCACGCCTGTCCATCGTCGGGACCGGCAGCTACGAGGGCGAGCTTCGGCGGATGGCCGCCGAATCCTCGGCCGGTGCCAGCATCACGTTCGAGGGACGGGTCAGTGACGAACGCCTGGCGCAGCTGTACGCCCTCGCCACCGTCACCGTCGTCCCCAGCCTGTCGCTCGAGGGGTTCGGACTGATCGCCCTGGAATCACTGGCCTCGGGCCGAGCACCGATCGTCACGAACTGCGGAGGTCTGCCGGACTCCGTAACCGGCCTCGACCCCTCGCTCGTCGTCCCGACCGGCGACACCGCTATGTTGGCAGAGCGTATTTCCGACGCTTTGTCCGGTTCTCACCCCACTCCCGAGCAATGTAGGGCCCACGCGGAAACTTTCGACTGGCGAACGATTGCACATCGCCATGTAGATCTGTATTCGTCGCTACTCGAAAGGCACTCATGAAGCGTGCGCTGGTATTGATTCTGTTGATCGCCGCCATGATGACGGTCCATGCGCCGGCAAATGCGGCCAACGGTGACCTACAACTCGGGTTTGCCAGCGGATCCGAGCTCGGCCGGTTGTCCCCGGACGATCTCGATCGGCAGCTGAACGCGGCGGCAGATGCCGGTGCCACCTGGGTACGCGTCGAGATGGACTGGGGCGATATCGAACCCGAACCGGGGAACTTCACCTGGGATTCCACCGATCGAGTAGTCGCCAGCGCTCGCACACACGGCCTCCAGGTACTGGGCTTGTTGACCTACACTCCGGTCTGGGCCCAGCGCGGCTTCGTGCTTCCCGGTTCACAGCAGGCCGCGCCCGCCGATCCGAACCAGTTCGGCAATTTCGCTGCAGCTGCCGCATCCCGGTACACGGATTCGATCCAGACCTGGGAAATCTGGAACGAACCGAACATCGCAGTCTTCTACGGACCATCCACCGATGTGCGGTCTTACCTGCAAGTCCTGCAGGCCGGTTACGCTCGCATTCACGAAATTCAGCCGGACGCAACTGTTCTCAGCGGCGGACTGTCCAACGCTCAGGACGTACTCCCCCTCGGACTGTCTCCGGTGACGTTCCTGCAAGAGCTGTATGCACTCGGCGGCGGCGCATTCCTCGACGGGGTCGGAATGCATCCGTACACCACACCCGGATACGCGCCTGACAACGCCAACTGGACTCAGATGGCCGCGATGTACACCACGATGCAGAACAACGGTGACGGCGGCAAGCAGATCTGGATCACCGAATACGGCGCTCCGACCGGAAACACCGGTTCCGAGCAGCGCCAGACCGACATCCTCACCAGCGCTCTCGCGTCTGCGAACACGGTTCCCTTCATCGCCAGGCCGATGTTCATCCACTCGATACGAGACGGTGGGACCGACCCGGCCAGTCCAGAAGCCAACTTCGGCGTCCTGAAGAAAGACTTCACACCGAAGCAGGTCTACTACACGCTGCAGGACATGTTCAGCTGAGGCTGACACTCCAGCTAGTTCGTGCGGTAGGTCCCGTCCTCGCCCAAGCGGGCCTCGGGTGAGACGAGCATCCGAGATTCGAGCTCGTGAGCGTCGTGGTCGCCGAGTCGGCGGTCCGCAGGTCGCTGATACATCGCAGGCCCGCCGTACAGGGCCGCCAGCCTGGTTCGATCGCCCGTAACCCTCCGGTCCGCGCATCTGTCCAGGTAGCTCTCCCGCTCGTCCTCGGGAACGGCGGCCAGGAAAGCTGCGGCGTTGACGACCGCGATCATCCCCGAGACGTGCCCGAACCCAAGGCTGGTGAGCAATCCCGCGCGCAGGGGGAACGACTGCGTCAATTCGAGAGCCGCCCGAGGCCAGACGAGCCGCTCGTGCACAGCCATCTCACCGTCGACACAGTCCAGGCTCCTGTTGGCCGGCACCGTTCCGGCAGCCAGAACCTGACACAGGCCGATCAACTGCAACGCCGCAGCGCCGCCCTTGCTGTGACCGACGAGCGACTTCTGCGAGACGACGAACAACGGCGCACCGGGGCTACGGCCGATCTCGGTACCGAGGCGTTCGTGTAACTCAGCCTCGTTGGGATCATTTGCGCGAGTGGAGGTGTCATGCTTGGAGACCACCGCGACATCATCTGGTGGCACACCCAGATCACGCAGCGCGACGGCAAGTTCCGACTCCACACCGCCGAGGCCGGCACCGAGCGCACCGAGACCGGGAGCCGGGATCGACGTGTGGATACCGTCACCGAACGTCCCTGCCCACGCGACGACACCGAGCACCGGCAGGCCCATCTTCAGCGCCAGATCACCACGAGCGAGCAGGATGGTGCCGCCGCCCTGACCCTCGACGAAACCGGCTCGACGCCGATCGTTGGGTCGGGAGAAGTGACGAGGATCGATACCCCGCGCCTCGAGCGCAGCCGAATCCGCCGTCGCCGACATGTTCGCGAAGCCGTTGATGCTCTGCGGTCCAGCGTCGTCGAACCCGCCGGTGACGACGAGCGTCGCCTTGCCGAGTCGAATCTTGTCGACGCCCTCCTCCACCGATACCGCGGCGGTCGCGCAGGCTGCCGATGGGTTGACCATGGCCCCATAGCCCCCGACATACGACTGAACCGTGTGTGCTGCAATCACATTCGGAAGCGTCTCTTGCAAGATGTCGTTCGCGGCATTGTCACCGAGCAACGTGTCCACGTACACCGACGCCATCGATTGCTGCGCACCCTGACCCGTGCCCTGTGTATTTGCCACATACCGTGGGTGCACCCAGCGCAACAGCTCCGCCGGAGTGAAGCCGCTGCTGACGAACGCATCGACCGTGGCCACCAGATTCCACACCGCCACCGGATCGAGCGAGGCGACCATATCGGCGGGCACACCCCACCGAGTTGCGTCGAAACCCTCGGGCAGATGCGCACCGACGGTACGGGTCAGCGTCATCTTGCGGGGCACCCGAATCTCGGTCCCGGCCAACCTGGTGACGCGCCAGTCAGCTCCTCCTGCAATGGGTTCGACGAGCGTGCGCGCTGCATCGGCCGACTGGAACGAACGAGCCTCGGCCTCGCTGGAGACCACGAACGACAGATCGTTCTCGAGATAGACCGACGTCAACAACGGAACCTGATGATCGGTCATCGACATGTAGTCACCGAACTCCCGGATACCGCAGCGCGCGACGACGGCGTCGTGGTACCGCTCGGCAATCTCTGCTTCGGGAACCAGATCCGAGGACTCGGTGTCGTACCAGCCGGGCGCAGGATCGCGACGCCACTCGATAAGCCCGGTGTTCCAGGCCAGCTCGACGACACCTGCCGCTGACAGTCGCGCGTCGACCTCCATCTCGAAGCGGGTGCGTGAGGAGCCGTACGTCCCCACCTCACCCGCACCGACGATGACGATCAGATCAGCTGGATTCTGCTGCAGCTCCGGCCAGTCCAGATGTGCCGCTTGGGCCCGATGTGGGGGCGTGGGGAGGGAGTCCACTGTCCGCTCTGTCGGTGCCGCAGCGGGCGTCGCCGTAACCACCGTGCGTGCGAGCTCCGCGAAGTCGAGACCTGCATCGCCCAAGCCGCCGCTGAGATCGACTCGAACCGGGGACTTCGCGGCCTCGGCTCGCACGTCCGGGGTGCACTGCGCGAGAATCTGCTCGGCCATCTCGCCGGTGGTCCACGTCTGGACACCGGCGGCATTGGCCGCTGCTGCCAGGCGATCGTTGTGGCCCATCAGCCCGGTCCCCATCACCCAGCCGATCAACGCATGCACCAGTGTGACTCGGTACGCCCAGTCCTGCTCTGCATTCCATCGCGCGGTGAGTGCGTCGAGCGCAGCCTTCGCTTCCCCGTAGGCACCGTCGCCGCCGAACAATCCGCGATTCGGCGAACCCGGAAGCACCACATGCAGACGTGAGGCGGTGTCGATATCGGCACCGATGGTGGACATGGTCGCCACCAGCCGCTCGACGGACCACAACAGCACCCGCATCTCGAGCTCGGCGCGGCCACCCACATCGGTGAGACTGCCCCCTACCCGAGGTGCAGCGAAGGGCAACAACAGCGTCGGCACCAACGGCCGCTTCACGACCCGCGTCTTCCCACCTGCGGTCTCACGCTGCACCGAACCGATCCAGTCGGCCAGGGCGTCGACATCGGAGTAGCACGCGAGATTCGCGGGAACTACCCACAGTGCCGACTCGATCGAACCGTATGTGCGATAGAGGGTCTCGAAGAATCCGAGGCGCTCCTGACCCAGTGAGGACGTGGTTGCGATCACCGTCGCACCGCCCGACAGCAAGTCGGCGACGATCGCCGCGGCGATGGAACCCGGGCTGGCCCCGGTGACCACCGCGACCTCTGAGCCCCAGACCGAACTCGGTGCCGACAGAGCGGAATCCACGATCTCGACATAACGGGCGGCCAGATCGTCCCGATCTTCGTCCGCGGCTCGCGTACTCCACCATCGTGCCTGCTGCGCAACGGCCTTTCCTGCACCGAGAAATCGCTCCGGTACCGGTTCGATGTCGCCCATCCAGATGCGCACCAAGTCCTCACGCGCGCATGCCCAACGATCGTCGAGCAATACTGCGCGCCGCGCATCGAAAACCGGAGCCATCAATCGCGGCCAGTCGGCACCGAGTTCGGCCGAGACAAGATCGAGCAGAGTTGTATCGGGCACCGATACCGCCTGTGCGGCGGTGGTGACGGGATTCAGCCTGGCCAGCATCGTCCGCGCGGTGTACGCCAAGATGCCGTCGGGTCCGGTGATCTGCTCGGCCAGCTTCAGCAATTCGCCCGAGTCGACGACGCTGTCGGAAGCCGTGCCGACCGACGGAAGCGCCACCGAAACGTTCTGAGCTGCAGCTACTCTGGAGACACAGGCATCGATGGCCGAGTCGACCGCGGCCGCGTCGGCCAGAGTTCCGCCGAAATCGGAGAATGCGCCTCCGCGCACGCTCGATCCGTCGCGAGTGGCCATCGCCACCTCGGCGCGCACATGGGCCACCCAGCCTGGCCCGAGTTGCCAGACGTTCGCCACGCGCTCACCGATCGCGACCGCTCGACGCCCGGAGGGGCCGAACACCTTACGGAGTTGATCCTCGATGGCGTCGCTCAGAACCGGGCCGAACGGCTTGTACCCGCTGGCCTGGCGCTCGAGCGTCGGAAGGAGCTCGGACACCGCAGTGTCGGCGACCCCATCCAACGGCCCGGTTCCCAACTCGCTACCGAGATCGAGCAGCAGTTGATTACGCCGGGAGGACACCCCGTCACAGAGAGACTCGACCGAGTCGGTCGGAACGATCTGGGACCGATCGATCTTGGTCCACAGGCTGATCAGAACTCGCGCGGCCGCCGACGCGGTGAACGTCAGATCGGCCGGCCGAGAACCACCCGCCGGTGCCGTGGGGATGTGTGCAGTGGGTGCCGGTGCTGTAAGGGCTGGTGCTGTGGCGGCTGCTGGCGCCGCCTGATTCACGGCATCGTCGGTGCGCGGGGTGTCGGTGTTCGGGGCGTCGGTGTCGAGGCCGAACACTGCGGCACGGTCACGCTCGACGTTGAGTATCTCGACCGGGTAGCCGATTCGATCCGCGCGGCGCGTGGATTCGGTCAGACCGGAGAGCGTGGCCGCGGCAAGGTTGGCGACAGTGGGCGCAGAGCCCAGGCCCACTTCCACGAAGCGCTCGACTCCCATGCCTCCTGCAGCGGTGTTGCGCAGCAACAACTCCTGCGTTTCGATCCAACGAACCGGGCTCGCGAACTGCCAAGCGAGCAACTCGATCAGTACTTCCGACGCCATCCTCGCGGGAGCAGCGGACCACGCATCGAAGTTCTCGAGCATCTCCGCGGCAGACTCCGAGGGCACGGTCTGGGCAATGGATTCGAGAAAATACCTATCGAGTTCCATCGGCCGGGCCACGAGGTTCGGAATGTAGCGTCCGAGAAGCAGACTCGGATCGATCTCACGGGGTACCAACTTCGCGAGTATCCGCCTGAACGTCGATACGCCCGATCGAAGTACCGACGAATGAAATGGAATATCGATTCCCGGAATCTGTACGAACGCTCGCTCACCGCGGGCATTGGCGTACCGCTGGAGAGCATCGAGCCCCGCGGTACTTCCGGCGACGGCATACTGCGCATCGCGAAGGTTGTAATTGACTACCTCGACAAACGCACCGCTCTCACGAGAGAGCCTGTCCACCAACGGTTTCACGTCGGCATGGCTGATGCCCATTCGATTCGGCCGGATCACCGCCATTCGATACTCGCTTCGGCCGTCCTCCCCGCGCGGAGTCAGGTTCGACATGATCGACCCGCGTCGAAACACCAGTTCCACAACCGTGTCGAGATCGAGAACGCCCAGGGCAGCGAGCGCGTTGTACTCACCGACGGAGTGCCCAGCGAACATCCCGTCGGCTGCCACAGCCTGCGATGCGCGAAGCTCGGCGAACTGCGCGAAGCTCATCACCGCCATCGCCACCTGGGTGAACTGAGTCAGGTACAGCACGCCGTCCGGGTGCGCAAACACCTGTGTCCCCAAACGGATTTCGGTCGGATTGTCTCGCACCACAGCCAGAATGGAGAAGTCGAGAGTGCGCCGGGTGATCTCGTCGGCTCTGCTCCATACCTCACGTGCCTGCTCCGAACGAGCCATCGCGTCCAGACCCATGCCCGGACGCTGAATCCCCTGACCCGGAAACGCGAACGCCGTCACCGGCGCAAGCCCGAGCGCGGAGGCTGTCATGACCAACTGCCCGTCGACGCGGCAGGAGATCTCGAGCACCTCCGCGCCCGCGCAGATACCGACACGATCGACAGAAACTGCCACCTGGACACCGGGGCGGATCGGTGCCAGGAAGCGCGCAGTCCACTCCCGTAGAACACGATTCGGTGGCCCGTCCCCGGTTGCCGAAGCTGCCTGCACCACCTGTTGCGCGGCCGCGGACATCCACATTCCGTGCACGATGGGACCGCCGAGACCTGCCAGCGCGGCTGCGTTGTCGGAGGTGTGAATGGGGTTGTGATCGCCGGACATCGACGCGAACGCCTCGAGGCGAAGCGGAGCCACTATCAGTGCATCGCGGCGACGCTTTCGCGCCGTGGGAACCACCGTCCTACCGGCACCGGCGACGACGGGATCTGTCGCACTGCCCGCACCCAATCGTCCGCGCATGACGAATCGTTCCGTCAATACCGCCAACGGTGCCGGATCCAGATCACGAGCACCCGTGGAGTCCACCTGAACCTCGATCTGCACAACGCGCCCGATGTCGGTCTCGTCGACCCGCCGCACCTCGGCTCGAATCAGCAACGCACTCATGACCGTCGGCAGTTCGGAAACACGTTCGATGTGATGATCGAGATGCACGAGATCGAGGAACCCCTCGATCGCCGATGCACGGTCGGCTGTGCGAGCCTCACCGAGAACCGCATAGACCGCAGGCCAACATGCTCCGACGATCACATCCGGAACCGTCGAACCGTTCTGGTACAGCTCCGCAGGCAGGCCGTCCGCCGTGACCGCGGCATGGTCCTGCACCATCGCCGGAACCCAGGCGACAGTCGATCTGGCCACCCCGTCGCGCACCGCAGGCAAGCTCACACCGGCCGCGATATCGAGCAACGAGAGCATTGCGTCCGTGGCGGCGATGGGGTCGACCTGCGGTACTGCACCGTCGGCTGTCGACGGTGCCACCGTGATACCGATTTCCACGTCGCGTCCGGTCGAGACCGGAACCGACAGGGTGACAACCGAATCCATCTCACCGACGAGCATGGAACCCGATCGCGTGTGCACGGCTGTCCGGGGCGACTCCATCACCCATTCGCGAGCGGGCCCGAGCCGCAGGATGGGGTTGTCGATCAGTCGACCCGCCCACATGACGTCTGGAGCGTCCAGAACCACGCCGATGTTTCCTGCCGTGCCGCCGCGCCTGCTGGTCGTGCCGGTCGGTACGCCGCCCTCGTCGAGCAATGCCCGTACTGCAGCGCTCTCGAATCGATCCAACAGCTCGCCCACCGGTTCGTTCATCCGGTCGATCCCGCCGACTGCCACCGGCCCCGGAATCACACACACCTGATCAGCCGAATACCGCGGATCGTGTGCCTGCCACAGCGAGTCGCTGCGCCACCAACGACGCACCTCGGCATCGACGACAGGTACGAATCCCACCGGCTTGCCCGGCGTGCGGCACAGGCCGAGGAAGTAGGGCGCATCGCCCGGATGCAACAGCGTCGAACGGGCCGCCGGATGTAGCTCGAGGACGTCGTCGAGCAACTGCAGTGGATCAGCGGCAGCATCGACCGTGATCGTTGCGATCGGCCCCGAGTCGACAGTATCGAGCCTGGCCTCCGTGCGCTCAATCATGCTCACGAACCGCGATTCCCACGCCGCGTCGATCCAGCTGTCGTCGTACGACAGTTCCAGGTACCGCCTCAGCCATTGCTCGTAGGTCATGACCGAGACGTCGCCGAAGTAGGGTTTGGCCGTCGCGTTCAACGCGGCGACGACCTCCCCGTGCCGAGCGGCCACGGCATCGGCATCGCCTGCCACTTGGTCGAGCAGCCTGCCGCACCGGGAGGCCGCGTTGTCGATTTCGTGAATGTCCGCACCGAGCTGGCTTCTTCCCGAGGCCATTCCAGCAGACGCGGTACCCGCTCCGATCCACCGATCGGTACCCCCGGTAGCGACGAGCAGTCGTTTGACGTCCTCGGTCGTCGTAGCCTCGAGCGTCGCCATAGCCGCTGTTCCGACCAGAATGCCGTCGGTCGGCATAGCGGGGTATCCGAGCGCGCGTGACCATGATCCGGTGAGGTACTCGGCCGCACGCTCAGGGGTCCCGATGCCTCCACCGACGCACACCACGAGGTTGGCGCGAGTACGTAGGCGCGCATAGGTCGCGATCAGCAGATCATCCAGGTCTTCCCAGGAATGGTGCCCTCCTGCTCTGCCGCCCTCGATGTGCGCGATCACGTGATGGTCGGGGACCCGCTCCGCAATCGCGATCACGGCGTCGATCTGAGCAACCGTGCCCGGCTTGAACGCCACGAAGCTGATTCCCGCAGTATGTAATTCCTCGATCAGGGCCACCGCGTCATCGCGTTCCAGAATGCCCGCCGTCACGACGATCCCGTCGATCGGCGCACCGGCAGCACGGGCCCGCGGAACCAAGCGCTTGCCGCTCACGTGCAGCTTCCACAGACGCGCGTCGAGGAACATCGCGTTGAACTGCGCCGTTCTGCCGGGCTCGAGCAAGTCGGCCAGCGAATCCAAACGCTCGGTCAGTAACTGCTCGGTCACCTGCCCGCCGCCGGCCAACTCTGCCCAATGTCCGGCATTGGCTGCGGCGGCCACGATTGCGGGGTCCACCGTCGTCGGCGTCATGCCGGCCAACAGCATCGGCGATCTGCCGGTGAGTCGGGTGAACGAGGTCTCCGCGACCAGTTGTCCACTGGGTAGACGGCGAACCCGAGGCGAGAAACTGGACCAGGGAGCAGGCCGCACGGGTGCAGCGCCCGCGGTCAGCAACTCTCGCTGCCCCTCGCGGGAGGACACCGCGATCATGCCGATGCCACTGCCGGCTACGAGCGGATAGCTCAGCCTGGTGATCGCATGACCGGGACCGATGTCGAGGATCCACTCGGCACCCGACTGGACGACCTCGGCCACGTGATCGGGCCAATTCACCGGGTCGACGCCGGTCAGCCTCGTCAGCTCCGCGACGCGATCGGAATCGAGACCACACTGGCGAGCCCATCCCCGCGCAATGTCGACGGCTCCGTCGAGAGCCGGATGATGGAACGCCGCCTGGATCTCGAGCGGATCGAATCTGGGCGCGAACAGCGAGCCTCCATGCTGCCGTAGCGCACGCTGCGCTGCTTCATGCTCAGCAATAGCGTTGCAGCGCTGCTGAACTCGCTCCAACTGCTCATATGGTCCCGAAATGACCGCGCGCCTGCGATTGTTGACGATGGACAACACCGCCGGCAATTCACCATCGAGGCGGGAGTGCGCGACCTCGTCGACGACTGCACGCAGACGTTCGATATCGACGTTGGACACGGCCACCATCGGTGCGCGCCACGGCCACGCCCCAGCACCCCTGCGAATGCCCGACGATGCTGACCGGCGGGTGCGCGTCCACATCGATTCCCTGAAGCCTGAGGGCACGAAGAACTGCGATCTGGGTCAAAAGGATACCGGGCCCCGAGAACACCGGGGCCACGAGCTGGTCGATACTCGGCACTCCTGCCGCATCATCGGAGGCCCGTGCATCGACCCAGTCCATCGGCTCGAACGGGCGGGGCCGCAACCCTGCCAGACGCGCCGCCACCGGCTCGAGGATCCGCGCTGCGTCAGCGGACACCGCGCGCAGCTCCGCGCTCAGACCGAAGTCCGACGTGATGTTGTCGAGAACGTCGAGCCAGCGTGAACCCTGACCCGCGAACACCATCGCGTAGGGCGTACCGGACGTGATCGCCTTCGCCACACTGAGCTCGGCCCGCGTCGCGAGCGTAGACCGCTCGTGCACAGCTGAACCTGACTGTCCTACACCCACATCGTCAATGGTCACGCGGACTGTTCCTCTCGAACAACGGGATCCCGACCCGGTCGATCGATTCGTTCGGAGTCAGCAGCGCCGGCGACCCAGAGCATCGGTACGGAACGTCGCCGAACCGATGTAATTCAAGTTTGCATCAGCAAATTCGAGATGTCGCGACAACCGCACACCGGCAACCGGTGCGCTTCGGTCCGTGGTGTCGACGTCGCGTGCCGACGGACAACGGCAAGCACCGGATTGGACCTGCCAGCTCAGGCCGAAAGTGTTGCTGCCGAACGCATTCCGAGATCAGAAGCGAAACGGACCGAACGCCGGTCGATGTCGCCGGAGGAGCACGATACGGGTCGTGATGTGTTGGAGGTCACAGTGACGGCGCACACCGGTTTCGGTTGCGCACGTTGACTTGTCGACTCGCACACGGCCACAGAACAGCGCCGGCAACCCGAAGGGGGTTGCCGGCGCCGCCACTGCGGTGAGTCAGTACGCCCCGTCGCTGCCTGCCACCGCCCGGACAGTCTTCGCGATAATCAGGATGTCGCCAACCATGGACCAGTTCTCGACGTACGAAAGATCCAGTCGCACAGTCTCTTCCCAGGACAAGTCGGACCGTCCACTGACCTGCCACAGGCCGGTGATGCCGGGCTTGACCAGCAGGCGACGACGAACCTCACCGTCGTAGGTTTCCACTTCGCGGCGCAGCGGAGGCCGAGGGCCAACGACGCTCATCTCACGCTTGAGCACGTTGATGAACTGAGGCAACTCGTCGATGCTGAACTTGCGCATGACTTTTCCGACTTTGGTAACCCGCGGGTCGTCGCGAATCTTGAACAGAACCCCGCCCGCGCTCTCGTTCTGCGTCAACAGGTTCGACACCTGCGCATCGGCGTCGACGACCATACTCCGGAACTTGATCATCGAGAACGGCTTGGCGTCGATGCCCATCCGCTCCGACAGGTAGAAGACCGGTCCCCGGCTGGTGAGCTTGATCGCGGCTGCCACCACCAAGAGAATCGGCGAGATGAGCAGCAGGACTGTGGCAGCGAAAACCATGTCGAAGGCGGTTTTGCTGAACCTGGTTGCACCGTTGTACTGCGGCTTCTCGACGTGGATGAGCGGGAAGCCTGCGACCGGACGCATCACCAGTCGAGGCCCGGCGACGTCGACCACGCCGGGAGCGACCACGAGGTCCACTTTCTTCTTCTCCAGATCCCAGATCATCTTGCGAATACCAGCGGTGCCGAGGTGCTCGGTCGCCGTCACCGCGACGGTATCTGCACCGGAAACCTCGATCGCGTCGACCACGCTGTGTTCATCGCCCAGCACAGGTATCTCGAAACCGTCGATGGTGACGGCTGCCTCGTCGGCAGCGGAGTAGCCCGGCAGGCACATTCCGACAACTGCGTACCCGGACGACGGTGACCGCTCGAACTGCTTGGCCATGGACACCGCAGCCGCCCGGCTCCCGACGATCAGAACCGACGTCGTGTACTCGCCCTTGCTGCGCTTGCTCGAGACGTTCTTTCGCCAAAGCCAGCGGCTCAGGAGCAAGCCGACGAGACCCACCGGCAGCGCGATCGCCAAGTACAGGCGCGCGATGTCCACTCGGAACAGCAGAGACAGAATTGCGATGACACCGAACAAGCGGAACGTGGCCGAGACGATCCGGCGGTACTCCTCCTCGCCGGTGCCGATCACGCGCGGCGAACGCGTCCGGAAAATCGCCAGAAAACCGACCCACAGCGCGATCAACGCGACCGAGAGCCCCGAGTATCCGAAGAAGGACACCATCCCGGAGGATTCGAGCTCCCCGAACCGGACTATCTGAGCAATTGCGACTGCAGCCAGCACGACGAGTACGTCGGTGACCCGCAGGCGGTCGATGTATTGAAGCTCCCACACCCGACGAGATGTGAGTCGGCGGATTCGCCAGCGCTGCCTCGTACCGACCGATTCGGTCTCGAGACGCGGGTCGACGTCCGGCCTGGTGTACCCAGGTGCTGTCACGATCCAATTCCTCCTGGCATCCCGACACTCCGGGTCCGCGGCCAACGGTTCTCGACGAACCGACTCCCCCCACATCCGCGTCGACGTGAAGCTTCTGTATCTCCTGTTGAACGAGTATCGCGAAGTATCGACGTGGAGCTCAACCGAACCACGACTTGGTGCGCAACTTCACAGACACTGGTCAACACTTCATAGTTCGACTCCGGCAGACAAGTCGTTACACCCAGTCCACTGATTGAATGACGAGACCTGCCGCGGTGCAGTGTATTTAACCCCCGCGAAACAATTCGCGTTCTCATTGTTCACCAAATATCCGAATTCGAGTGACCGACCGAACCCGCTGCGGCCGGGGCGTCGAGGTGTACAGCCCAAGCCACGATCAACAGCCACGCCGAACCCGAGACCACGACCGAAGCCCCGGTGCCCTCCGCGACCCAGCGGGCATGCCGACCCGGGCCGTCGAATTTCTGCTCCGAACACGCGCCGAGTGAAGCGAACGAACCAACACGATCCAGGCCCGCACAGGATCACTGATACCCACCTCGCTGCAGTACGCAGGAGTCGATGACGACCGACAAGGTCGATTCCGGCAAGAATCGGGTGCAGCTGACCGCGGTGAGCGCGGTCAGCTGCACCGGATTCCGACCTTCTGCTGCGATGAACGTGGGCGAATGCTCCGCAAGTGGCTCGCGCTGATCGTTGTGGTGATCCTCGGCGCTGCACCGTGGAACATCACCACCCCCGATCGGCCGGTCGCCGCTGAGAAGGCGCCTTCTCCAAAGCCATCGAGCCAGCGCACCTCAGTGTTCACGATCGCGGTCCGCACGCGACTTCCCGCGCTATCGGCCCAGTTCTGAACACTGCGGTGCGGCCGGGAAGACCGACCTACCAGCGCATGGGAAAGTAGGAATTCACTCTGACGAAACGGACCCATGCCCACCCTTCATCACGCCGCGCTCACAGGCGTCGAGCCCCACACCCTCTATCGCATCGTGGCCCTGCGGGTCGCGGTATTCGTGCACGAGCAGAAGATCGTCGACGAGGTCGAACTCGATGGCGCAGACCTACTTCCGACGACGGAGTTGTTC
This sequence comes from Rhodococcus sp. IEGM 1372, assembly GCF_030056835.1. Classification (NCBI taxonomy): domain Bacteria; kingdom Bacillati; phylum Actinomycetota; class Actinomycetes; order Mycobacteriales; family Nocardiaceae; genus Rhodococcus; species Rhodococcus sp. IEGM 1372. The sequence goes on along the minus strand of NZ_JASHKS010000005.1, from coordinate 121,354 downwards.
TGGATGCAGGACGACAACGGTGAAGTGTCGGCCACCCTCCGAGTCCTCGTCGACGACACCGTCCACATCGGCCGCGTCGCGACCGCGGCAGCCGCGCGAGGCCACGGCTACGCCGGCGAACTCGTCGAGGCCGCACTGAAGGCCTACCCCGGGGTTGTCGAGATCTCCGCGCAAGCCCACCTCGAAAACTGGTACGGGCGCTTCGGATTCGTTCGGGTCGGAGAGCAATACCTGGACGCTGGAATTCCGCACGTCAGGATGCTGACCCGCGCTGGTTGAGACTGCGCAGTGATGGCGATTCACCCCGTCACGTCGATGTCGCCCTCGAAGCACGTACGGGCGTTCTCGAGGAGTTCGCGATTGCCCGCGAGGGTCCGGTGACTGGAGAGGGTTGGTTGCGACGATCGATCGAAATTACGCCCGTTTCGCCTGCGCAAGACTCGACGCAGTCGACATGAACGTCGTGAACACCGACGCGAACAGTTCGGGCTCGTCGAGATGCGGAAAATGACCGGCACCGGGAAACACTTCGACGGTGGCACCGTCGGGTAGTTGATCACGAACCTCGTGCGCATGGACGGCCGGGATGATCACGTCGTGATCGCCCCACACCAGCATTGCCGGGACGCCGGTGAACGTCTGGAGCAACCGCGTGGCGCTGACTGTCTGCCCGCGGTAGTCGATCACCGATCTCGCGGTCGCCAGGAAGGCGCGGCGGGTGGGAGCGTCGGCGACGGATGCGAAGTTGGCCCACGCCCGGCGATCTCCGGCGCCCAGGCGCACGATGCGCAGTGCAGAGAGCAGGCCGAGCACACCGCCGAGGATTCCTCGGACCGGTGCGGATGCCGCCACAGGAATGGCGATGCCACTGCCCGGTACCGATGCAACCCGCAGAATCGGGTTCACTTCCTGTCCGAGACCGCCACTGGCAACCAGGCAGATGCGGTCGACCAGATGAGGGAACAGGTACAGCATCTGCATCGCCACCCCTCCGCCGTAGGAGTGGCCGACGACGGTCGCCGAGTCGACATCGAGAGAGGTGAGCAGATCTCGAACAGTTGCTGCGTGGGCGCTCAGCGAGTAATCGCCCGGCACCTTGTCGGACTCGCCGTGGCCCGGTAGATCAACTGCAATGACGCGAAAGTGCTGCGACAACTCGGCGATCTGGGGATCCCAATCATGCAGGTTGCCCATCAATCCATGGATGAGCACAACGGCCGGACCGTGCCCGTGATCGACGTAGCGGATGGTGTGACTGACCAGATCGCGAGTGCGAGGAGCGATGGTCGGGTCGAGCAGGCTGCTGCCCATGACCGGACATCCTTTCCTCGGGTATCGCCCGTTGCGGGCCCGGCTTCGAATGCCCTGGTCTACCCCTCCGCAAACTCTCGAACACAGTGATGCGAGTCGACGGCACCGACTCCTGCGATCGCCGTCACGGTGGCAGGCTCAGCCCTGCCGGGCGTCACTTGGCGGCAGCCCACGCGAGCGTTGCCGCCGAACCGATCACCCCGAAGAGCGACCCCAATACGTAGCCCCCGAAATTTGCGGCAGGGAGGGCGACCAGCGCCAGAATCATCGCTGCTACGCCGGCTGGGACCCTCGCCTCCGCGCGCACCAACACCGAAAATGCGCACACCAACATCATCGATCCGAGCATCAGCGTCGACACCCCTGCAATAGTGCTGATCGAAATCAGCAGATCGCCCACCTCCACGGTTGCCAACGCCGGCAGCAGGAGCATGGCACCGGATGCCGTCAGGAACACCCCACCCCAGAACGGTCGCGTCGCCCTCCACTGCCGAAAACGCGCCCGCCGATCGTGCTCGGCGCGTTGGGTCAACACGATCGGTCACCGGATTCCACGGAGACCGCAAGATTCTCGAGTGACGCACCGGTCGCGGTCAGCGTGATGATCTCCACTCGAGTCTGTCCTGCCGAAGATTGTCCGACTGTGACCGCAGAGGTCGCCGTGCCCGTGACCTCCCCGAGCGCACTCGCGTCGAGTCCCAACCGAACGTCCGCCACCGATACCGACCCGCCGACCGAGGACGCGTCGAGCACGATTCCGTCGGCGGTCGCTGTGTTCGCTCCGGGAACACGAGCGAACAGCGTGACGTCACCGAGAAACGGGATTCCGAGCGCCGATGTGGACAGGCAGACATCCGACAATTCCACCTGGTCCAATTTGACTGCAATACTTGGCATCTCCCCCGCGGCCGTACTGACGGCACGCGGATAGACGGTGATCCCGGTGGCCCCGACCGCGGACACCGTTCCGATGAACGGTTGCCCGGACAATGCAAGGTTGACGGGTAACTGCCCTGTCGCGATTCCCCCGCCGATGATTGCCAGTCCGACCGCACCCAAGGCCGCAACGACAAGAAACCGAGATGTGCGAACTGCCCCCTCCCGCCCGTTAATGGGAGCACCGGTCACAACGCGGAAGAGTCATCGTCGGCCTCGTCAGGGATAGGTGTCGATTGCGCCTCGAGCGGATGTCGAACAGTACCGCAGCTGCCACCGATCGGGGCCGCCCACCAGCCGGAAGATCTCGGACCATTGCCGCCACCTTCACGATTGCTTGCCCCGAGAAACGAAACCGCGACGGCGGAACGAGCGGAGCCTGTCCCTCGTGGTGCGCCGACGCAATGGCGGGCCGGCGGCACCCGCGCCATCGCGCAGCCCCTTGATGACCTCGCGGACGACGTCCGGTCCGTCCAAGCGCGGGCTCCACCGAAGATCCCGTCGAGCGCGATCGGTATTCAACATCGGTGTGGCGAAGGCAAGATCCACCCATCCTCGATGGATGGCCGAGAGGTGGGCGTCGAAGGCGACCCGAGCAGCTCCGGACAGCACCCGGTGCGAGACGGGCACGATGCGCGCACCGAAGGCATCGGCCACGTCCTGTGCTCTGACCGGTGTGGGAGCAGCGAGGTTGTACGCACCGGTCGCACGACGGTCGAGAGTCTCGACGATCGCATCGGCGACATCGTCGGTATGGGCCGCCGGAACGGTGAACGATCTGTCGATGGGTAGTAGCGGAAGATGGTCGACGACCCCGGAGGGAACGACGTCGGGTAGGCCGAATCTCAAAATGGCGCTGCCGAATTGGTATTGCCCGATCAATCCCGGCCGAATTCGGGTCACCGCGAGATCGGGGTAGGCCCGCTCGATGTGGTCGAGTACGGACTCTGCAGCCGACTTGTCCATGCTGTACGTCGACGACAGCACACCCGTAGTCGGCCAGGACTCGTCGACTTCGACGCCGTAGGAGCCGGGGGCGTAAGCCCCACCGGAGGACATGTGCACCAGATGTGGGACTCCGGATTCTGCGCAGGCCGTGGCTACTGTGTGCACTGCGTCGACGTTGACCGCACGGAGATACTCACGGTTGCGCATCGGCTGAAATGCTATGGCCAGGTTGACAACTGCATCGGCACCGCGAAGTGCCGACCGCAAGGCGTCGTTCGCCCGGTCGGCCGTGACATCGAGCGAGACCCACTCCATTCGTTCCGCCGCGTAATGGGGTTGTCGACGCGCAATTGCGACGATGGAGTCCGCCGGCCGGCGGCGCTGCATCGTCCGCACCAGTGCCGAACCGACATTGCCGGTGGCACCGATGACGACTACCCGCATGATCCCTCGGTGGTCGAACAGTTGCCTGGGCCCACAGGGGTTCGCCTTTCGCAGTACGGGCATCGCGGCGAGAAGCCCCGCGACGGGGAACGATGATTACTCGGGATGCCCTGAACCGGTGGATCGAAACACTACGTTTTCGCAGCCGAACCGGGGGTATGGCAGGTCGATGGCCGACACTGCGTCAACACCCGCTCCCACCGAAGCCGACCCCGACGATCCGCGCAAAGCGGACTCACCTGCGGATCTGACGAAGCCGTCGTGGATCTACGTAGCGAAGAAAACTGCGCGCGAATTCTCCCGCGACCAGTGCACAGACCTCGCCGCGGCGTTGACGTATTATGCGGTGCTGTCGCTGTTCCCGGCCATCTTGGCCATCGTGTCGTTGCTGGGTGTCTTCGGCCAGGGACAAGCGACGGTCGACGGTGTGCTGCAAGTGGTCGGCGATCTCGGTCCGCAGTCTGCGGTGGACACCTTGCGCGCACCCATCGAGCAACTCGTACAAGCTCCGACCGCCGGCTTCGCGCTGGTCATCGGCATCGCCGGCGCGCTGTGGTCCGCGTCCGGCTACGTCGGCGCATTCGGACGCGCGATGAACCGCATGTACGAGGTGGACGAGGGGCGTCCCGTCTGGAAACTGCGTCCGCTCATGCTGTTGGTGACACTGATTGCATTGGTGCTCATCGCACTCGCCGCGGTCATGTTGGCGATCAGCGGACCCATTGCCTCGGCCGTCGGAGACGCCGTCGGACTCGGCGACACGGCGCTGACGATCTGGAACATCGCCCGCTGGCCACTGGTGCTGATCGTGGTGACCCTCGCTGTCGCGATCCTGTACTACGCCACTCCCAATGTGCAGCAGCCCAAGTTCAAATGGATCAGTTCCGGTGCCGCCGTCGGCATCATCGTGTGGATTCTCGCCACCGTCGCATTCGGCTTCTACGTCGCGAACTTCTCCAGCTACAACAAGACCTACGGTTCACTGGCCGGAGCCATCGTGTTCCTGCTCTGGCTCTGGATCACGAACTTGGCCTTGCTCTTCGGTGCCGAACTGGACTCCGAGCTCGAACGCGGCCGGCAACTTCAGGCGGGCATCGTCGCCGAGAGACGACTGCAACTGCCGCCGCGCGACACACGAGTATCGGACAAGAACGACGAGAAGGACGCGAAAGCCGTCGAGCAGGGTCGGCAATTACGCGAGGAACACAATCCCGAGTCGTGAATTCGTTTCCATCCAGATCGATCGAAAGCAGTTGCTGAACGGTCTCGCAGTTGGCCCCGGCAATCTCCCCGGTGTGGCACTTCTCGCTGGCTACTGATCTCGGCGATCGATCAACGGTTGCTCCACTCCGCGGAACCGATCCGGGAATCCCCGCGGCCGGGCGGTCGAGTGGAGCATGATGTGCCTGCGCGGAGCGCAAGCGTGAGGCTATGACCGCCTCCGGGGGTTTCCTTCCCTGCTGCTCGAGGTATACGGCGCAGAGGCGCGCGGCACGGCCGAACCGTCGTCGTTGAGCGTCGAGAAGGAGCCCTGCGATGTTTCGGTCCACCGCTCGTCGTCAAAGCGATTCTGCGCGTAAATATCTCGACTTCTCTGCCCTGACACCCGCCCTCGACGCGGCCGCTCAGCTCACCGCAGCCGCGCTGGACTTTCCCATTTCGATGATCAACATCGTCGACAAGGACACGCAGTACACATTGGCCCAACACGGGTTTGCGCCCAGCGCAGGGGCCGTGGTGCCCCGCGCCCACACCATCTGCGCACACACCGTCGACGCAAACAGGATCGTCGGCGTGGACGACGTAAACACCCCCGGCGCATCCACGCTGCCCGACGACAGTTCGGTACGGGAGATGATGCTCGACGCCGGCCTCTCGGCGTACGCCGGAATACCGATCGTGGGCAGAGAAGGAATGGTCATCGGCACACTCTGTGTATTCGACACCGAACCCCACCCGGTGACCGAGACCCACGAACGCCTACTCACACTGCTGGCCGGGACGGTCCAGGAACAGCTCTCCACCCACCGTGACCGCGGCCACTCACCCTTGGATTCTGCCGGTTCAGCCGAATTCGCGGCAGCCATCTCGGCCGGGGAAATCAGCCCCTGGTACCAGCCCATCATCGACCTCGACAGTGGGCGCGTCGCCGCCGTCGAGGCGTTGGCGCGGTGGAATCACCCCTCCCGAGGACTCCTGACCCCCGACGCATTCATCGAACGCATCGAGGCCAGCGAACTGATCATCGATCTCGATCTCGCGATCCTCACCGCAGGCCTTCGCGACCTGGTGACCTGGTTACCCATCGACAATTCCCTCCGAGTCCACATCAATTTGTCCGGAGTGCACTTTGCACATCCTGACTGCGTCGACCGGTTGATCACCACCGTGCGCGACTCAGGATGCAACCCGAAGTCGGTGGTCCTGGAAATCACCGAATCGGCTTCCTTCGCGTCCAGCCCGGTCAATACGCGGTTCGTTGCGGACCTGCGTGACGCCGGCTTCGGCGTCGTCCTCGACGATCTCGGTGCCGCATGGTCCGGGTTGGAACGGCTCTTGGAGTTTCCACTCTCGGGATTCAAAGTGGACAAAGCCGTGACGGAGCGACTCGGCACACGTGCAGGGGACGCTATGATGCGAACGTTGCACTCTCTCGCACAAGACCTCGAACTCGAATTCACCGTCGAGGGCGTCGAAACCGCTGAACAGGCAGGCGCGGTCGCGGCACTGGGTTCGGTTCACGGACAGGGTTATTGGTGGTCAAGGCCCGTGCCGGCGGCAGATATCGTGACACTACTGTCCAAGAGCGTGACACCCGTCCGTGATCGGACCGAGAACGCGTTCACAGCCGGCGAAGCCTAGCCACGTCGGCATCGAGTCGAACATGCTGTTCAGGCGACCAGATCCACCACTGCGCGGATGTCTTCTGGCGGCTATGCGCAAACTGATGCACGCAGTTGCCGGTCCGGGTACGAAGGCAAAGTGCAGCTACCTACCAAATTGCACGTCGGCAAGCACACCGGCAACAACGAATCCTCCGGCGATGGCGCAGCCCGCCACGCGCGTCCGCCGCGGCAGATACGCGGTCAGAGCGAAGGCGCCGGTGTCCCAGACATCGACTCCCACCCCGGCACGCAGCAAGGGGCGCACCAACTTCGGGGCGTACCTGGTGGCTGCATACAGCCCGCCGCCGATGTAGATTTCTCGGATTCCGAAGGTGCGGGCGGCAGCACGCGTGGTCGCCACGGCGGCGTCGGGCCCGGCCAGGAGTTCGTTGGCGCGAGTGGGCGCGATCATATGGGCGAGTCCGATTGCCGCACGGCCCAACCCGACGATGTCGGGAAGGCGTCGTACAAGTGTGGTGCTGATAGCCATGATTACTTTCCTCAGGTAGTGGAGACAGTGTTCTCGCGAGCCAAACGCCGGAGCAGACCGACCGGCTTCTTGATGCCGAATGCGACGATGGTGGTGCGGCCGTCCTGGTGAGTCCACTGCAGAAGGGCAGAACCGTCGTCGACGGATCCTTCCAGAACGGTCGGATCTCCCTGCAGGGGAAGAGGACCGACGACTTTGATGGACAATCCCAGGATCTCGGTCCAGAAGTAATCGTCGGTGGGTGCGCAGGTCGGTTCGACGCCGAGCGCAGAGGCCGCAGCAATTTTGCCCTGCGCGACGGCGTTCGACCAGAACGGTGCTCGACGGGACGCCGTGCGCGAGTAGGCGACATCCCCGGCGGCAAAGATGCCGGGAACTTCGGTAGCGCAGCGGTGGTCGATCCCGACCCCCATCCGGTCCGCGATACCGGTACCGTCCAGCCAACCCGTCTGCGGCTCATCACCGGCGCAGGTGACAACGAGGTCAGCGGTCAGCGTTCGATCTGCGAACTCGATACCCGTGACGGGATCACCCACCAACGCGACGGGGGCATCCGCCCGAACGAACTCGACCGAGGCAGCCTCGGCTCGCACGACTATCGCGTCGGACAGGAAGGAACCCAGGAGCCGCTGCAACGGTGGATCCACGTCGACGACGGTCACCGCGATCCCGCGTGCAGCGCAGGCACTGGCGACCTCCATGCCGAGGAACCCTGCACCCACCACGATTGCGGTAGAGGCATCGTCCAGTGCCGGACGCAGGGCGCGGACGTCCGCGAAGGTCCGCAGCACGCTCTCGCCCGCCTGATCCGGATCGGCGATGCGCCGGGCGGACGCTCCCGTGGCCACGATCAGAGCGTCGTAGGCAACGTCGATTCCGGCAGTCGTGGTGACCATCCGTCGTGTGGCGTCCAACGACACCGCAGGATCGAGAATCGCCGTGATGTCGAGATCGGACAGGTCCCACGTTTGGGCCTCTGCTGCCTCATCTTTGAGCACATGCTTCGACAACGGCGGTCTCGCGTAGCAGCCGTCGTCCTCGGCACCGATCAAGACGATCGGACCGTGATGCCCGCGGGCGCGGAGCTCACGGGCAGCGGTGCACCCGGCGATGGAGTCCCCGACGATGACGATGCGACTGTCGGTGCTCACGTGCTCTCTCGGAGGGCCGCCACCGGACACGCGCCGATCGCCGAACGTGCCGCGGAGGCAAGGTCGTCGGGTACGTCGCCGCCATCGAAGGCGTAGTGAAGCTCGCCCTCGTCGTCCAGGCCGAAGACCTTCGGAGCTTGATCGGCACAGATTCCATGCCCTTCGCACCGATCCCAGTCGACGTCGATTCTCATTGCGGTGTCCCTTCTGCTGCCACCAATTTCAGCGGCAGGCGTTCGTATCGGTGAATGACGTTGTTGACAGCCCTTTTCGGTTTTCCCGAGGGGACGAATCGTTCGACCCGGCGCGCCAGCACGCGAAGCATGGTCTGCGCTTCGAGTCGCGCCAATCCTTGACCGGCGCAGCCGTGCGTACCCGAACCGAAACCGAGTTGGCGGGCCGCATCGCGGGTGATGTCGAACGCGTCGGGGTTGTCCCATTCCCGCTCGTCCCGGTTCGCCGACGCGTAGATCACCAGCACGCGGGCCCCTGCGGGAATCGAAGATCCGCCGATATCGGCGTCGCGCACGGCCCGTCGAGAGAATGCTCGGATGGGTGACTCGTACCGGACGACCTCGTTGACCGCGTTGGGAATCAGGTCCGGGTTCTGCCGTATCGCCTGCCATTGCTCGGGATGTCGGGCGAACAGGTCCAGTGCGCCGGAGATAGCTCCGATGGTGGTGTCGAGCGATGGGCCGAGGTAGTCGATCATCAGTGCCGGGCACGCCGATTTCTCGAGTCGATTCTCGTCGGCGGCGATCAGCACGTCCTCGCCCATGCTTCCGGGCAACACCGACCGCTCGCGCACCACCCGTTTCGAGAAACTCAACATCTCGGCGGCAGCCCTCACCGCGGTGGCCGAATGCCGATTGACGGGGCCCAGCGAGTCGAAAGTTGCTCCGGCCCAGCGTAAAATGTCTTCGCGGCCATCCTCGGGCCAGCCGACGAGATCAGGGACGATCGACATGGGGAGGGCCGTCGCGATGTCGTCGACTCCGTCGACGAACTGCTTGCTCAACGCGGCGTCGACGATGCTTTCGGCCTTCTCCGAGATCGCCGTGGTCATCTTCCGGACTGCCTTCGGAGTCAGACGGTGCACCAGAATTGCCCGCTTCGATGCGTGCTCGTCGCCATCGCTGTTGAGGGTGGTGCCCCGGCCGAGCCGGTTGGCAATGGGATTGAGCGCGACGCCGTCCCCGGATACGAAGGTCTCGTCGTCGAGCAGCACTGTCTTGCACTCGGCATACCGCGGGATGGCGAACACCTGCTGACCGGGGAGCCACACCACCGGGCCCAGTTCTCGCAACCTCGCATAGTGCGGGTACGGATCGACAATGGCACCGGTGGAGTAGATGTTCGTTCGGTACTGGGGAATCGAATCAACATGGGTCATGTGCACGTCCTCGATGCAGAGCAGTTAATGACGATATCGTCACCCATGAGAGCGTCACCAGTCAAGATTTTTGACGAAATCGTCATATTTGACCGGCGATAGGCTGGCAGTACAACCTGTCGAGTAGGAGCAGCCCGTGACCGAAGGCAACCGTGTCGAGCGCCGGAAGGCTCGTACCAGAGCCGCCCTCGTTCGGGCCGCGCAAGGATTCCTGGCGAGCGGCAACACCAACGCACCCGTTCTCGAGATCACGCAGGCCGCCGACGTCAGCAACGGATCGTTCTACAACTACTTCGAGACCAAAGAAGAGCTGTGGCAGGCAGCCATCGACGCGGCCCTCGAATCCGCAGGCGACTACCTCGACTCGCTCACCGTGGGATTGGACGACCCGGTCGAGAAATTCACTCAGTCCTTCCGGTTGTCCGGACGACTCTTCCGCCTCGAGCCGCAACTGAGTCGCGTCCTGCTCAACTCGGAGGCCGCCGCATTCTCAGCAGCCGGCGGCCTGGCACCGCGTTCACGCCGCGATATCGAATCGGCCGCCGAACAAGGGCGATTCGATGTGGACGACGCAGATGTCGCACTCGCGATCGTGGCCGGTTCACTGCTGTCCATGGGACGGCTGCTACTCGCCCAACCCGAGCGCGACGAAGCAGTGACAGTGGACGGCACGACGCAGCGCGTGCTGCGAGCGCTCGGCATCTCCGCTGACGAGGCCGAAACTCTGTGCGGCCGCGAGCTTCCGACGTCGTACAGCGGCGGAGTTCACGCAGCGATCGACCCCACAGCCCAGCCGTTCACCTAGCCGACCGAAGTCAGTCGTCGGCAGCCCTCAGCGCGACGCTCAGCGCCTTTTGCGCCGATATGTCCGCTTCGATCGCACCGCGCATCTCCGCATCGTCGAGGTCGACGAGCAACGGCGTATCGGCGTCGGACTGTCCGCGCACACCGGCGAGTTCCTGCTCGCGATCTTTCGCTCGCCGGTAGACGGCAAGAGCCTCGTCCTGCTTCTCTCGCGCGGTGGCCATGCCGTCAGGCCCTGTGATGTCTCGCGGGGGCGTGCGCAGGCACTTCGACGGGCACCGAAGCGTCTACGGGCTCGACCTTCCGATCATTCCCGCGTGCACTCATCTTCATGAAGTTCTGTAGTTCGTCGTGGATAGGTGTGTCGGTCATGAGACTCGACCTTCTGACCTGGGATGCAACAGGTCGGTTCGGTTTCGCTGAACCATTGTGTGTGATGAATGAGCGGCGTGACCCCGACCCTACGGCCCGTCGTTCACGCGGGTCGAATCAACGATGCTTGCGTGTGTCCTCCACGGCCGAATTGACGACCCGCGCCGCCACGACCGCCACCCGGGTGTTCTCCCGTTGCGATTGTTGGGCCAACGCGGCGAACGCGGCATCGGGTGAAATGCCTCGCACCGCAATCAGAATCCCCTTCGCCTGCTCGATGGTGGCGCGCGTGCTCATCGCGAGACGCAGCCCGGCAGTCTCCTGCTTCGCGTCCTCCGTATGCCGCGAATTCCATACCGCGGCCTCGACCGCCGTGACGAACATTTCACCAGAACTTCGTCGATGTCGCTGAAGCCATCTCCGTCGAAGCTGTAGATGTTCAACGATCCGGCATGTTCGGAGTCGACTGCCAGTGGCGCAGACAAACAGCTTTCGACCCCGAGATCGGATACTGCGGCTGCGAACGTCGGCCATCGGGCCGCGACCTCGTCGACCCGGACACAGACGATGCGCTTGGTTCTGGCGGCCTCGAGACACGGGCCTTCGTCGGCGTTGTACTGATCGGTGTCGATATCGACGACACGTGCGTCCGAACACGCTGCGGTCGCAGGATTTTCCGAATCGTGATGCAGCAGAGTGACTCCCGCCATGTCTGCTCCGGGAACCGCAGCAACCACCTGCTCACACAGCCCTTGGAGGAGCACCTCGAATCGCCTGTGTTCGAGCAGAATTCCACGAAAGATGTCGAGTGCGTCGAACGTGTCCTGCGCAAAATAGCCTTCTGCAGAAGGAGGACGAGTCGGTGCCGACAGAGCCGCCAGGATCTCCTCGTCGAAATCAGCTCCCGCCCTGGCTTCGTTCGGCGTCGAGTTCTCGAATTTACGGTCGGTCATTGGATCGAGTCCCAGATGGTGCAGTCATTACACCTGTTGACGTGCGCGAGGCCTGTCGACGGTGATGACCTTCACCGGATGCCCTCACCGTACGCCCGATGTCAAACCGACGGGTAAGGCGACGCCGGACAGTCACGACATCGGCTATCGACGAGCGGGGGCCTCGGGGTCTACTGTCGCTCACGTCGACAAGTTCGATCGCGAAGAAGCGGCAGTCGATAGCCGGCCCTCTGTACGCAGCGCGAGGTAGCGGCGACTCGAACCTCGGCACCTTCCTGTCGAGGACACAAGCTGGTCGACCGTGGCACGCGCGGTGGCGGCATTCGACGTACAGGATCGAGTCCGAGTGCTCACCTACAGCTTCAACCTCGATTATCGGGGTGTATGCCCCATCTGTGCACACATCACGTTGGGAGAGAACGTCATCGACTCGCCGGCCGTTGGGCCGTCCAGCAGCCGCATCTATGCCTCCTGTGAAGCGTGCGGATGGGAAGGACCGGGCTGATCAGCTCACCCGATCTGTCAGTACGACCAGGTTTCGTAGCAGCAGGTACCCCTGAATTGTGCAATCTGCTCCATTTCTGCCGCATCACTTGCGCAGCTGGGCAAGCGGCTGGTGCACTGTCCCCATCGCAGCTCAGTTGTACCCTTCCGGCGATTCGCAACCCGAACGCCCGCGTCGTCCGCTCTTCTCACGTGCCCTTCGTCCCCGGCCGGCATCAGGACGTTCTTCGTCGTCGATTCAGGAGCCATCTGTCATGACCAGCATCAGCCCCGCCGACCGCCGTTCGTCCACAGATGACGGCGAAGAGCTGCACGACATCGCGCAGCGCGTACTGTGGCTGTCGACGTCGATGATCCACCACGCCAACCGGATTCGGCCCAACCCCACCGGACTCAAGGTCGGCGGACACCAGGCATCGTGCGCATCGATGGTATCGATCATGACGTCACTGTGGTTCGAGCAACTGCAATCGGGAGACCGCGTGTCGGTCAAACCCCACGCCTCCCCGGTGCTGCACGCGATCAACTACCTCCTCGGCGAACTGGACGAGAAGTATCTGACGACCCTCCGTGCCTACGGCGGTCTGCAGTCCTACCCGTCGCGCTCGAAGGACCCAGACACCGTCGACTATTCGACCGGCTCGGTGGGAATCGGTGCCACCGCACCGATCTGGGGTGCGATGTCGCGACGCTTCGTCGAGGATCGATTCGGCTCGGACGACTCCGCACGGACCGGATTCAGCGGACGCCAATACTCACTGGTCGGTGACGCCGAGCTCGACGAAGGTGCCGTATGGGAAGCGATCATCGACCCGGGGATCGCAGAACTCGGCGAGATCGTCTGGATCGTCGACCTCAACCGCCAGTCCCTCGATCGCGTCGTGCCGAACATCGCCGCGCGCCGTCTCGAGAAGATGTTCGACGCCGCCGGGTGGCAGGTCATCACCGTCGAATTCGGCCGACTGCTCGAAGACCTCTTCGCCAAGCCGGGCGGCGGCGCTCTGCGCACCCGAATCCTCGACATGCCGAACCCCGAGTACCAGCGTCTGCTGCGCTGCACGGCCGACCAAGTGCGCACCAGGCTCCCCGGATCGGGACCTGATGCTACGACGATCGCAGACCTGATCGCCGACCTCGACGACACCGTGTTGACCGAGTCGATTCGCAACCTGGGCGGACACGACCTGGATGCGTTGCGCGAGGCCTACTCTCGCATCGACGACACCCGACCGACCGTGATCGTCGCGTACACGGTCAAGGGCTTCGGACTGCCCACTCAGGGACATCCGCAGAATCACTCCTCGCTGCTCACAGTCGACGAGTACGCCGAGCTCGCTCGCAGCCTCGACCTGGATCCCGCTGCGCCCTGGGGCCGCTTCGACGACGACTGCGCACCGGGCCGACTGTGCATCCACACCGCGAAACGGTTACGTCGCAACCCGATTCCGGCGTCGACTCCCCCCGCCGTTCCCACCGATATCGGCCGAACTCCGAAGGGCACCGCCACCACTCAGGCCGCTCTCGGCCGCACGCTGATAGACCTCACTCGCGAGGCCCCGGAAGCGGCGAAAAGGGTTGTCACAGTGAGCCCCGACGTCAGCTCCACCACCAACCTCGGCGGCTGGGTCAACAAGGTCGGTGTGTGGTCCTCATCCGATCGGCACGACTGGTTCGGTGACGACGCCGAAACCATCATGCACTGGCGCGAGGGACCGAGCGGTCAGCACATGGAACTCGGCATCGCCGAGACCAACCTCGTGGGGCTGATGGGCGAACTCGGTGCCACGTGGAGCCGGTGGGGACAGCCACTGTTCCCGATCGGCGTCATGTACGACCCGTTCGTCGAACGCGCCCTCGAACCGTGGTCGTACGGCATCTACGCCGGCGGCCAATCGATCCTCGTCGGCACTCCGTCCGGCGTCACGCTGGCCGCGGAAGGCGGTGCGCACCAATCGATCAAGACACCGTCGATCGGTCTCGAACAGCCCGGCTGCATCAGCTACGAACCCGCATTCGCCATCGACGTCGAATGGACCCTGCTCGCCGGCATCGCGCGTCTCGGCCGGCCCGACGGAACCTCGGCCTACCTGCGGTTGTCGACGCGACCCGTCGACCAGTCGAAGGCCGACGTCCCCACCGACCCGGCGGCCCGGGAACGCAGGCGTCGCCAGGTCGTTGCCGGCGGATATCCACTGGTGCGTCGGGCCGGTGCGACGGTGACCATCGCGGCGATGGGGGCCGTGATGACCGAGGCACTCGAGGCGGCCGAGCGATTGATCAAGGTCGGTGTGATCGCAGACGTTCTGTGCATCACCAGCCCTGGCGAGCTCTACCGAGCCCTGCAAGCAAGACAGGGACGCGGTGTCGGTGAGTCGTGGATTCTCGATCAACTCCTTCCCGCCGATCGGGCGACACCGATGGTGACCGTGCTCGACGGCCACCCGCACACTCTGGCCTTCCTCGCGACCGTCAACCGAGTGGCCTCGACGTCGTTGGGAGTGAGCAACTTCGGGCAGGTCGGATCGCTCGACGAGGTGTACAAGCACCACAAGATCGATACCGACTCCATCGTCGGTGCGGCGCTCGATGTCACCGATCACTGACGCAGCTCCGACGGGTCTGCCCAGGGTCGCGGGAACTATCGCACCGACACTGCCTCACGGGTGCGAAACCTGATGGCTACCGTGGCAATTGCGACCACAACCGCAGCGAGAACGGCTGTCCAGCCGACGGTCGTATCGGTCACCTCACCGGAGAAACGGCCCTGGGCCAACCATCCCAGCCCCCAGACGATCGCCAGCATCGGTGCGACCGCGCCCCCGGAGTACTGGGCCAGAAACACCCCGACACCGGCTGCGACCACGAGCACGATGACCGCCCACACCGTTGCACCACTGGTGAATCCGAGACTCACCAGCCACGCGGAGATGTTCGCGATCGTCGCCACACACACCCAGCCGAGGTAGATACCCATCGTGCCGTCGGTGATCACCGCGTCGGCGATACCCTCCGGTCGATGCCGCTGCAACAGCACGAACACGCGGACGAGCACCGCCATCAACGCGATTATGACGATCACGCTCAGCCACACCTGCCCGATCTGAATCGCGAAAATCCACGCCGGATTGATCAACATCGACGCAGCGATCGGTGCGCGCAGCGCGGCGTGGCGTGCGGTGCGGCCGGGGAGGAACTGCCAGACGGCGTAGGCGATGAGCCCGGTGTAGATCACCGACCAGATCGAGAACGCAGGGCCGGCGGGTGCCACCAGCGTCGACGTGGCGCTCAGCGCCCCACCTGCCGCCTCGGCAATAGGCGTCCCGATCCACGCACCCGACCCGAGAAAAGACACCACGACTGCCACGACAGCACTGACCGCAACCACGATCTTCATAGCAGCACTCATCCCCCGTATTCGACGGTCGCAAACGCCCCTGCGGAAGTGTCTCTACCGACCTCGCTGGAGCCCGGCCACGTCACTCGCACACGTCGTCTCGCTCGTCGGGCCATCGCTTCCGCTGGTGAACAGCGCGCACGCTCCGGGCCGGCAGACCGGGTGAGCTGACGCGAAGGTCCCACCTCGTGTGCGACGAGGAATGCACCAGAGTCACTCACGAACTGGTCGACGACGTCCAGCGGACGCACTCGGGCAGTTGAGCCTGCCGGTTCCCGCCACGGTCTGGTAGACACGCGGGAGTGAAAGCCATCAGTCGACCGAGCCGAGCTCGACGCGTCGGAGCCGCACTCGCGGCGTCCACTTGCGCGGTGTCCGCGCTCGTCGGGTGCAGCTCCACACCCGAGCCCGCCACCACGACCACGCCCGCCGAGACGACGACTGCACCGGTCCCTCGGTACGACCTCACGGGAGTGCCCGGCACAGTTCTCGATTCCGAGGACTTCGGCGATCGATCGAAAACGCTCTCCGACACCGGAGCCACGCTGTACCGATTCGTCTACGAATCCACGTCGGGTGTCGACGACTCCCCGACGGCGGTGTCAGGAGTCGCAGCCGTTCCGGCAGGCACACCGCCCGAGAGTGGTTGGCCCATCGTCGTCTACGGGCACGGCACCACCGGAGTTCGGGCCGACTGTGGACCCACCCTGTATCCCGATCTGCTCGGCTATCAATCCGCTGTGCAGGACTTCACCGCGCTCGGGTACGTCACCGTGCTTCCCGACTACCAGGGCCTCGGCACGGGCGGCGGCACCCACCCGTATCTGGAACCGCGCACCTCGGGACACAACATGATCGACGCGGCCCGCGCAGCCCAGAGCGCACTGCCCGATACGTCCACCCGCTGGGCCGCTGTCGGGTTGTCACAGGGCGGCCAAGCAGCATGGGCTGCAAACGAACTCACCGCGAGCTATGGGCAGGGCTTGGACCTGGTGGCATCGGTGTCGCTGTCGCCACCGACGGATCTGAAGCCCCTGGTGCAGGCCGGAATGGACGGAACCCTCACCACACCGCAGAAAGAACTCATGCCCTCGGTGCTCTACGGTGCACAACAGGTCGACCCCGCCATCGACCCGAGGAACTACAGTGGCAGCGTCGCCGAAGAGAACAACGAGCTCCTGCTCACCTGCTCGGGCGGAGACGTCGCAGCCAAGCAGCGAGCCGTCGAGGCGATGGCACCGGACGAGTTCGTCTCCGAATCAACGCAATCCGAGAAGCAGCTGCTCGACGTGATCGATCGCTACACACTCCCCCAGGTGCGAACCGAGGTGCCGATATTCGTGGCCTACGGCGCGAAGGACGATGTCGTGCTGCCGCAGTGGACTGCTGACGGTATCGAAAGGGCCTGCGCTCTGGGCGATTCGATCGTCGCGCAGGAACAGCCCGAGCAGGGCCACGATGTCAGCGACGAGGCAGCCATGCAGTTCCTGGCTGCCGTGTTCGCAGGCCAACCGGTGCCCAGCACATGCTGACGAGAGGATCTGCGATGGAGAGAATCACCGAGTACACCCACGACGGTTTTGTGTTCGACGTCCTCGACCAGGGCCCGCTCGACGGCCCGATCATGTTGTTAATGCACGGATTTCCCGAGCGGGCATCGTCATGGTCCGCGGTGATGGCAATACTCAACGAGCACGGATTCCGCACTGTTGCACCGGATCAGCGTGGCTACTCGCCGCGGGCCCGGCCGAAGCGGCGTCGGGACTATCGCGTCGGAGCGTTGGTCAGCGATGTCGTCGCCCTGCTCGAGGTGATCGGAAGACCGGTTCATCTGGTGGGACACGATTGGGGAGCGAACGTCGCCTGGGTCACCGCAGGCCGACACCCTCAGCTCGTTGCATCGCTGACGGCGTTCTCGGTTCCGCACCCCGGTGCTTTCATGACCGGCTTGCTCACCTCGAAGCAGATACTGCACTCCTGGTACTTCGCGTTCTTCCAATTGCCGGTACTGCCCGAGAAGTGGATGATGCGGCCGGGCGAGAGGGCCGAGAAGTGGTACGAGCGCAGCGGAATGACCTACGACGACCTCGAGCGGACGAAGACGGAGATCGTCGACTACGGCGCACTGCCCTTCGCTGTCACCTGGTACCGCGGACTGCCGTTCTCGAGCCCGGGCATCGGCCGTCTGCGTATCACCGTGCCGACGTCGATGGTCTGGAGTGACGGAGACACGTTCATCGGGCGATCCATCGTCGAGGGTGCGCAGCGCTACGTCGATGCTGCGTACACCTTGACGGTATTACCTGGTGTGTCGCACTGGATTCCGACCCAAGCGTCGGATGCGGCCGCTGCAGCGATCCTGACCAACGCCGAACTCGCAGTTACGCATGGCTTCGGGTCCGATTCGTCTGCATAACTGCGAGTTCGCCGGCGCTGGATCAGCTTGCCTGGGTCTCGATGGTTCGTTGCGTGCTGTCGTGGGCAATCTCGATCTTGCGCGGCCCGAGGCGTGGACTCGGTGCACATCCACGCCCAACTACGCCGGCCGGCCATCGAGTGCAGTTGAGCGCCACCCGGGGCACTCAACCACACCACTGCCGCAGGCACTTACAGGCGTTCGACGATGGTGGCGTTCGAGAGTCCTCCCGCTTCACACATCACCTGCAGGCCGAAGCGCTGCTCCCGTTCGGCAAGGGCGTGAACCATTGTCGTCATGATGCGCGCACCGCTGCCGCCGAGGGGGTGACCGATCGCGATCGCTCCGCCGTTGACGTTCACCTTGTTCAGGTCGGCACCGGTCTCCTTGGCCCATGCAAGCACCACCGAGGAGAAGGCCTCGTTGACCTCGAACAGGTCGATGTCGTTCATCGTCAGCCCGGCCTTCGCGAGCACCTTCTGCGTGGCAGGGATGACGGCGGTGAGCATCATGAGCGGATCGTCGCCGACCACGGCGAAGCTGTGCAACCTGGCCATCGGAGTGAGGCCGAGCTTCTTCGCCCTCTCGCTGGTGGTGATCATGACCGCGGCGCTACCGTCGTTGATCTGACTTGCGTTGCCCGCGGTGATGTTCCAGCCGATTTCGGGGAACCGCTGCGCCATGACGTCGCTGTAATTGGCCGGACGCAGTCCGGCCAACGCATCGAGTGTGGATCCGGTGCGGATTCCCTCGTCGCGATCGAGCCCACGGATGCCGCTGATCTCCCTCTTGAAGCGTCCCTCTCCGGTTGCCGCCGAGGCCTTCGCGTGGCTGGACAATGCGAACTCGTCCATCTCGGTGCGGCTGATGCCCCAACGCGTAGCGATCAGTTCGGCGCTGACGCCCTGCGGCACAAGACCCTCGGGATACCTCTCGGCGAATGCAACACCCGTAGGATCCTCGGTACCGATCAGGTTGGAGCCCATCGGGATTCGACTCATTGACTCGGACCCGGCCGCAATCGCCAGATCGTATGCACCGGAGATCACGCCCTGCGCCGCGAAGTGAATCGCCTGCTGACTGCTTCCGCACTGACGGTCCACCGTGGTCGCAGGCACGGATTCGGGATATCCCGCCGCCAATGCAGCGCGTCGGGTCATGTTCGACGCCTGATCACCCACTGCGGTGACGACACCACCGATGACGTCGTCGATTTGGTTTGGATCTATTCCACTGCGCTGCAACACTTCCCGCAGGCTATGGGCCATCAGGTCCACTGGATGCTCGGGATGCAAAGTGCCGTTCGCTTTGCCCCGTCCGACCGGGGTTCTGACTGCCTCGACGATGACTGCGTCTCTCATGACAACTCCTTGTCCGATCGATCCGTTCCTGTCGGATCGCTGACATCACCGTACGAGCTAGCTATAGTTTTGTAAAGTCAGTAGTATGGTGGCATGCCCCTCAACATGGACGGTCCCCTGTCCGATCTCGGCAACTGGAAAGCCGGCGACCGCTGCTCCATCGCACGTGCGCTGTCGGTGGTCGGCACCCGATCGACCATGCTCATCCTGCGCGAGGCGTTCTACGGCACGACGCGGTTCGACGATTTCAGCAGACGCGTGGGCATCACCGATGCCAGCAGCGCAGCCCGTCTGAAAGAACTCGTCGACGCGGGCATCTTCGCCAAACAGCCCTACCGCCCCGACAAAGGACGAACGCGCTACGAGTACGTCCTGACGAAAATGGGGGAAGACCTGCTGCCCGTCGTACTCGCATTGATGCAATGGGGCGACGAATACCTGCAGGACGACGACGGACCATTGGATGTCGTCGATGCGCAGGGACGCCCAGTCCACGTCCGCATCACCGACGACAAGAGTTCGGAGGTGCCGATGAACGAGCTGCGAGTGCGCATCGCATAGCTACCGCTATCCGAATCGGAGAAGCGCACGCGCAGCAGGCACCACGCGTAGCCTGCTGCTCGTGGGCGATGAGCGAAGTGCTGCACCGAAGACCGATCCGCGAGACGAGTGGCGTTGGCTGCCGGACAGCGTGGAGCCAACGGACGCGTCGCTCTGGGACCGCACCCTTAAATACGATCCGAACACGGGGATAGTCGATCGTGATAGGTGCCATGTTCATCGGCGTCCAACACGTACTCGACCGACGCCGACCGTGAGTACGTTCAGAGCTTGACCGACGTCGCTCGTTTCGGCTACGTCGCGTTTCCCAGAAAAGCCACACCTATGCCGATGAACAGCACTCCGACTGCCCTGTTCCAGAGCTTCGAGGTCGCCGAACGATCGGCCATGCGATCGACGGCTGCGGTTACCACCGCCCATACTGCCAGTCCTATTGCCACGTCGATGATTCCGAGGATCCCGATCTGCAGAGGCAGCGAACCGTCGGGGTCGACGAACTGCGGCAGGATAGCGACGAAGAACAGAATCGCTTTGGGGTTCAGGAGATTCGTCGTCAGACCCATTCGAAACCAGCGCATATCCGTAGCCGCCGATGACGAAGCCACCGAATCTCGCAACGCGACGATTCCCAACCAGATCAGGTAGAGGCCACCCGCAACTCGAACAGCACTGAGCGCCATCGGTAGTCGAGAGATCAGCAGCGATACTCCGATGACAGCCGAGACCATATGCACGCACAGTCCGGCCTGCGCACCGAGGCCAGCCCGCCAGCCCGCACTGCGACTGTTCGCCGCCGCCCGGGCCACCACCGCGAAGTCGGGCCCGGGTATCGCGTACGCCAGCAGCACCACGCCGAAGAACGGCAACCATCGAATGTCCGTCATCATCTCGACGATATCTGATGCTTTTCGATCCGTATACCGTTAGAGTCAGGATATGGGTTGGAACTGGCTCGGCGACCACTTCGCACTCGACGTGGCCAACACCGTGCAGTTGCAGCGCGGCACCTACGCCGAGTTGATCGGTTCGGTCACCGACCTCCAGAATTGGGCCGAACTGCAGGGGGCTCGCGTACCCGAGGTCATCCCCGCCGATGCCGACGTGGACACATTTCGGCTGACGCGCGATCACATACTGTCGCTGCTGCGGGCGGTGGCGTCGAGCATGGGCGTTCCGGAAGAAAGCGTCGAACACATCGACGACATTGCGCGGCGACACCCGGTGACCCGCCGAATCGATCTCGGAGACGGCGGTGGCGTCGGACATGTTGTGGGAACGACAGATCCGATCGAATCACTCCGTGCGCGTGCTGCGTCGGCCCTCATCGACCTATTGAACGGGCCGGATCGTGATCGCCTGATGTTGTGCGAAGCCCCGCGATGCGGTCAACTGTTTCTGCAGGATCGACCCAATCAGCAATGGTGTTGCGGCGCATGCGGCAATCGGGCGCGCGCGGCACGACACCACGCCGTCAAGAAGGGCAGATCATGAACATTTCGGTACATCAAGTGGTCCTCGACTGCACCGACGCCCGTGAGTCCGCCGAGTTCTACCGACAATTACTGGGATTCGAGTACGTCCCCGGCTACGCCGAACCGATCGATCCGGATTGGCTCGCGATCACCGCACCCGACGGTTCGTGGCGACTCGCGTTTCAGCAGATCGACGCACTACCGGCCGTAACGTGGCCGGAGGGCGAACACCCACAGATGTTGCACCTGGACTTCCGGGTCGACACAGTCGAGCAACTCGACGCAGAGCACTTGCGCGCAATCGAATTGGGTGCGCAACTAATGCGGGATCTGCGGGACGATCCGGAAGAGCCGATCCGAATCTATGCCGACCCGGCCGGCCATCCATTCTGCATCTTTGTGGGGGTGTGACCCCGACGCACATCCACACCGACTACCCCAGCCGAGCATCGAGTGGTGTGGTTGAGCGCCGCCTGGGGCACTCAACCACACCACTGCCGCAGGCACTCAGCCCAATTGCACTGTTGCCGTGGCGCGGTGACCGAAGATTCTCTTGCCTTCGAATGTCGCGCCCAGTGAGATCACTGCAGTACGTGTCGCCTCGTCCTTGGACTTGATCTTGCCGGTGAAGACGATTTCGGCGGCCTTGTGGGTGTCCACCGGAATCGGGGTGGTGAAGCGGACGGTGTAGTCCTTCACAGCGCCCGGGTCGCCGAGCCACTCGGTGATGTAGCCGCCGCCGACGCCCATGGTGAGCATCCCGTGGGCCAGCACGTTCTCGAGATCGATCAGCTTGGCAAACTGCTCGCTCCAGTGAATCGGGTTCGCGTCACCGGCAACTCCTGCGTAGTTGACCAGATCACCGCGGGTCAGGCGCACCGTGCGCGACGGCAGTTCGTCTCCGACGTTCACGCCGTCGAACGTCTGCGTAGGCCGACCCCGGTACTCCTCGATGATCAGAGGCTCGTGTTCCTGCGGAGTGGACAGTGTGTCGCTCTCGCCGGAATCGGTACCACCGACGTCCGTCGTCGCGCCGAACATCACCAAGTTCTTCGCAGACTCGGCGATGGCCGGATCGATCTCGCCGGACCGACCGACGAGGAGCGTGGTGTACGTGGTCTGCACCAGTTCGTTCTTCTGATTGGACACGACGTTCTTGGTGACCATCATGTCGCGACCCATGACCGTCTTGAACGAGTCGAGCGAGACATCGCAGGTCAATTGGTCGCCGGCAAGGATGGGCTTCTGGAACACCAGCACCTGATCGGTCTGCAGGATCTGGCTCAGGTCGTAGCCCTCTGCGATGGACTGGAGAAGCTTCCTCTGCGCGAGGGTGCCGACCAGCGACATGAACGTCAGGGGTGCGACGAGGGCACTGTGACCCAGCGCGGCCGCGGCGTCGCCGTCCCGGTGGGCGGGGTGGAAATCCTGGACGGCGCGGGCGTATTCACGGACCTTCTCGCGGCCCACCTCGTAGTAGTCATCGGTGCGGTAGTGATAACCGACCATGCTCCGAGCATGTTCTGCCGGATCGAATGCTTCCCCGACGGTTGCTGCCGTACCGGACTCCGCTACCTGCTCTGCCACTGTTGTCCCACCGTCTCGTACCCCACTGTTCACCATTACCCGAGCAACCTACCCAACAACGGCGTTCGTTGGCCAGGCCGGTGGGTTCAATCCGAGCGGTGTCGTGGTGAGTCGTGGTAGCCGACCGTCCCCACCATCGAGGCATGTTGCGGCGGCGCGACGTTGGCGGTCGCGGCACCACGCGGGTGATGCCGACGCGATGCGACCGCGTCGACTGCCATCAGAGCCGCACCGTGCGCGGTGAGGGACTCAGGATTGGCCGGCGCGACGACCGGCAGCATCAGATCACGACGAAACAGGCGCCTGAGCGTCGGGATGTTGGCGCTGCCGCCGACCATCACCAGGGCGTTGACGGCACAGGGCGCGTCGACGATGACGCTGGCCACCCAGTCCTCCAAAGAACGGATGCTGCGCTCGAGGACATCGTCGAAGGTATTGCGCCACAACCTGACCGGACCACCGATGAAAGGTCCGGCAACTTCCGCCACCCGCAGCCTGGAAAGCTGCTCGCGTGCCGTGCGGACCGAGACCGCCAATTCTGCTCGGGCATGATCGGACGCCAATTCGTCCGCTCCGTACGTCGAGAGCAAGTAGCGGGCGACTTGCTCGTCGCAGCTGTTGCCTCCGAACAACGTGGTGCGCACCGAAGAGAAGACCGTACCGGTGGCCGGGTCCGCGACGGACACTGTGGTGCCGGATGCCCCGACGTCACACACCGCGACGGTACGAGCACCCTCGAGATGGCCTGTGCCCCGCAGGTACCGCAGCTGAGCACCGAGTTCGGAAGCGACAAGCAAGCGATCGGCCTCGTACGTGGAGTAGGCGGACGTCCGCGCGCGAGCACCGGGATCGTCGGGCACGGCCAACACGATGTCGGTTCTGTCGACCATCTGGTCGCGCGACATGGAGTCGAGCAAGTCGATGGCGACCTGAAGGTGGTCGTCAGGATCGAACGAGTGAACGATGTGCGCCGACCGCACCGACTCGTCGATCGCATCGACTGCGACCCCTCGGGCAGTTGCGGAACCCACCGAAACACCAAGGACAGTTCTCATGATTCCCCGACTCGACTGGCTACTCCGACCTGCCGATAGTAGCCGCCGAACCGCCGTCTGGACAGCAATATCGTGATTTGAATGAACTTGTGGTTTGTTTTAGGAGATATAACAAGCTTCAAGATGAATGGCGTCCGTTCTCAGGCCACGTGATCGAAAGGATCTCGACGATCCGCCAGCAGTGGACCCCATTCCTCCTGCGCCGACGTCATCGCCGCACCGGCGACACCGTTGGCCGAGTCCATCCCTCGCGCGGCTGCGACGATGGAACGGGCGGACTGCACGAGCGAGACATCGAAACGGAAGCTGTGCGCCGCCAATTCGGAGAACGCCTCCTCCGGACTACAGCCACGGAGCGCGATGAGAACACCCACGGCCCTGTCGATGGTCGTGCGGGTCACCGGTTCTGCTGCGGGATGGTCGGTCATCGGATACTCACTGTCTACTGGTCGATCACTAGATGGTAGCGACGCGTGAGCAGAAGTTCAGGTGCCGGAGTCGAATTCACATGCCTGTCACGCGAAGGACTTGTCCAAGTATCAAAGCCGCTCGCTCACAATGGAATCAACGAATCGAAGGCTATTCGACCGGATCCCCCGGCGGTGCTGCATCGGTGGTGGGCTCGGTGGTCTCCGGAGCCTCGGTGGTCGGCTCGGACGGGTCCGTGGACGGCACCTCGGGTTCGGGTTCGGGCTCGGGCTCGGGCTCGGGCTCGGGCTCGACGGTCGGCGTGTCCTCTCCACCCGAATCACCACCGCCGGAACCACCGCCACCCGAGTTGCCGCCGCCCGCAGCGGCGTCCGAGTCGCCGTCCGAGTCGCCACTGCCAGCGTTGCCGTCTCCGGGGGTGTCCACACCGGAGTTGCCGCCACCCGACGACACCTCGACGTACGGAGTGAGAACCGGCCCCTCTGCGAGCGCTTCACTCCAGGCACTGACCGGCGCCGGCCCGTACACGGGAGTCTCGAACAACCCGACCTCGACGGGCGGAACAGCCGACGGGCCAGGAGGTGGGGCCGCCGAATCGGCGATCACAGCCACCGACGACGCGGCTTCACTGTCTCCGCTCGACGGCATCTCGGCGACATCGGCGGTGTCGACCACAGGATTCTCTGTCGGATCGGCCGCCGCCAGTGCCCACACCGTGGCTCCGCTCAGTGCGGCGAGAACCGCGACACCCAACCCGATCATCGTCAGTCGCGCGCTGCGTGGAGTACCGGCAACATCGCTGCCGGAACCACTCCGGCCCTCGTCACCCGTCACGGTAGGCAAGTCCACCGGCTCGCCCGTCCACGCGGTGAGAGCGGCTGCGGTGCCGATCAGTGCCGCTGCGATGTCCAGCGAGAAGTCGGCATCCAACCGCGGATCGCCGACGTCCAACACCTCGACGTCGCCGACATGATGGTTGAGCAGGGCGGCGCGCACGATATCGCACTGGAGCAGGGTGTTGCACACCACCGCAGATCCGGAGATCAGCAGGTCGTTCTGGGCGGCCTGCACCCGCATGATTCCGAGCAGCGTCGTGACCGCGTCACCGATACCGCCGGGAACTGCGGAGATCGAGACGGTGCGAGCGGCGACGGGGCCGAGTTCGGGTAGATCGGCCTCGACCAGCGCAGCAGCTATCTTGTCGTCACCGACGTGCACCCCGAGCGCAATGGCCATGATCGTCGACTCCCCCGAATTCGATTCCGACTCAGAGTACCCTTTGAGCCTAGAAACGAGGGAATAAGCCGGTTTCGGGGGTCAGAACTCCAACCTGCTCGCCTCGTCCCGGGCCATCTCGGCGGCCCGGCGCTCACGCTCGAAGAGCAGGCCGAAGGTGAATCCGTTCTCCCCCGCCGTCGTCCCTGCCCGCGCACCGAGAGTCCGCAGAATTTCGGCCGCGATCACCGCGTCCTGATGCTCTCCGAGCACCTCTTGCAACGTCTTGAAGCGCTTGATGTTCGCTTTCGACGCCTTTTTGTCCACCACCGGCGCAACCAACTCGGCCGCGTACCGCGCGCGTTTCGACGCCTTCCGTGCGCGATGCAACGCCTCGTCGTCGGTGCCGCGCACGGCGATCTTCGTGCGATCGATCGCCTTCTTCCCTGCCTTGCGCGCAAGCTTGACCAACACGCGGTCGGTGGCCTCGCCGTCGATCGGTAGCCCACGCGACCACTCCGACAGCGTCGTGAGCAGCGCCCGGTAGCGCTCCCCGTCGAGTTCGGTCATCGCCGCCTCGCGGTACCGAATCTGCTCGGCCAACAGATCGTTCTCGATTCGCGACGCCACCGGACCGAGCACCAATTCTCGCGGCAGTTCGCGCAACGCCGCCGCGAACCGAGCACGCTGCACCTGACGATCTCGAACTTCGCCGAGAATGCTTGCATACCAGGATAGTTCGGCCTCGAGTTGTGCGGCGGGCTCGTCCTCGAACAGGCTTCCGAACACACGAAGGGTACTGCGGTATCGCCGAATCGCCACCCGCGTGGAATGGATCGGATCCAGCCCCCGTCGCAGGTAGACATCGCCTGCGACGATCGCCTGTGCCTGATCATCGAGATAGTCCGCCAACAGCGCCGCCCCGGGTTCGGCAGGCACCTGGCGCACCACCGACAGCGCCCGATCCAACTTCGAAGGATGCGCCGACGGCCGAGCACCGGCAGCACGTAGCACCTTGCCCGCCTTCTTCAGAAACGACTCCGAGCCTGCGGGTCCGAGTTCCACCTCGACCTCCCGCCACCGCGGACCGGTAGCGCCGCCGATCAAGACCACCGACACCTCGTCGTCGGCGATCTCCGCAACCACCGCCCCGTCGGCGTCGGACACGGTGTGGATCGTTCGACGCGTCGTCAAAGTCGCGACCGCGGACAACTCGGCACCCATCACCGCACCGCGCAGCACGTCCTTCAACTCGTCCGGCACAGCATCATGGCCGCCATTGCCGAGGGGGAGCCGAATCTCCGTCCGCGCCTTCTCCGCCGGGACTTTCGCATGCCAGCCGTTGTCGGAATCACCGGTCCGACGCCGCACCGTGATTCCCCGTCGCAACAGGTCGTGGCCGGCAGTATCGAAGTACTCACTGCTCAGGTCGGTTTCGCTCGACACCAGTGCGCCGCCGGTGGGCACCAATGCAGCGAGAGTGGGCAACTGGAACTCTGCGTCGACGTCGAACTTGTCTTCGCGTTCGGTCTGAATCGACTCCATACCGCTCATCCTGCCTCGAGTACCGGGGCCTGCGGAGTCGGAAAGCACACACCCGTCAGCGTCGCGGAAAGTCGAAGTCCGGGAACGGAAGATTCAACGTCCGAGCCGACCGCGTAGTGGTCGTCGGACGCGTCGTCGTGGCGGGGCGCGGTGTGGTCGGACGAATCGTGGAGACAGGTGCGACCGTCGTCGGCACCGCGGTCGATCGATCGCGGGTGGGCCTGTCGGCTGCCGTCGTCTCCTCGACGTCGGGTGGGGAACTGGTCGTGACCGCGGTGCGCCGAGTGGCGGTGGCGCTCTCCGCGTCCGTCGTGGTCGGTACTTCGGACGAGGACGACGTTGCCGGCGCGTCGATCGGAGGGGAGGTCTGCGCCGTTGTGGTCGCGAGCGGCAACGACGACCCGATGCGGTCGGCCGGCGCCCCGCCTGCGGCAGGCACCACGGACTGCGGCCGAGTGGTCTGCGAGGAGTCCTGCGACGTGTCCACCGACGGCGCTGGATCGTCGCCGCTGGTCCGTGCCGCCGCAGTGACCACAGTGCCTGCTGCACACACCGCGACGAGTGCCGCGAGCGCGCCACCGACGTGCCGGGACTTGTTGGCCCTGGTCATCCGCTTGGAGGAGGTGTCGCTGTGCCGCGGGCGCTTCGAGACCACCGAGGCAACCGCGGCCACCTCGAGGTCTGCGGAATCCCGATCCACGGCAGCGAACCGATCGGTGGCCACCTCGGGCGGAGCCGGTGCGGGCCGCAGACCCAACGTTCGAGCGATCCCAGCCGCGCCGTGCGCCGCCAGCAGTTCCGGCTGCTCGGGCACGTAGACCGGCATCGGCACGGCGTCGAACAGGACCTGCCGAATTATCTGCATGTTGGCACCACCGCCGACGGCGACGATGGCGTCGACGTGAACGCCCTGCGCGCCGACCGCGTCCAGCACGTCGACGGCCATCGAGACGGCTCGGTGCACGGCGCCGACGATGAGCTCGTCGAGATTGCCACGCCACAGCGATGCACGTCCGCCGACGAACGGTCCGATGATCGAGACGTTGCGAAGCAGAGCCAATTCGTGTTTCCCGTCGCGGACATCGTGCACGAGCCGCCTACGAGCCTCGACCGTCAGCGCCTCGACCGCACCGAACGTCGCGATGAGGTGATCGCACAGCACCCGATCGCAGTCGTCACCACCGAGTGCGTCCGTTCGACGCGACGCGAGGACATCACCGCTGTCGATGTCCACGACGGAGACCGAGGTACCGGATGCGCCGACGTCGAACAGAGCGACGCAGCGCTCGCCTGCCAGCACCCGAGTCTCACGCAGCGCACCCAGCTGGGCACCGAGTTCGGACACGAGCACAACGCCGTCGGAAAAGTCCTGCTCATAAGCCGTCTTGGGGTCGCTTTCGCGCAGTGCGAGCACCGGATGAAAGTCCGCGGACGCGTACTCGGTCGCCAGATTGTGTACCGACGTGATGACGGCATCCCACGGATCGGGAGCGAGGCCGTTGGGTGCGGGCCGGGATGCGACGGGCTCGTGCACTTCCAGGACAGCACCGGGGCGAGCGTTGTCGCCGATCACACTGCGGAGACCACTCGACCCCAACGAAGCGCCGAGTACGAACACATCGGGAACCGCGGACACTGGAAACCTCGCTCTGGTAGGCCCCAACCCACGTCAGGCCACCAGAGTACCGCTACAACCGGACATTCATCAGGTTTTACGGCAAGAAAACAAACTGCCAGATCGCTTACTCGACGCTGGACCGAACGAAGTTCAGGTAGGCCTTCGACGGCGTCGGCCCGCGCTGGCCCTGGTACTTCGAGCCGACCGCAGCACTGCCGTACGGATTCTCGGACGGCGACGACAGCCGGAAGAGACACAGCTGACCGATCTTCATGCCCGGCCACAACGTGATCGGGAGGTTTGCGACGTTGGACAACTCCAGCGTGATGTGGCCACTGAAGCCCGGATCGATGAAGCCTGCGGTCGAGTGCGTGAGCAGACCCAGCCGCCCGAGCGAGCTCTTCCCCTCGAGCCGACCGGCCAGGTAGTCGGGCAGCGTCGTCAACTCCAGCGTGGAACCGAGAACGAACTCGCCCGGATGGAGAACGAACGGCTCACCGGCCGCAGGTTCGACCAGCGTCGTCAGCTCGTCCTGCTGCAGAGACGGGTCGATGTGGGTGTAACGGGTGTTGTTGAACACCCGGAAAAGCTTGTCGAGCCGCACATCGACACTCGACGGCTGAACCATCGACGGGTCGAACGGTTCGATCGCCAGGTTTCCCAGGTTCACTTCGGCACGGATGTCACGGTCGGAGAGCAGCACCTCTGCAGGCTACTGGTCCTGGGCGATCCCCCGCGACACACCCGAGCCTCGATCGCAACACATAGCTCCGCAAAGGAAAAGCCGGACAATTGAGCGGTACAACCTTTCACATTCGGGCAACTCCTATCAGGAAGAGTGAAATGACAATTCCGTTCGACGTCCCCTCGTACTGGGATCACCGATCCCAATGCCTCGTTCTGGCCACCACTCCCGCTGATAATCCGGCCTTGTGGGAACAATTCCTGGACGGCGCAGAGGAAAGCTACATGCGACACGGCGTGACCAGCGCACTCGAAATGTCGGCCATTCGCGACGGCGGCAGCACGGCACTGTTCTTCGCCGCACTCGACCGAACCGGACAGATAGTCGGCGGCGTGCGAGTGCAAGGACCGTATTCCTCGGTCGATCAATCGCACGCACTGATCGAATTCGCCGAATACCCCGACGGGCTACGCCACGTGCACACCATGCTCGACGAACGCATCGGCCACGGAGTCGTCGAACTCAAATCCGCGTGGGTCGCTCAGCACGCACCCCACGGCCGCGCCGTCACCGCAATGATCGCCGAATCACCCGCCTACAGCACGGCACTTCTCGGTGCGCGCTACGCCCTTGCCACCGCGGCCTCCCACGTCCGTACCGCATGGCTCGACACCGGCGCCGTCATCGCCACCCAGATCGCGCCGATCCCCTATCCTGACGATCGCTATCGAACCGAGGTGTTCTGGTGGGACAGAACAACACTCGCATTCAACGCCGACCTGGCCACCTGGCGCCGGATGCGGCACAACACGGTCACCCTGCTCGCACACCGCCGCGCAGCCGTCGAACTCCCGGAAGCAGTCGCATCATGAACGATCGAACCACGCCCGGCCACCACTGGAAGCCTGTGATATTCGACGAGACGGACGCCACACAGCGCGACGCGCTCGACGAACTCAGAGCCGACCCCACCCTCACTTTCCTGGACGAGCGAAAGACGCAGAGAAAAGGCCTGCACTCACTGCTTCCCAGCCCTGAGCAGAGCCTTCTCGACGAAAACGACAGGTGGGTTTTCTTTCCGTGGCGAAAGACGGTTGTCGCGGTACTCGGACCCCGCTCGTTTCGACACCTGCGGCTGGACAGGAACAGAAACAAGATAACCCTCGAGGAACAGAATTCCTTGGGAGATCTCACGATAGGAATCATCGGCCTCAGCGTCGGGCACGCCATTGCCCACACTCTCGCACTCGAAGGAATCTGCGGGACGCTTCGACTCGCAGATTTCGACGAGATCGAACTGTCCAACCTCAACAGAATTCCCGCGTCCATCCTCGATCTCGGGGTCAACAAAGCGGTCGTCGCGGCCCGACGCATTGCCGAAATCGACCCGTATCTGCGCGTCGAGATCGCCGAGGACGGAATCACCGAGAACACCATCGACGAGTTCTTCGACGGACTCGATCTGCTCGTCGAGGAATGCGACTCCCTCGATGTCAAGGTCCGCGCCCGCGAGGCAGCCCGCTCGCGAGGGATCCCGGTACTGATGGAGACCTCCGACCGAGGACTGCTCGACGTCGAGCGCTTCGACCTCGAACCCGACCGTCCGGTGTTCCACGGCGTGCTCGGCGAGATCGACTCGACGAGCCTGCGGGGGCTGGGCACGCGCGACAAGATTCCCATCGTGCTCGATCAGCTCGACGCCTCACTGCTCTCGGCCCGGATGGCCGCCTCGATGGTGGAAGTGAGCGAAACGATCGAGACCTGGCCACAATTGGGCGGCGACGTTCAACTCGGCGGCGCAACCATCGCAGCAGCCGTTCGACGCTTCGGCACCGGAGCGCACCTGCCCTCCGGACGAATCCGCGTCGATCTCGAGACCCATCTCGACGCGCTCGCGGCCCCGCACCCGACGCCGAGGGCGCAGCAGTCTTCGGTCGACACCGCCGTCGACGCTCACCACGCATCCGTCGATCCCGACGCGCTCGTTCTCGACGCTGCGCGCCGAGCACCGTCCGGTGGAAACAGTCAGCCGTGGACGTTCACCCGTGAAGGACGCACCGTGCGGATCGGGGTGGATCGTTCCCGCACGTCGACCCTCGACGTCGCCTTCCGGGGCAGCTGCGTGGCAGTGGGTGCGGCCGCCTTCAACGCGCGCGTGGTGGCCACCGCGCAGGGCAGGCTCGACCGCACCGAGGTCACCGACCGCGGAGTCGAGATCACCCTGAGTGCGGTCGACCCACAACCCGTCACGGATCGACGCCTGCTCGACGGCGTTCTCGAACGGTGCACCAACCGGGAAATGGGCACCGGCGCACCCCTGGACGCCGGCATCGCCGCCGACATCGCCGCCGCGGCAGAGGCAGAGGGTGGCCGGGCAGTGTTGCTGACCGCACCCGAGTCCATCGCAGCGGCCGCGGATATCCTCGCCGCCGCCGATCGGATCCGGTACCTCACACCGCACCTGCATCGAGACATGTTCTCCGAGTTGCGCTGGCCGGGAGATCTCGATCCCGACCGGGGAATCGAGGTGTCGACTCTGGGGATCGACGACGCGGACCTGTCCAAGCTCGAGATCGTCAAACGGCCGGACGTCATGGAGCTCGTGCAGGCGTGGGACGCCGGTGCAGCGCTGGGGACCGACATGCGCGACCGTGTGCTGTCGAGTTCGGCACTCGCAGTGGTCGTCGTACCCGGATCGACCGCAGCAGATTACATCATCGGGGGATGTGCAACGGAGAACGTTTGGGTAACTGCGCATTTGCGCGGCTTGGCAGTGCAGCCGGTTTCCCCCGCGTTCCTCTACGCGCGCACCGCGGAGGAATATCGACAACTGGCACCCCACCACGCAGAAACGCTGCAGCAGTTGAGTTTCGAGTTTCGCGCACTGCTTGAAATCGAAAACACAGAGTCCGTCGCGCTGGTGTTGCGGCTCGGTAGCGCCCCGAAAAACCCGATACATAGTCGCAGACTTCCTGTTTCAGCGTCTGTATCGGGGTAGAGTTCCGGCGAAGACCAGGGGGAACAGTCCTGCACTGCGTCTACGAGAGGCGGGAGTAGGGCCCTGGAGCACAATCGGACGCTCGAGGTCCTCGTCACCGGCGTCGCAACCGAACTCATGGGAGTCGATGCGGCGACGGTGCGCGAGGCCTACGACTCCGTGCTGCGGCAACTCGTGGACTACCTCGGCATCGACTTCAGCTTCCTCCGGCACAACGATTTCGAGGCCAGGGCCACCAGACTCAGCGCAGAATGGCCACCGCGACTGAGCGTGCCCGATCCCGACCCACTGGCAGTGGTCTACTTCGACGAAGCAGACTCGGTGTTCCGCCTGGCCGAAACACTGACCGAACCGGCAGTGTTTCGGCCGGACCCGGAGCAGGAGGACTACCGCCGCCGCGTAGAGGACGCGTCGGGATTCTCCGCGACCTCGATGGCCGTCGTGCCGCTGCTGCACTCGGAACGCACCACCGGCATCCTCGGCTTCATCAAGATCGGCGACCGAACGTGGTCCGAGGCAGAACTCAACGCGCTCAAAGCAATTGCGGCACTGCTCTCCCAACTGCAGGCGCGAGTGAGCGCCGAGGAGCAGCTCCGGTTCTCGGCGCTGCACGACCACCTGACCAAACTGCCGAACCGCACAGCGCTCACACAACACCTCCGCGAACGACTCGACCCGGCCATGCCCGGTCCGGTCGCCGTGATGCACATCGACCTCGATCGACTCAAAGCACTGAACGACTTTCTGGGACACCTCGCCGGAGACCACTACCTCCAGACCATCGCCGACCGACTGCAGAGCTTCGTCGGCAAGTCGGCCGGTCTCGTGGCACGCCTGGGCGGAGACGAATTCCTGGTGGTACTGGCCGGGCCGTGCTCGGCCCGCGTCGCAGCACACCACGCCGAGATGATCGCCGACGCCATGTACGCCCCCGTCACCCTCGGAGTCGAACGCATCAGCAGAAGCGCGAGCATCGGAATCGCCTTCGGCCAGCCGGGCAAGCACACCGCGGAGTCGCTTCTGCGGCAGGCAGATCAAGCCGCCCTGGTAGCCAAACGCGGAGGCGGGCACGACATCGCCTTGTTCACCGAGGAGATGCACGCCGAAGCCGAACTCCGCAACGACGTCGAGATCCATCTGCGCGACGCCATCGCAGGTGACTCCCTCACCCTGCACTTCCAGCCCGAGGTGGACCTCGTCACCGGACGCATCACCGCAGTCGAAGCACTGGTCCGATGGCAACACCCCACCCGAGGCCTACTCCCCCCGTCCGCGTTCATCCCGGTGGCCGAGGAGACGAACCTCGCCGGAGAACTCGGCCGCTGGGTGCTCGACCACGCCTGCCGCACCCTCGCCGACTGGCAACGCGAGATCCCCCAGCTCGACATCGCCATGCGCGTCAACATATCTCCCGTCCAACTGGTCACCAACGGATTCGTCGGTGCCGTCGCCAGAGCACTGACGGAGTTCTCGATAGCCGGGCCCGACCTCTGCCTCGAGATCACCGAAGTGGCAGTGGTACAGGACCTTTCCCGCACCCGCGTGACACTGCGCGAACTCCGCGAACTCGGCGTGCAAGTGGCCATAGACGACTTCGGCACCGGATACAGCTCGCTGTCCCACCTCAAGGAACTCCCCGTCGACGCACTCAAGATCGACCGCGCCTTCGTCACCGACCTCGGAGCCACGAACACCGGCGACCTCGCCATCGTCCAATCCATCATCGGACTCGCCGACGCATTCGGACTCGACATCATCGCCGAAGGCGTGGAAACCCAGACCGCCAGAAACACCCTGATCGAACTGGGCTGCACCCGCGCACAGGGATACCTGTTCTCCAAGCCGGTACCAGCACACGACGCCCTCACCCTGCTGCACGGCGTGCGAATCGACATCTGAACGCCCTGGTAACCTTCGAACCGCACCACACGCCGGTGTAGTTCATTGGTAGAACGCGACCTTCCCAAGGTTGAGAGGCGGGTTCGATTCCCGTCACCGGCTCCACGCTGGCTCCCCTCGAGTCATTCCTGCAGGCTCCACTCCTGCCCCTTCCGAGTCGCTTTAGCCTCGCCCACACCGCTGATTTCGCTAACCCTCCCGAGTCACTGCGGTCACTCCTGAAACAAACCGACCACCGCAGACCATTGGTCGATACCCTTGCTACCGACCAGTAACATAGGCTAATTCATTCATTGTATTCGCAAGAATTCCTGCATTTCAAAAGAAACTTCTGTCGCCTAGTTTGCCGTGCTAGAAATCAAATGTCGACATTTGTTCACCGACATATGACCCTGACAGGAATCCCCCTCATGCGATCACTATTCACAATTGTCGCGGTCGCCCTGACGACGATGGCCGTAGCCGTCTCGTCGGCGACCGCAGCCCCGTCACTGGCCGCGCCCCCGAGAACCCAGGGCGGAGCAGGAACCGTGCTGTGGGAAGACCAATTCAACGGGTACGGCGGACCCGACCCTTCCAAATGGGGGTTTCAGACCGGCCGCTGGGGCGCGAGTTCCGGTGAGCAGCAGTACTATACGGACTCCTGGAACAACGCCAACCAGTTCAACGGCTCACTGAACATCACCGCGCGTCGAGAGACGCCACCGGACCGCAAGCGGGCACCGTACAACTTCACCAGCGCCCGCGTGGTCAGCATGGGCAAGCAATCGGTGACGCCACCGGTCCGCATCGAAGCATCGATCAAGATGCCGAGCGCCCAGGGTCTGCTGCCCGCATTCTGGACCCTCGGTCTACAACCCGGTGGCGAATATTCATGGCCCAGCCAAGGGGAAGTGGACATCGTCGAAATTCCCGGACTGTACGGACCGTCATTCAATTTGCACGGCCCGTCGAAGTGGAACTCCAATCAAGATGTGAAGACCGGCGGCAGTATGAATCCGGTCGGCAACGGATTCCACACGTACCGCATCGACTGGCTACCGAACAGCATCACCTGGTTCGTCGACGGAGTCGCTCGATACTCCTTCACTCAGGCCCAGTACGAGGCGAAGGGCGGCAACTGGAAGGCGTTCTCGGGCGCGTGGCCGCACTACATCCTGTTCAACGTCGCCGTGGGCAACAACTGGACCGGCAAGACGCTGAACAGCACGCCGTACCCGCAGACGATGAGTGTCGACTGGCTGCGTGTGAGTCGCCTCTGACCTGCAGAGCAATCCTTCTCTTCGCACGGGGCCCAGCCACCACGGCTGGGTCCCGTGCGGCGTACGCGCTGGGCACGGTTTCGATCGAAGAACAATTCTTGTGACTTTTCTCAGTCCGCACGCCCACTCATAGGGACATTCCACAGTTACAGGAATACGGTCTATTCATGCGCGGGCCACGGCGAAGTCTGATCACCCTCGTAATCGTCGCTGCCGCTGCGCTGCTGGCACCCTCCGCGCACGCGGGGCCGCTGATGCCCATCGCCGCTGCCCCCGAGCAACCCGATCACGCCGATGCCATCCGCTACGCCGCATCCAATCGCGACGCCGCACCTCCCGGGGCCAACGACATTGGCTGCAAGCCCACTGCGGCGCACCCGAATCCCGTCGTCCTGGTACACGGCACCGACGCCACTGCGTACTCCGACTGGGCCGGCTTCGCACCCATCCTGAAAGCAGCCGGATTCTGCGTCTTCGCCATCAACTACGGCACCTCGCCGGACGGCAAATCCAACGGGTACGGTGTCATCGAAGACAGTGCAGCGCAACTGAAGTCGATGACACTGTCGATACTCCAGGCAACCGGTGCCGAAGCCGTCGACGTGGTCGGCTACTCGCAGGGTGCCGCGGTCGCTCGATACTTCGTCAATAGGCTCGGCGGTTCCTATGTGGTCGACAGATGGGTGGGGATCGCATCACCGACCTACGGCGGCACCATGTACGGAGTTGCGCCCGTCGTACAGGCAGTGCCAGGTGCAACCGGGGTCGTAGCAGGCGAATTCGGCCCAGGGCTCGCCCAACTGATGGCCGGATCCGATTTTCTCGAACGCCTCAATGCAGGCGGCGACACCGTGCCTGGAGTGGAGTACACCTCCATCGCGACGAGGGTCGACGAGGTGATCCAGCCGTACACCAATGCGCTGCTGCGGGATCCGGGAGCGCACAACATCGTGGTACAGGACGTGTGCCCCGATACCGAGGTAGCGCACTTCACGTTCACCTACGACCCCACCGCGCTGCGGCTGGCGCTCAACGCACTCGACCCGGCGAACGCGCGTCCCCCGACCTGCGTACCGGTGCCGCTGGGAGCCGGAATTCTCGACGTCGTCCTCGCCAGCCACTGACCCTCACGTCAGCAGCTGATACGCCCTGAGCCCGACGTAGAGTTCCGCGGCTTGAATCGGATCACGGAAGTCGCGTCCGGTGAGCTCGGCGATGCGACGCAGCCGATACAACACCGTATTGCGGTGGTAGTGCAGCGATTCGGCGGCGTCGCGGGTGGAACCGCCGCACGAGAACCAGGCGTCGAGAGTGTCCAGCAGGCTCTGCCGTTCGGCTCGCGGCAGCGCCAGCAGATCACCGAGTATCTGACGCGAGGCGATGCGGCCCGACGAGGGATCGCGAACCAGCAGCAGCGGTACCGGCACGGAGTCGTAGCGCACCGGCGCGGACGGTGAGGCCGCGTTCGGGGTGCACGACCTCGCCAACCGGGCCTGACCGACGGCATCACCGATACCCGACGGAGACCGGAAGACCGAACTCACCCCCACCCGTCCCGGACACAGCTCGCTCAGCGTGATCAACGCGCAATCGATCTCCGATTCCGTTGCGGCACAGATCAGCCCGACGCTCCCGTCCACCTCGGCGTCCCACACCGATTCGGCACCCGCGGTACGGAGGCGGGAGATCAACCCGTCGATTCCCATCGCTGCGGTCAACGGCTCCTGCGAGACCACCGCGAAGTAGCCATGGTCGGGAATGCGAAACGTGCGCAACGCGTCCGCTGCCGCAGTCGGATTCGCGCCGTGATCGGCGAAGAGCACACGGATGAGGCGTCCACGGGCTTCGGCGCTCTCCCGCGCGCGCATGTCGGCACTCTCTCGATAGGCCTCCGCTGCCTCGTCGGAGTACACGTCGACCAGAGCCCAGACCTGGGCGGCCATGTCCAGCAGCGCATGACTCGCCCGGCCGTCCGAACGTTCCATCAACTCGTCCCAGACCAACCTGCCGCCCAACCGAAAAGCGTGAAGCAGGGCAGCCAGCGGTACCCCCTGCTCCGCCTTGAGTCGGCCCGCGTCCCGAGCCGACTCGAGTCGCATGGGAGCACGACCGGACAGCTTGCCCAGCATCGACGCCAGGTTGCTCCGCGACGCCTCGTAGAGCTGCTCGGTGGTGAGCAGCGTCGATTCCAGGTAGGCGTGCTCGGCCCCCAGGATCCGTCGCACGAGTTCCGTGGCCAGATCGTCGACGCCGTCGAGCATCGTCGCGGCCAGATCGGTCGGTGACGGATGCACGTCGAATTCGGTGGCGGTCATGACAGAACTCTAACCTCACCCGTGTAAGCCACGCCACAGCCAAATTGTGCCGCTGCACAAACCGCTGCATCCGATTGAGAGCCGTGGCCCATAGCGTCCCACGTCCGAGTGCGACCACAATCACAGTGGAAGCGTGTACCCGAACGACGAGTGGAGCCGAGAAGTTGACCAGCGACGTCACCCCACACCTGAAGCCCGTACCGACGCCGGGACCCACCGAGGCAGTCGACTCCGCACTCGCCGATCTGTCCGAGGGAGAGAAGAACTGGGGACGCCTCACCCTGGCCGAGCGCCGTGCCCTGCTCGAGCGCGTGCACGCACTGACCACAGCTCACGCGCAGGAGTGGGTGACGGCGGCAGCGTCGATCAAGAAGCTCGACGCCTCGTCCACCCTCGTCGGAGAGGAATGGTTGTCGGGTCCGTACTCGTTCCTGAACGGACTCGGCACCGTGGCGCACACACTCGCGGCGCTCGAAGCCGGTAGCAGCCCGCTGGCCGGTGCCACGTTCGGAACGGCACCAGGTGGGCGCACGACGGTCTCGGTGCTGCCTCTCAACATCTTCGAGCGCCTCCTGCTCAACGGGTTCACCGCCGAGGTATGGCTGAAGCCAGGAATCGACCGTGCAACCGCACAGCGGACCGCAGGCCTCGCCCAGCTCGATCCCACCCGCACCGCGGGGATCGGAGTGGTACTGGGCGCAGGCAACATCACCTCGATCGCGCCGCTGGACGCGCTGTACGAACTGATCGCGTTCAACCGAGTCGTCGCACTCAAGCTCAACCCCATCATGGATCCACTGTTGCCGGTGTTCGAGAAGGTTCTCGCGCCGCTCGTCGACATCGGCGCACTGCGCCTGCTCACCGGTGGAGCCGACGTGGGCACCTACCTGGTGCAGCACGATCGTGTCGACCACGTCCACATGACCGGCAGCGCCATCACGCACGACGCGATCGTCTTCGGTCCTGGCCCGGACGGAGCTGCCCGCAAGGCGGCCAACGACCCGATCCTCACCAAGGAGATCTCCAGCGAACTCGGTGGCGTCTCGCCCACCATCGTTCTGCCCGGTGAGTGGAGCCGCGCCGACATCGAATTCCAGGCCGAACACATCGCCACCCAACGCCTGCACAACAGTGGATACAACTGCGTCGCTTCGCAGGTCGTCGTACTGTCCTCGGAATGGAAGCAGCGCGACGAGTTCGTCGCCGCCCTGCGCACCGCCCTGGACCGCGCGCCTGCACGAGCGCCGTACTACCCCGGCAGCGACAAGCGAGTGTCCGACGCCACCGCCACCTACCCGTCCGCCGAGCGCCTCGGCGAGCGCGGTGGCCGCGTACTCATCACCGACCTGAACCCCGGTGAATACGCACCGCTGCTGCAGACCGAGTACTTCGCACCGGTCATGGGCATCATCGAATTGCCCTACAGCGGAGCAGCATTCGCCGCCAAGGCGGTTCAGGCCGCGAACGAGGAATTCACCGGCACCCTCGGCATCAACATCATCGGCACCCCCGGCACCATCAAGGGACTCGGGGAGAAGTTCGACACCATGCTCGCCGACCTGCGCTACGGCACCATCGCCGTCAACGCCTGGACGGCCATCGGATTCCTCACCGCAGCAGCCACCTGGGGCGCATTCCCCGGCCACACCGTCGACGACGTCCAGAGTGGAATCGGCATCGTGCACAACGCCTTACTGATCGACGGAGCCGAGCGAACAGTGGTGCGCGGGCCCTTCCGCCCGATGCCGCGCTCGCTGATCAACGGCGAACTCTCCATCTCCCCGAAGCCACCGTGGTTCGTCACCAACAAGACCGCAGCATCGACCGGCAAGCTGCTCACCGCATTCGCGGGAGCACCGTCCTGGTCCAAGCTGCCGGCAATCTTCGCCTCCGCCCTGCGCGGGTAGAACCCACCGTCGACGACCGAAGGACAATCATGAGCTCTCAGCGCACGACGGCCGACTACATCGTGGTGGGCGCAGGTTCGGCAGGCGCGGTGGTGGCCAATCGCCTCAGCGCAGACCCACGCAACGAGGTGATCCTCCTCGAGGCCGGCCCCGAGGACAAGAACAAGTTCGCCCACATCCCCGCGGCGTTCTCCAAACTCTTTCGCAGCGAGGTCGATTGGGACTACCTGACCGAACCGCAACCCGAGCTGCGTGATCGCAGCATCTACTGGCCGCGCGGCAAGATGCTCGGCGGTTCGTCGTCGATGAACGCGATGATGTGGGTGCGCGGATTCGCCGCCGACTACGACGAGTGGGCAGCGGTGTCCGACGACTCGTGGTCTTTCCGAAACCTCGTCGGATACTTTCGCAAGATCGAGAACATCGAGGGCACAACAGCAGTCGACGCCGGCACCGATGGCCCCCTCATCGTCTCCCACCAGCGCAGCCCCCGCGACCTG
This sequence comes from Rhodococcus sp. IEGM 1372, assembly GCF_030056835.1. Taxonomy (NCBI): domain Bacteria; kingdom Bacillati; phylum Actinomycetota; class Actinomycetes; order Mycobacteriales; family Nocardiaceae; genus Rhodococcus; species Rhodococcus sp. IEGM 1372. The sequence goes on along the minus strand of NZ_JASHKS010000005.1, from coordinate 80,944 downwards.
ACGTCGTCGTTCCTCGACGGCGTCGAAGAAGCAGGCTATCCGCTGGAAACCGCGAACCTGCCCGAGCCCAAGGGCTTCACCCGCACGATGGTCAACCAGAAGCGTGGAGCACGGTGGAGCACCGCCGACGCATACCTGCGACCGGCGAAGAAGCGTAAGAACCTGACCATCCTCACCGAGGCACAGGCCACCCGTGTGCTCTTCGAGGGCAGCGCCGCGGTGGGAGTCGAATACGCCTCCGGCGGGCAGACACACACCGTGCGCGCACGTAAGGAGGTGATCCTCTCCGGCGGAGCCATCAACACCCCGCAACTGCTGATGCTCTCGGGCATCGGCGACCAGGAACAGCTGAAGTCGCACGGCATCGCCGTCCAACACCACGCGCCCGGCGTCGGGCAGAACCTCCTCGACCACCTGGCCGCCCTCATCGGCTGGAAAACCGAAAGCGACTCCCTCTTCCACGCCGAGAAGATCCCCGAGTTGGTCAACTACCTCGCGCGCCGACGCGGCATGCTCACCTCCAACGTCGCCGAGGCGTACGGCTTCATCAAGAGCCGCGAGGACCTGGCCCTGCCCGACCTCGAACTCATCTTCGGACCGGCACCGTTCTTCGACGAGGGACTCGTCGGCCAGGACTCGCACGCCGCCGTCATCGGCGCGGTACTCGTCAAACCCGAGAGCCGCGGCGAGATCACCCTCCGCTCGGCCGACCCGTCGGCCAAGCCCGTCGTCGAACCCCGCTACCTCAGCGACCCCGGCGGACTGGACCGCAAGGCGATGATCGAAGGCCTGCGCGCCTGCGTCGCCATCTCCGAAACCCCGTCGTTGAAGGGACTGCTCGGCGACGTCGTACGCCCCAGGGTGGCGTCGAACATCTCCCCGGCGGACCTGCTCACCGAGGCCCTCGAACAGAATGCGCACACGCTGTACCACCCCGTGGGCACTGCACGTATGGGCAACGACCCCGCCAGTGTCGTCGATCCCGAGCTGAGAGTGCGGGGCGTCGATCGCCTTCGCGTCGCCGACGCGTCGATCATGCCCAGCATCATCCGCGGACACACTCACGCGCCGTCGGTGGTGATCGGCGAACGAGCTGCGGACCTGATCCTTCGTTGATCCCGAGTGAACCTTCGGAAAAATTCCGGTTTGATAGTCCGGTTTGTTGGGTAACAGGTGGACACGATCCCTTGCAAGGGATCGAGATGGAACCCATCCGCTCGGCAAGCAGCGCCGAATGACCCACAACGCTCGAGAGACGAGCACGGAAGGTTGACCGACATGTTCACTGTTCGTAAAGCTTTGGCCGCCACCGCAATCGGTGCACTCACCATCGTCCCGCTTGCCGCATGCTCCAGCGACGAGGCGTCCGACACCGTCGACAACGCCACCTCCTCGGCAGCGTCGGCCATGGAAACCACCGAGAGCGAGCCCGAGCCCGCAGCCGAGGTCCCCGACCTCAGCAACGGTGTCGACACCGCAGTTGCACTCGATCCCGGCTTCACCGGTGCGCTGACCACCCTGGGCCTCACGCCCGGCGTCGTCGGAACCGCCACTCTCGCAGACGGATCCATCCGCTTCCCGATCACCGGCGGAGACGTCAAGTACTGGGAGCCCGGCACCGTCGACCCCTACGTCCAGGGCGAGATCATGCACGACGGCAGCGGCCTGTCGCTGACCGCCGGCGAGACCGTCGTCGAGCTCATCAACTTCGACATCGATCCCGGCACTTCGCTTCTCACCGGTGACGTCATGGTCAACGGCGAGGAAGCTGCCGCAGACGCAGTTCTGTTCGATCTCGACGGCCGCACCCTGCAGCCGCTCGCTACCGGACCGGACAACACCGCAATCCTGCAGGGCACCCAGGTGAAGATCTCGGAGACCGCTGCCGGACTGCTCAACAGCACCTTCAACACCGATGCTGTGACCCCGGGACTGCTCGTGGGCGTTGCGACCATCACGGTCAGCACTGCCTAATCATCTCCTGAACGCCCGTGCGCGAGTTGTCGCCGTGAAAACGGCGGCGCTCGCGCACGGGTGTTTGCATCGCACGGTCAGGAATCACGAATGAGAGCCTTCACGAAGATCTACGGTGGACACCCGCTGCACGCGGTCGGTCTGCTGCTCTCGTTCGCACTGGTCGGGTACGTCGTGACACTCATGGGGCCGCAGGCTCTGTGGAACAGCGACGTGTGGTGGAAATCCGTTCTGGTGTGGTTCTTCGGATCGGTACTGCTGCACGACGCCGTACTGTTCCCGCTCTACTCACTGGCCGATCGGCTGCTCACCGGCATTCCGCGTCACCGCCTGGCCGTGTCACCGGTGAACTTCGTTCGAGTTCCCGCACTCGGAGCCGCCCTGACCTTCCTGATGTTCTTTCCCGGCATTCTCTCTCAGGGCGCGCAATCGTACCGAGCCGCAACCGGTTTGACCCAGGAACCCTTTCTCGGACGTTGGCTCGCACTGACCGCCGTGTTGTTCACCGTGAGCGCAGCCGCCTACTTCACCCGATGGACCCTCGTACGGAGCCGAGCATGAGCGTCACCGCCGATACACTCTTCAACCGCGCAGCAGCCGGACTACCCTGCTGGATAGGCGATTCCGACGGCAGCAGGCAGCAGCTTCCCACCGAGCGTTGGATGGGTGGCAGCGCCTCGTCGGCCGAGGATCGCCGCGCGGATCACGCCATGCTCAGCCGCTGTACCGGCCCCACGATCGATCTCGGCTGCGGTCCGGGTCGACTCACCGAAGCACTTGCTCGACGCGGCGTTTCGGCACTCGGTGTCGACACCTCCCGAGCTGCAGTCGATCTGACCATCGGACGCGGCGGCAACGCCGTTCTCCGCGACCTCTTCGAGCCACTGCCCGACACAGGCAACTGGTCGTGTGTCCTCCTCGCGGACGGAAACATCGGCATCGGCGGAGACCCGGTGCGTCTGCTTCGCCGGGCCGCCGACCTGCTCGCCCCCCACGGGGCCGTCATCGTCGAAGTGGATGCGCCCAGCGACACGGGAATTCGCCATCGCACCGTTCGATGGGAAACCGACACCATGGTCGGCGACTGGTTCGCCTGGTCCAGTGTCAGCGCCGACGCCACCGCAGATCTCGCCGGTGCCGCAGGCCTGCGAGTGGTGGACGTGGCACCGATCCACGGGCGTTGGTTCGCTCAGATGACGCTGGCCCCGTTCACCAATTCGTGAACAGTAGATGATTGATCGCCAACGCGCCGATCACCTGCAGCGCCAACCAGAAACGATGCGTCCGGATCGGCAACACAGCAGGTGCGATCAGCATCCACATCGCGAAGGGCAACCAGATTCTCTCGGTCTCGGCTTTGCTCAACTGGCTCAGATCCGCCATGACCACTGCCGCGATGCCCGAGATCACCAACAGGTTGATCGGCTCCAGCCGGGTGAGTATCCGTGGGAACGCCGCGGGCACAGCCACACCCAACGCACAGAACAGCGCCGCGAAGTTCGCCCAGCCCCAGTACTCGAACGGCCGGTCCTTCGCGATGCCCTGGTAGTAGCGCTCCTGCACCAGCAAGTAGCCGTCGTACCACCAGAATCCGTACGCGGTGAAGATCCCGGCAACGATCAGCGCACCGATCAGCGCGCCGAGGAACGGCAGAATCCTTCGCCCGGCGATCAGCACCGCGACCGCAGGCAGGCCCATCAACACCAACCCGTAGTTGAGGTAGACGCCGAAACCGAGCAGCACTCCCGCACCGATCGACGCGGGCCACAGGTAGCGCTTCGTCGAGATCGCCAGCAGCGCAATTCCCCACGCGGCGACACCGGCGTAGAACGCATCGGCAGAGACGGCGATCCAGATCGCGGCCGGGGCGATGGCCACGAACGGTGCTGCCCGCCGTGCGATGCTCTCGTCGCCGAGGACCCGAAGCGTGAGTACCAGCGCCACAGCGGCACTCGTGCCGACCAGCACACAGAGTGTCGCCGCCCAGGCTCCACCGCCGAGGCCGAGACGGTCGAGCCACACGAAGGTGAGCAGTGCGCCGGGGGGATGACCCGACACATGCGTCGTCCACGAATCGGCCTGGTAGTCCAGAATGCGTTCGGAGAATCCGCGGAGCGTGGCGGGAATGTCGGTGATGCCGGGCACTTCGTGCAGGTACTCGTCCGTCGATGCCAGCCGGTTCACGAAGCCGCGCTTCCAACCGTCCACCATCGCCAGCGACATCGTCCATGCCGCCGACGCGCCCCACACCACGAACAACAGTCGCGTCCACGACAGTCGGCGTGCGACCGTCGGCCCCCACAGCACGGTGGCGACGGCGATCAGAACGGCGACAGGAGTTCCCCATCCCACGTGAATCTCGCGGAAGCCGAACAGCGGTGCCGCATCGGCGAAGTCACGTACCTGCTGCGGAGTTCTGTTGATGATCGGGGTGACGAGTTCGTTTCCCAGGTACGGAACGACGAATGCGACCACGACGAGCACGACGGCCAACGTGCCTGCGACGGCTTCTCTCCAGTAACGGATAGTCTTTTCTCCCTGCGGACTTGAAGGCGAACGGGACTTCGGACCAGCATATCGACCGACGGTGATGGAGGATGAGCAGATGGACAACGACGCGACGGGGCGGGCCGAGATAGCCGTCATCGGCGGCAGCGGCTTCTATTCGTTCTTCGGGGCCGACGCCGAGGAGGTAGTGCTCGACACCCCCTACGGCGCTCCGAGCGCCCCGATCACGTTGGGCGAGGTGGAAGGTCGCCGAGTGGCGTTTCTGCCCCGACACGGCCGAAATCACGAGTACTCACCGCACACGTTGCCGTACCGCGCCAACATGTGGGCGCTGCGGATGCTCGGGGTGAGCCGAGTGTTCGCCCCGTGCGCGGTCGGATCCCTGGTGGCCGAGTACGGCCCGGGCACCGTCGTGATTCCCGATCAACTGGTCGACCGAACTTCCGGGCGAGCACAGACCTACTTCGACGAGGGCGGGATTCACGTCGAATTCGCAGACCCGTACTGCCCGACGCTCCGCAAGTCCGCGGTCCAGGACTCGGCGATCGACGGCGGTGTCATGGTCGTCGTCGAGGGTCCTCGGTTCTCCACTCGTGCCGAGAGCCAGTGGTTCGCCCGCCAGGGTTGGACGCTGGTGAACATGACCGGCCACCCCGAGGCAGTTCTGGCTCGCGAACTCGAACTCTGCTATGCACCGATCGCATTGGTGACCGACCTCGACGCCGGCATCGAGTCCGGTCAGGGCGTCAAGGCGGTGGACGTGTTCGCCGAGTTCCAGAAGAACATCGAGCCACTCAAGGCACTGGTGCGCTCGGCCATCTCCGACGCTCCCACCGGCGACTGCCCGACCTGTCGGGTGCACACCGGCCTCACGCTGCCGATCGAGCTGCCATGACCCGGGTACTGCTCACCGGCGCAGCCGGATTCATCGGCGGTCACATTCGCGATGCCGCAGCCGCCTCCGGCCACGAGATCGTTGCCGTCGACGCCATGCTGGAATCGGCTCACGGCCCAGGAGCGCGAGCCGACGGAATCATCGATCTCGATGTGCGCGACAAGGACTCGCTCGTCGACGCATTGCGCGGGGTGGATGTCGTGTGTCACCAGGCCGCCGTCGTCGGAGCCGGCGTCGATGCCGCGGATGCCCCCGCCTACGCCAGCCACAACGACTACGGGACGGCAGTTCTGCTCGCCGCGATGTACGAGGCCGGCTGTTCGCGCCTGGTTCTCGCCTCGTCGATGGTCGTGTACGGCGAAGGGCGGTATCTCAATTCATCGGGCGAGACCGTAGTTCCGCCGCCCCGCACCCGCGCCGATCTCGATGCCGGCCTGTTCGACAATCGCGATCCGAGGTCCGGTGAGCCCCTCGATTGGCTTCTGGTGGAGGAGGATTCGTTACTCGAACCGAGGAGCATCTACGCCGCGAGCAAACTGGCACAGGAGAACTACGCCTCCGCGTGGGCGGTATCGACGGGCGGCTCGGTGATCGCACTGCGGTACCACAACGTCTACGGACCGAACATGCCCCGCAACACCCCGTATTCCGGTGTGGCAGCGATGTTCCGCTCGTCGCTGGAACTCGGCCAGGCCCCGACCGTGTACGAGGACGGCAAGCAGGCCCGCGATTTCGTGCACGTTCACGACGTCGCAGCGGCCAACATCGCGTCGATCGACGCAGAGACCGAGGGCTTCACCGCCCTCAACGTCTGCTCGGGACAACCGATCACCATCGGTGAGGTCGCCACGATCCTCGCCGAAGCACGCGGCGGGCCTACACCCGAGATCACCGGACGCTACCGAGCCGGCGATGTACGGCACATCGTCGCCAGTTCCCGACTGGCCGAACAGACCCTGGGATTCCGCGCGAAGATCATGCCGAGGGACGGTCTCACCGCATTCGCCGACGCACCGTTGCGCGACGCCGAGGGCACGGGACCACCCCGTGTCTGAACAGAAATCGGTGACCGTCGTCATCCCCTGCATGAACGAGGCCGAATCGCTTCCCGCAGTACTCGATTCGGTACCGGCGGGCTACTCCACGATCGTGGTGGACAACAACTCCACCGACGCGACCGCCGCCGTCGCCGCAGCCCACGGAGCCACGGTGATCTCCGAAACCGTGCCCGGCTACGGCGCAGCAGTCCACGCGGGCGTCGTCGCAGCCGACACCGACATCGTCTGTGTCCTCGACGGAGACGGCTCGATGGATCCGCGTGACCTGCCGACCCTCGTGACGGCCCTCGATCACGCGGACCTCGCCGTCGGTCGCCGTCGACCGGCGAAGGGAAGCTCACCCCTGCACGCCAGGATCGGCAATGCCGTTCTCTCACTTCGACTTCGCACCAAGTACAAGCTGCCCGTGCACGACCTCGGAGCTATTCGCGCGGTACGCCGTCAGGCACTGCTCGACCTCGGCGTCACCGACCGCCGCTCGGGCTATCCACTGCAGCTGCTGGTACTGGCGGCCGAAGCCGGCTGGACCGTCGTCGAACACGACGTGGTCTACCGACCACGGACAGCCGGAACGTCGAAGGTCTCGGGATCGGTGAAAGGAACGATCGTCGCCGTGCGGGATTTCTGGAAGGTGCTCTCGTGACCGTCACCGCTCTCGTCGTCGCCAAAGCCCCCGTACCCGGGCTGGCCAAGACACGCCTCGCCACCACGATCGGCGACGCCGCCGCAGCCGAACTGGCGGCGGCCTCGCTGCTCGACACCCTCGACGCCGTCTCGGCCGCCGACGTCGATCGCCATGTCGTGGCCCTCACCGGCAATCTCGCCGACGCGGCTCGCGCCGACGAACTGACCCGCGCGCTGGCGTCGTTCACGGTCGTAGCGCAGCGCGGCGACGGACTGGGCGAACGACTGGCCAATGCCCACGCCGACGCGGCCACCACCGGTTCCGTACTGCAGATCGGCATGGACACCCCTCAGGTCACGGCGCACTTGCTGTCCGACGCGGCCGCGCAACTCGGCAGCAGTGACGTACTCGGATTCGCCGAGGACGGCGGCTGGTGGGCGCTCGGCCTGCGCAACCCCGAACTCGCTCGGTTCTTGCTCGACGTGCCCATGTCCGCCCCGTCGACGGGCTCCGACACACTCGATGCCTTGACCGCGGCCGGGGCGTCGATCACGATGCTCCCGGAATTGCGCGATGTCGATTTCGAGTCCGATCTCGAAGCGGTGGCGCAATTGTGCGCACCGAACAGTCGGTTCCATATTGCCGTCGGAAAAGTTGGTAATTGAAAGGGGCCTCGGTCCGTTCCGTCAGGTCTGTTTCGACCGAAATGCCGCATCGAGGCCGCAACCTCCACATCCGTTGTGGAACAGCACCTTCGATCTGCCCGAATTGCCGGACCGCACGCGACCAATATCGAATCGCAACAAAGCTGAACCACCGTTTCACGGCTATTTCACAGACACAGGTGCTAGAAAGTGTGACATGACCGGGTTGTTGATAGGCGTAGCCGTCTGGATGGTGTTCGCGACAGTCGTCGCCACCGTCCTCGGCCGCGTCGCGCGCCGGGGTGACTCCGAGGAATTGGGGTCGACGATCGAGTGGGACGTCGAGGCTCTCGAGCACGAACTTCACCACGAGAACTGACGGCGTTCAGTCGACCCGCTCGACGATCTCGGTGAGAATACGAGCCGCTGCGGCCAGAGTCTCCCGCTGCTGCGGCGTCAATTCGTCCAATTGTTCCGCCAGCGCGATTTCCCGAGCGGCAACCTCCTGCCGCGCAGTCGCCGTTCCCGCATCGGTCAGCAGAAGAACCACCTGCCTGCCGTCCGTCGGATGCGGCTCCCGGCTCATCAAACCCAACTCGACCAAGGCGTGCGACGACCTGGACACCGACGGCGGCTTGATCCGCTCGCGCGCCGCCAACTCCCCCGTCGTCATCGGACCCTCACGAAGCAACGTCGTCAGAATCGACAGCTGAGCGACGGGCAATCTGTCGCTGGAATGGCGCAGTCGGAGTCTCCGATTCAATCGCATTGCACTGACGGACAAATCCCTCGCCAGCCGGGAATCGGGCAGATCACTCACGCTGTCCAGATTACGACACCGAGGTGCATTCGCCCGATTTCCAGAAACAGCGGATCACTCGATTTATTCCGCCTCGAACAAACCGCTGATATGGTTCTCGTCGGTTGCCGGGGAGTGAAATCGAAGTGGGGGAGATCGTCGTGCGTCGCGTGGGTTCCAGAGTCTTGACCGTTGCCACCATGGCCGTAGCCACGTCGCTACTGGTCACCGGGCCCAACGCCCTCGCCAATCCCAATGCGGTCAATCCCATTGCCGGACTCAACGGCACGTTCGGGCTGCCGCAGCTTCAGGGTCGCGCACAAGCCGTCGCTCAGGTGACCGGTATCTCGAGTCCCAACAACACGCAGAACGTCAACATGATCGGCACCGATCTCGGCATCATGTGGGACAACGGCCGCGGCGAGGTGCTGACGGCATTCGGTGATACCGCCGGCCTCGGCGTACCCAACCTGCTGCAGGGCAGCCTGTGGTCGTGGCGCAGCAACGCCATCGTGCGGAGCAACGACCGGAACCTCGCCGACGGCATGAACTTCGACAGCGTCGTTTTGGACCCGATCGGCCAGACCAAAGAGGTCGTCCCCAGCCCCAAGATCCCGTTCGTCGAGATCAGCCGAATCCCGACGGCAGGCGTGGCCGTCGGCGACAGCCAGTACCTCAACCTGATGTCCGTGAAGAACTGGGGACCGCCGGGAACCTGGGAGACCAACTTCTCCGGCCTGGCCGTGTCGAACGACAACGGGGAGAACTGGGCAGCACTACCGGACACCCAGCGGCCCAGCGTCGGCGGCGACCGCAACTTCCAGCAGAGCGCCTACCTGAAGGACGGCGGCTACGTCTACCAGTACGGCACCCCGCCCGGTCGCTTCAACCTCGGCCACGTCGCTCGCGTCAAGGAACAGGACATCGCCCGGCTCGGCGAATACGAGTACTGGACCGGCCAGGACTGGAAGAAGGGCGACCCGGCCGCGGCCGCCCCCATCGTCGGCGGCGTCGGCGAACTGTCCGTCGCGTACAACGCAACCCTCGGTCAGTACCTGATGATGACGACCGACAACGCCAACTCGATCGTCCTGCGACGCTCACCGTCACCCGTCGGGCCGTGGAGCCCACCGGAGGTTCTGGTCGACACCCGCGAGGTCAGCTCCATCTACGCGCCGTACATCCATCCCTACTCGACCGGCCGCGACCTGTATTTCCTGGCGACGGTCTACCAGAACTACAACGTGCTGCTGCTGCGCGCGACGCTGTAGGAACCGCCACTAGGCTTCCGAAGGTGGACGCCGCAGACTGGGATCGCAAGTACGAAGGCCGAGAACTCGTCTACGGCGAGGCACCGAACGCGACGCTCGTCGAAGTCGCGACGACGCTCGAGCGAGGTCGCGCACTGGATCTCGCGTCCGGCCAGGGTCGCAACGCGATCTGGTTGGCAACCCGCGGCTGGACCGTCGACGCCGTCGATTTCTCCTCGGTGGCGCTGACGAGGGCGAACGACGTGTCGTCTTCGGCACCGCGATCGGTGCGCGAGCGACTGACCTGGGTCCACGCCGATGTGACGCAGTTGTCAACCGAACCGAACTATGACCTGGTTCTCATGTTCTATCTCCACTTACCCCCGAACGAACGGCAGAAGGCCGTTTCGGTCGCCGTTTCCGCGCTGAAACCTGATGGAATCCTCATGATTCTCGGACACCATTCCGCGAACATCGACTCCGGCGTCGGTGGTCCACAGGAAGCCGAGATCCTCTACACGCCAGAGGATTTGGCGTCGGACATCGGTACTCGGCTGACCATCCTCACTGCCGAAAACCGCTATCGCGACGTGACCGGCGGCACAGCGATCGACGCATTGCTACTGGCGAGTAGGCCTCCCCTTGGCAGCGAACCGGATCGGGGGTAATATCCGTTAAGTTACCGACGAGTAGCTAACTTGGGCGGTACTCACGAGACCGCACCACCGACTGGAGAGCGAACGAGCAATGGGCCATTACAAGAGCAACCTCCGGGATCTCGAGTTCAACCTCTTCGAGCTTTTCGGACTCGACGAGACACTCGAAGGCGACAACTTCGGCGACATGGACGGTGAAGTAGCCCGCGACATGCTGCGCGAGGTCGTACGCCTCGCCGAGGGACCGCTGGCCGAGTCCTTCGCGGACGCCGACCGCAACCCGCCCGTCTTCGATCCCGAAACCCACAGCCTGAAGCTGCCCGACTCCTTCAAGAAGTCGTTCAAGGCGCTCTACGACGGCGAGTGGTGGCGCGTCGGCCTCGACGAAGAAGTCGGTGGCATGGCAGCACCCCGCAACCTGCTCTGGGGCATCAACGAGATGCTCCTCGGATCGCAGCCGGCCGCGTTCATGTACTCCGCAGGCCCCGGATTCGCAAACATCTTGTACCACAACGGAACCGACGAGCAGAAGGAATGGGCCAAGGTAGCCGTCGAGCGCGGCTGGGGTGCCACGATGGTCCTGACCGAGCCCGACGCCGGATCCGACGTCGGCGCAGGTCGCACCAAGGCGATCAAGCAGGACGACGGCTCGTGGCACATCGAAGGCGTCAAGCGCTTCATCACCTCGGCAGTGTCCGACGACCTCTTCGAGAACATCTTCCACCTCGTACTCGCCCGCCCCGAAGGTGCCGGACCCGGAACCAAGGGACTGAGCCTGTTCTTCGTGCCGTCCATCCTCTTCGACTTCGAGAAGGGCGAACTGGGCGAGCGCAACGGAGCCTTCGTCACCGGCGTCGAGCACAAGATGGGCCTAAAGGCCTCCGCCACCTGTGAACTCACCTTCGGTGGCAACGGCATTCCCGCCAAGGGCTGGCTCGTCGGCGAGGTCCACAAGGGCATCGCGCAGATGTTCGACGTCATCGAGCACGCTCGAATGATGGTCGGCACCAAGGCAATCGGCACCCTCTCCACCGGCTACCTCAACGCACTCGAGTACGCCAAGGAGCGCGTCCAGGGCGCAGACCTGACGCAGATGACCGACAAGACCGCTCCCCGCGTCACCATCACCCACCACCCCGACGTGCGTCGCAGCCTGATGATGCAGAAGGCGTACTCGGAAGGCCTGCGTGCGGTGTACCTCTACACCGCCGCACACCAGGATCCGGTCACCGCCAAGCAGGTCTCGGACGCAGACGCCGACATCGCATACCGCGTCAACGACCTCCTGCTGCCCATCGTCAAGGGTGTCGGCTCCGAAATCGCCTACCAGGTACTCGCAGAATCCCTGCAGACCCTCGGCGGCTCCGGGTTCCTGCAGGACTACCCCCTTGAGCAGTACATCCGCGACGCCAAGATCGACTCGCTGTACGAAGGAACCACCGCCATCCAGGCGCAGGACTTCTTCTTCCGCAAGATCGCCCGCGATCGCGGTGTGGCGCTGGCTCACGTTGCCGGACAGATCAAGTCGTTCATCGACAGCGAAGCAGGAAACGGTCGCCTCAAGGCCGAGCGCGCACTGCTCGCCACCGCACTCGAAGACGTGCAGGCCATCGTCACCTCGATGACCCAGCACCTCATGGGCGCACAGGACCAGCCCACCGAGCTGTACAAGGTCGGTCTGGCATCGGTGCGCTTCCTCATGGGCTTCGGCGACCTGCTCATCGGCTGGCTGCTGCTGCGTCAGTCCGAGATCGCCATCGCCGCACTCGACAACGGCGCAGAGGGCAAGGACAAGGCGTTCTACGAGGGCAAGATCGCAGTGGCCTCGTTCTTCGCCAAGAACATCCTGCCGCAGCTCACGGCGACCCGCGCCATCCTCACCAACATCGACAACGACATCATGGAACTGGACGAAGCAGCATTCTGATTCCCTGAACTCTTCGGCGGCCGCACTCGTTCTCGAGTGCGGCCGTTGTCATATGTACGCCGGGGCGGTGGTGTCGCGGCGGGGCCCGGGTTTGCCGCAAAAGCGCGCGCATTTGATTGGGAGGCGGGGGTGCGAGCCCCAGCCGCCGCAAAAGCGCGCGCGTTTGTCAGATGAGCGGGGTTGCAAACCCCCAGCCGCCGCAAAAGCGCGCGCGTTTGTCAGATGCGCGCGAATTCTGCCGAATACTCAGGCAATTTCGAGTGCATTCGGCGAATGCGCGCGCATTTGCGGGCCGCACGAGGTACTCCGCACCGTCCCTCGTGGTGGAGGCAGGGCAGCAGCCCGCTCCACAGCTCGGGCCACGCGCGCCACCAGCTCCGCCGGATTCGCCAAATCTGCCCACGTCCAGCGCACGACGGGATAGCCGAGATCGCGCACCGCGTCCTCCCGCACCTTCTCCCTGAACACCACGTCGCCGGGGTGCTCATCCTGCCGTAGGTACTTGGTGTACTTGGCTTTACCATCGAACTCGCACACCACGACGCCATTGACCAGCCAATCGATCCGCGCCACCGTCCGCCCGTCCGGATCCAGGATCTCCACCTGCGATTCCACGTCGAATCCGTTCTCACGCAGAATGACTCGACTCTGAGACTCGCCGGGGTTTTCGCTCCGCCCGTCCATGAGAGAAATGGCTCGTCGCGCCTGCGCCACACCTTTCCATCCCCGAGCACGCTGCAACTCCGACTCAAGCTCCTTCGGATCGCAGCGCTTCAGAGCTGAGTCACCTGCGATCACCGCCGACAGAAGCGGCTCGGTACGGGCAAGGTCGACAACCGTCCGCGCCAATGAGGTCACGGGAATTCCGTCGACGGTGGTGCTGGGTACCCACGGCGCACAGTGCACGATCACCGCTGCACTCGTTCGACCTCCGCCGCGGCGGCGTCGGGTGACGTGAACTTTGTAATATCCGCCCGTGGGCAAGGGTAATTCGTGCAGTAGCGCCGCCGAACGGTGACTCACCGTGCTGCCGTCCGCAATCATCGGAAATACGGCGTCGATCAACAGCCGATGCCGCTCCTGCTCCGAAAGGCCGGCCAGCCTCGACGTCGGAACGTAGACGCCATTCACCAAACGCTCCCAGCCCCCGCGTTCATACATTGCTCGCAGCTCGTGATCGGCATTGCCATCGGCAAGAGCCTCCGAGCGTCGCACCATTCGGTCATCCCTCATCCTCCGAGTCTCGACCATGCGCGCACCGATCCGAGGACGAAAGTACCTGCCTGTGTACAACTTCGGACCTGTGGATGAATACAGGTACGGGGGTACCAGTTCGCTGTGCCGTCGGAGCCGCAAACGCGCGCGCAGTCGTCAGGTGCGCGCAGAATTGCCCCCGATCAGGCCACCAATTCGCGCGCATTCAGCAAACGCGCGCGCTTTTGCGAAAACTGGGGAACCGAAGCAGGCGAACGGGAACAGGGAACACAGGAACACGGGAAACAGGGAACAGGCCGACGGCGCATCGTCACGCGGGCCGACCCGACGAAGCGTCGAAGGCCGAAACCAACGCCGGACCTCACAAATGCGTGCGCACTCGTCAGGTGCGCGCAGAATTGCCCACGATCAGACCACCAATTCGCGCGCATTCGACAAACGCGCGCGCTTTTGCGAAGACGGGGGAGGCGGGGGACCTAGGGAACCGACGAAGACTGGGGAGGCGAAGACTGGGGAGGCGGGAGGACCTAGGGAGCCGAAGGACCTGGGGAGCCGGGGGGGGGACCTGGGGAGTCGAGTCGCTACTGCTGCAGTTTGCGGAATTTGCTGCCGTGGAACACGATTGGGTTCACTTCACTCTGGACGTCCAGGGAATGTATGCGCAGCAACACTATTGCGTGGTCGCCCGCGGGGATTTGCTGCTCGATGGTGGTGTCGAGCCATGCGGTGGCCCCCACGATGAAGGCTGCTCCCCCGTCGGTGACGGTGAGGTCGAGGCCGGCGAAGCGGTCACCGGTCTTGGCTGCCAGGGTACGGACGGCGTCGTTGTGTGCCTCGCCGAGAACGCTGACGCCGATGCTGGGTGCCAACTCGAGTTTCGGCCATGTCGTCGACGTGTTCTGGATGCACACCGCGACGAGGGGCGGGTCGATGGACACCGAGACGAAGCTGCTGGCCGCCAAGCCCACCAGGACGCCGTCGATCTTCGCGGCGATCGCGACGACTCCGCTCGGGAACTGCGCGTACGCCTCACGAAGCGTCTGCTGATCGAGGACGGTACGTGTGAGCGTCATGGACGAAGCTCCCTTTCGATCTTGTGATGCAACCCCGCGTGGGCCCGTTCTGTCTAGCGAACACCTACTGCAAGCAAACACCCGATCGGGCAGCAACGCCACAGTCCGAATCGACGTGATTCGAATGGCCCTCTCGCGGTTGCAGCATCACTCGTCTTCGTCCGGTTCCGGAGCCGGGTCCGCCGCGGGTGCCGGGCGATCGGGCTGAACGCATCGAACGATGGGGATCGGGTCGTATTTCACCGTTCTGGTGTTCCGCGAAATTTCCCTGCCCGACGCGGCATCACTGATCACCCTGGTGTCGCTGGCGGTGAATCCTTGGCCTCCGCCGGACGCGACGCAGCCTGCGCCTGCGGGCAGTGTCACCGTGTCGGGTGAGGTGAAGTTGGTTCGCGAACCGGTGATCGATTCGACGTCGACCGTCTTGGTTCCCCACAGTCGGACGGTGACGCTGGACGAATCGGCGAACGATTGGATGACCACACCGGTGTCGTTCGGGTTGGTGAACTGCAGGTCGATGGCACCTTCGAAGACCGTCGCTTCGCGCGCCTCGGGGTATCGGCTGATGTAGTAGCTGTGCTCGGTGTGGTCGGTGTCTTCCATACCGGCGAAGTAGGACGCGTTGTAGAGCGTCGTCGCGAACTGGCTGATGCCGCCGCCGACGGCGCGATCGGGTCGACCGTTGTCGATGATTCCCGACTCCACGAAGCCCTGCGCGGTACCTCGCGGACCGGTGTACTGGTTGAGAGAGAACGTTTCCTTCGGCTTCACGAGCGCACCGTTCACGATCTGCGCCGTCAGCCCGATATTGACGCCCGACGCGTACTCGAACCCACCGGTTGTGTACTCGGCAATCACTTCTCGCACACCGAGATTCTGCGCGGCTTCGGTGGTGAGAGCGGGCGGGGCGGGCTCGTAGATCGCCTCGGTGGTGCGGGGTCCGTCAGCGGACAGCAGGGCAGGCAACTGCTCCAGTGTCTTGCGCCACTCGACCAGCTCGCCCATCTCTCCGGGGACGACGGTCGGCGCACCGCCGGAGAACGTGAACGACGCGTCCCTCGGCGGTACCTCTGTGCGCACGAGTTGCGGCGCGAGAATGCCTGTGGCGACGTCGGTGTCGTAGATCGGGGTCAGTCCGCCCTGACCGTCGGGGTCGAAGCGGAGAACCTCGCCCACCCGATCCGTCGGCAGCGTCGCGTCGACGTTCTCGCGACCGGCGACAATCACCGGTGCCTCCACCGCAGGTGCGGCGATGTTCTCCAGAGCCTGGTCGACGGCTTCCTGGGTCACCGTGACGGGAGTGGACTCGTACACCGCTTCCGTTGCGCCCGAGGCCCATTCGGTCTGCAGGTTGCGACGCGTCCCGTCGGCGTCGAGTATCCGGCCGGCCAGCGGCGCGACGGCAATCGGTGTGCTGCCGTCGAACACGACGTCGCCTTCGACGGGATCGCGATCGGTTTCGACCCGCAGGCCATCGATGGCAGCAGTGAGCGCTTGCTCGTCCGTGGTCGACACGACGCCGATCTCGCGGCTGCCGAAGAACGACGTCAGTCGAGTGATCGGATTGATCGGCTGTGATCCGGCGCGGTCGAGCGTCGCGTTCCAGTCCACACCGAGACCGGCAGCGGCAGGCAGTACCTCGACCTGTCGGTCGCCGACGTCGACCGATACGGGCTGCTCGGCGCGCGCACCGAGCTCAGAGCGCAGGAGTTCTTCGGCGTCGGAGTGGCTCTTGCCGCCGACCTCGATCCCGGCGACGGTGACACCGCGGGGTACTCGGTCGCTGGAGGTGATCCAATCCGCCGCGTACAGCAGCGTGAGAACCGCAACCACCGCGCCGGTCCCGATCGCGATCTTCCGCCACGGCGGCACGAACCCGGACCCGTCGGCGGCCTGCGGCGCTCCGTCCTCCGGCGGAATCACCGGTGGTTGGACCGGCGACTCGGCCTGGGGAGACACAACGGTCTGCGCAGGAACAACGGTCTCAGTAGGAACATCGGCCGCTGCGGGAACAACGGGTTGCGCGATCGTCGGCGATTCGTCGGCCGCGGGCGGCTGTGAAGGGGCCGGGACCGCATCGGGCTTCGCGTCCCCAGCAGCAGCAGCGTCGGTTTCGGTGGTCTCGACATCGTCGACGGCCGGGTCTGCGACAGCGGATTCCGCGTCGTCAGACTCCGGCTCAGCGGCCTCGGATGCCTGCTCGGACTCCGTTTCCGGGATCTGCTCGGCGTCGGATACATGCTCGGTACCGGCCGCCTTGTCGCCGATCGCACCGAAGACCTCGGTGGGAGCGTCGTACGGCGGTACGTCGGGTTTCGGTTCGGCACCGTTGGGTGCGTCACCCGACCTACTGTTGCCCTCGCTCACGTTCGACCCTTCCAGGACCACCGTTGGTTGTTTGTTCCGCCCTTCTGCACGGCGTACCCCCGGCACGAGCTTACGCAAACCGAACGGTGACGCTCACTCGGAGACCATCGGCGCAGGAACGACAAAGGCTCCGCGCTGCTGCCGGGTCGGGGGTCAGGCAGCAGCACGGAGCCAACTGGAATATATGCAGGCTGTGCCACCTCGTTACACCGACTGCGAAATTGTCTCGTCAATTCATTCGGTTGAATGATCCACGGGTCGTCGAACTGTCCCCCTGCCCGACGGCTCGGGCCCAATGTCCCGTCCTGACCAGCGCGAGGGTGAGCAAGAGCCGATCTCGCGGATCCGTCAGATCGTGCCCGGTCAACTCCTCGATCCGGTGAACCCGGTAGATCACGGTGTTTCGGTGGCAGTAGAGCGCCTTGGCGGCGTTGGTGGGCGATCCGTCCGACGCGAGCATGTGCGCCAGGGTGTCCAGCAGCGTTCCTCGATGCGGCTCCGGGTGCGTCCACAACTTCCCGAGAGCGTGGCGAACCAGCAACTCCGACGACTGGTCGTCGGCCGCCATGATCACGCGGGGCAGTCGGTCCGTAGCCAAGGCAACGCCGCTGTCTTCGGTGATGGTCTCGGCCGTCAATGCTGCGAGGCGATACGCCGCCGCGAACGACGACAGTCCCTCCGGAGAATGAGCGACCCCCACCGGCCCGACGGCTCGAGCAGCGAGGGCGTCGACGACGGAGTTCCACGATCCGGTTCCGAGTGCGACGAGCGCGAACTGGTGGCCGTCCCTGGTGTTCCAATGCGAGACCGCACCGATCTGATCCAACGCGTCCTCGGGCGCCGGGAGCGGCGGCGACCCTTGATCGTCCAGCGGTCCGACCACACACGCGATCTGTTGCGATGCCGAAAGGCCAAGAGTGGCACGAGCTTCCACGACGAATGCCGGATCACCACCTCGCCCCGATCGTAGGCCGTCGAGTATCACCAGAACGTTGGCGATGTCCCGCTGCTGCATTCGAGCGCTTTCCTGGCGGTATGCCTCGACGAGAGTCTCGTACTGACTGTCCAGCGCACGCCACAACTGTTGACCGGCCACCAGAAGCAGATGCTCGTCGATTCTGGTTCGACGCTGCTCGCGCTCGAGCATCAACTCCTCCCACAGCGTCCGACTCCCGAGCGTGTACGCCTTGAGTACCAACTCCATCGGAATGCCCTGGCGTGCACGCTCCCTGCCGGTACGACGCCACACCTCACGGGTGTTGTCGTTCGCGGTACGTAGCCCCGACAACGTGCGGAGGCCCTGATTGATGTGCTCGCGGGTACTGCGCCTGATCTCGCCGGCGATGTCCGGAGTCGAACTGGCGAGGTAGGCGGGTTCCTGCTCTATCAGCGCCAGCGTGATGGAGTCTGCGATCGCGTCGGCCCGTGGAGTCAACGCGGCCCACGCACTCCGAATTTTCTCCTGGTCGGAGTCCGTCACCGCTCCGCGGGCAGCCGAACGCGCCGATGCGCGTCGACCATCGGGAGCACCCACCTGGACAGTTTTGCGCACTGAGCCCACATGACAGGTCGATTTGACCGTTACTGGTGCCCAGGGACCCAAACATTCTGTGCGCAGCGCCCATATCGCCCGTTGTGCGAAACGCACCATAGTGAACGCAACAGATTGTGAGGTGGATCACTTGAACTCTCTTCAAACGAAGGACCCGGTCCTCACCATGGCGGACATCGAGGTGTCCTTCGGCGGCATAGTCGCGCTGTCCGGAGTCAGTCTCGAGGTGCGACCCGGCGAAGTTCTCGGCGTCATCGGGCCCAACGGTGCGGGCAAGACGACTCTGTTCAACGTCGCGTGCGGACTCGTTCGTCCCCGATCGGGAACACTCGGACGACTCGGCGAACCGTTGATCCGGCTACGACCGCACGACCTTCCCCGGCTCGGCATGAGCCGAACTCTCCAGGGACTGGGACTGTTCGATCGGATGACCGTGCTGGACAACGTCATGGTCGGTGCCGACCGGACAGCGCACACCGGGATCCTCGCCGGACTCCTCGGCCTACCGTCGAGTGCCACCGACGACGCCGCGGTCCGTTCCACCGCGATGGCCACTCTCGAACGCCTGCGCATCGACGGCTATGCGCACCGGTTGCCACCGAGCCTGCCGTACGCGGTGCGCAAACGCGTTGCGCTCGCACGCGCCCTGGTGAGCGCCCCGACATTGCTCCTGCTGGACGAACCCGCCTCGGGTCTGTCCAGTGACGAAATGAGCGAGCTTGGCGACGAGATCCGATCGCTCGCAACAACACCGACCGATTCCGAACCGGAAAGACCCGCGACATCGGTGATGCTCGTCGAACACCATATGGATCTCGTGATGAGTGTGTGCGACCGAATCTACGTGCTGGATTTCGGCAAGGTCATCGCACAGGGAACGCCCGATCAGATCCGCGAGGACCCTGCCGTACTGGCGGCATATCTCGGAAACGAAGTGGCACATGAAGACTGACGCGGCACACCTGAAAATCACGGATCTGACCGTTCGCTACGGCCCGGTCACCGCCCTCGACTCGGTGTCGATGACCGTCGCGGCCGGAGCTGTCACCGCCGTACTCGGCGCGAACGGAGCAGGGAAGACGACTCTGCTGCGGACCATCTCGGGATTGCTGAAACCGGTGTCGGGGAGGATCGAACTCGCCGGGGCCGACATCGTCGGCGTGGCACCGGATCGCATGTCCCGCAAAGGTCTTGCGCACGTTCCCGAGGGACGTGGCGTCATAGCCGAGTTGACCGTCGACGAGAATCTTCGACTCGGCGCGATGGGACGCAACCGAAGTCACGACGCCGTCACCCTCGACCGCATCTACGACATGTTTCCGCCCTTGACCGGTCGTCGAACGTCCTCCGCACACACCCTGTCCGGTGGAGAGCGGCAGATGCTCGTGATCGGCCGAGCACTGATGGCGACACCGTCGGTGCTTCTGCTCGACGAGCCCTCTCTCGGACTCGCACCGAAAGTCGCCGCACAGATATTCGAGACGTTGCGCGGGCTCGTCGACTCCGAGTCGATGACCGTCGTTCTCGTCGAACAGAACGCTCGCAGCGCGCTGTCGATCGCCGAACACGCCGTCGTCCTGGATCTGGGCAAGGTCGCGGTGGAAGGTCCCGCCGACACCTTGGCCGGGGACGACGCCCTCCGACACGCCTACCTCGGGTTCTAGAGCCGAAAGGACGCCTGCCACAGTGCAACAACTGCTCACCATCCTCATCAACGGCGTGACGACAGGCATGATCTACGCCGCGTTCGCGCTCGCCCTCGTCCTCATCTGGCGATCGACCCGCATCGTCAACTTCGCCCAGGCCCCGATGGCCATGATCACCACGTACGTCGCACTGGTCGTCATCGACGCCGGCTACTCGTACTGGATCGGATTCGCAGTCGCGCTGCTGTGCGGCCTGCTCCTGGGAGCCTTGACGGAGCGACTCGTCATCCGATTCGTCGACAGCTCGTCGCACATCAACCCGGTCATTCTCACGCTCGGGTTGTTCATCATCATCCACGCCGTGGCCGCCATCATCTTCGGCAACCAATTCCGTTCCTTCCCCGCACCGTTCGGCCTCACCGGGCAGCGGATCGGCGACATGAACGTGGCGTTGACCGGCTACGACATCTTCAAGATCATCGCCGTCCTCGTGGTCCTGGGACTGCTGATCCTGCTGTTCCGGTTCACCGATCTGGGACTGAAGATGCGCGCGAGCGCCTTCGAGCAGGAGGTCGCGAAACTCCTCGGAGTCCGCGTGAGCCGAATGCTCACTCTCGGATGGGCTCTGGCCGCAGTGGTCGGTTCACTGGCGGGTCTGCTCATCGCAGGTGGCTCGCTGGTACATCCGGGCTACATGGACTCGATCGTCGTATTCGGTTTCGTCGCAGCAGTTCTCGGCGGACTGGACAGCCCGGCGGGCGCAGTGGTCGGCGGACTCTTGATGGGCATCGGGCTCAGTTTCGTCAGCGGCTATCTCGGTCAGGATCTGGTCTCCAGCGCGGCATTGGTGATCCTGATCGTCGTGCTTCTGCTGCGACCGAGCGGGCTCTTCGCCGGCTCCGCGGCCAGGAGGGTATGACATGAACGCAACTCTCACTCGCCTCACCGCAACACCGGTTCGACGCCACTTCCTGGGCGCTGTCATCGGACTCGTCGTCATCGTGCTTGCCCTCGAATCTCTGAGCACATTCCGTCAGAGCCAACTCACCTCCGTCGCCTACCTGGCGATCGCTGCAGGCGGACTGACGGTGCTGACCGGGTTGAGCGGCCAGCTGTCGCTTGGGCACGGCGCGTTCATGGCGGTCGGTGCGTACACCGCAGCATTGATGCTGCGCGCCAACGATTCGGGATGGTCGGTACCCCTCGTCCTGCTTGCCGCCACCGTGATCTCGGCAGTAGTGGGCATCGTGGTCGGAGTGGCCGCCGCCCGACTGCACGGGCCGTACCTGGCCGGTGCGACGCTGGCGCTCGCCGTCGCCGTACCGGGCCTGGCCCTGTACTTCTCGGACTACCTCGGCGGCGAACAAGGGCTCGTCGTCCCGGCACCGAAAGTGCCGGAGCTGATCGACGACATGATGTTCTTCGTCACCGGAAACGAGCTCAGCGGAACGAAATTCGTCGCGTACGTCAGCTGGATACTGCTCGTGCTGGTGTTCTTCCTGTTGGCCAACATCTCGTCGAGCCGCATCGGTCGTCGCTGGCGGGCCGTCCGGGACGATGAGGTCGCCGCCGAACTGGCCGGTATCGACCTGGGCCGCGCACGCATCCTCGCGTTCGTGGTCAGTGCGGCCTGTGCCGGCGCGGGCGGTGCAGTGCTGGCGATGTCGGCCCGAATCGCGGCGCCGAGCGGCTTCACCCTCACCCTCTCGCTGACCCTGCTCTCCGCCGTCGTCATCGGTGGACTGGGAACCCTCTCCGGCGCATTGATCGGGGCCGTTCTGCTGACCTACATCCCGCCGGTGGTGACCAACCTCGGACTCGATCTGGGGCTGAGCAGTCTGCAATCGGCCGAACTCGCCCCACTGGTGACCGGAATCTTCACCGTCCTCGTCATCCTGTTCGCCCCACTGGGTTTGGTGGGCACGTATCGCAAGTTACGTACAACCAGAAAAGGAATGAAATGAAAAAGTTCGGATCGGTGGCGTTCAGAACGACCGCGCTCGTCGCCGTCGTCTCGTTGGCCGCGGCATGCGGTGCAGGTGGCCGGGACGAGGCGACGGAGTCCTCGGAAGGGTCGACGGTCGGCATCACCGACACGTCGGTGAAGATCGGTGCCCACTTTCCGTTGACCGGGGTCGCGGCTCCCGGCTACAGCGAAATCCCCACGGGCGCACAGGCCTACTTCGATTACGTCAATGCCGCAGGCGGCATCAACGGCAGGCAGATCGAGTACGTGGTTCGAGACGACTCGTACGATCCGACCACCACCACCCAGGTCGTCAACGAACTCGTACTGCAGGACGAGGTGTTCGCCGTCGTCGGCGGACTCGGCACCGCGACCCACAGCGCTGTCATCGACTTCCTCAACGAGGAGGGTGTGCCGGACCTGTTCGTCTCCTCCGGCGCGATCATGTGGGGCAACGATCCAGAGAAGTACCCCAACACCTTCGGCTGGCAGCCCGACTATCAGGTCGAGGGCAAGATCATCGGCGACTGGGTGACCAAGAACCGGCCCGACGCCAAGGTCGGACTGTTCCTCCAGGACGACGACCTCGGCCGAGACAGTGAGGAAGCGGTTCGCCAGTATCTCGACGACCAGATCGTCGAGGTGGTGCGCTACACCTCGGGCAACACCGATGTCGCACCTCAGATCGCGGCCCTGCAAGGTGCCGGAGCCGATCTGATCCTCGGCTTCAACGTGCCCTCGTACACCGCGCTGAGCCAGCTGACCGCCATGCGGCTCAACTACGACCCCGAGTGGTTCTACAGCTCGATCGGTTCCGACGTCGACCTCGTCGGCTCACTGCTCGGCCGCTTCTCGCAGGGTGCGGTCACCGACGGCGCTCAGTCGCTCGAAGGGATGATCTCGCTGGAGTACATCCCGGGCGTCGACTCTCCGGAGAATCCCTGGACCCAACTGTGGCAGAAGGTCTGGGCGGAGAACGGGACCGGCGACCCGCTGACCAACTACCGCATCTACGGTCTGAGCCAGGCCTATGCCTTCGTGCAGGCGCTCGAGGCGGCAGGCGAGAATCCCACCCGCGAGGGCATCGTCGCAGCCATCCAGGACGGCGGAATGGACTTCGAGGGACCGCAGCTGGCTCCGTTCCGGTACTCGGAAGACAGTCACCTCGGTATCTCCGGCGCCAGTGTCTTCCAGATCCGCGGCGGAGTGCCCGAGTACCTGACTCCGGTACTGCAGACGGACATCGGCGATTCGGCTGTGGAGGAATACACCGGCGAAGAATCGACCCCGCCGGAAAGCGGCATACCCGGCTGATCACACGAGAAAGGGGCACGCGTATGCGTGCCCCTTTGTCATGTCGTGGTCGGCAGATCCGAAAACCCCTCGATTACCGGATCCGCCGACCCTGTGTCCCCCGATTCGTGAGCAGCCGAAGCTGCAGTGATCAGCGCTCGATGATCGCCGTGACGCCCTGGCCACCGGCCGCGCAGATCGAGATCAGGCCACGGCCCGAGCCCTTCTCGGCCAACATCTTCGCCAGCGAGGCCACGATGCGTCCGCCGGTCGCGGCGAACGGGTGACCCGCGGCGAGCGAGGAGCCGTTGACGTTGAGCTTGCTGCGGTCGATGGAACCGAGCGCGCTGTCGAGGCCGAGCCGCTCCTTGCAGTACTCGTCGCTCTCGAATGCCTGCAGTGTTGCAAGCACGACCGAAGCGAACGCCTCGTGGATCTCGTAGTAGTCGAAATCCTGCAGCGTCAGGCCGTTGCGCGCGAGCAGGCGCGGAATCGCGTAGGTCGGAGCCATCAGCAGGCCGTCCTTGAACGATCCGTTGCCGTGGACGTAATCGACTGCAGCGGTTTCGGAATCGACCAGATGCGCGAGCACCGGCAGGTTGCGCTCGGCGGCCCACTCGTCACTCGACAGCAGAGCAGCCGACGCACCGTCGGTCAACGGCGTGGAGTTTCCGGCCGTCATGGTGGCGTCGCCCAGCTTGGTTCCGAAGACCGGCTTGAGCGTCGCGAGCTTCTCCACGGTCGATCCCGGACGCAGGTTGTCGTCTCGGGTCAGGCCGAGGAACGGCGTCACCAGATCGTCGAAGAAGCCGCGGTCGTAGGCGGCAGCCATGTTCTTGTGGCTCGCTGCGGCCAGTTGGTCCTGGTCCTCGCGGCGGACGCCGAATTCCTTGGCGGTGATGGCGGCGTGGTCACCCATCGACAGGCCGGTGCGCGGCTCGCCGTTGCGCGGGATCTCGATGCCGAGCATGCCGGGACGGACGTTGCCGAGAAGCTTGATGCGGTCGGTGGTGCTCTTGGCCCGGTTCAGGGAGAGCAGGAACTCGCGCAGTTCGTCGTTGACGCCGATCGGAGCGTCGGAGGTGGTGTCGACACCGCCGCCGATACCGGCATCGATACGACCCGACGCGATCGCGTCGCCGACGGCGATGATCGACTGAAGGCCGGTGCCGCAGGCCTGCTGGATGTCGAAGGCCGGGGTGTACGGGCTCAGCGCGCTACCGAGGACGACCTCGCGAGTGAGGTTGAAATCGCGTGAATGCTTGAGCACCGCACCGGCGGCGACGAGACCGAGGCGCTCGCCCTGCAGACCGAATCGCGAGACCAGCCCGTCGATCGTCGCGGTGAGCATGTCCTGGTTGGACGCCAGCGCGTACTTCTTGTCCGAGCGCGCGAAAGGAATGCGGTTGCCACCGACGATTGCGACCGGTCGTAGCTGCTTGCTTGTCACTGACGTCTCCAAACATCGTCGAAAAAGGCCCTGGTGGAGTTTCATCTTACTGGCGAGTAAGTTGGTTGTCGACACCCGGTCGTGCGCCTCGCTCCTCGAGCGAGCAGCGCTGAATGAAAGGTACGACAGTGGCAGCCTCCAAGGGAGCCCCAGATCTCTACTCAACGTTCCTCGCGTCCGCGCCGGGAGCCTTCATCGCCAAGCAGGCAGGCCTGCCGCAGCCCGAGAAGCTGCGCCGCTACAAGGCAGGCGAGCCGCCGCTGGCCGGACCGGTCCTGATCGGTGGCAGTGGCCGCCTCGTCGAGCCGCTGCGTGAGCTGCTGTCGGACTACCCGCAGTCGCAGCCGCACGACGACAAGCACGGCGGACTGGTGTTCGACGCCACCGGCATCGGCAACGTCGCCGAGCTCGAGCAGCTCTTCAAGTTCTTCCAGCCGGTCATCCGCAACCTGGCACCGTCCGCTCGCGTCGTCGTCATCGGTACGACGCCGGAGGAGACCTCGAGCGTCGACGAGCACATCGCTCAGCGCGCCCTCGAAGGCTTCACTCGCAGCGTCGGCAAAGAGGTCAAGCGCGGCGCCACGGCGCAGCTCGTCTACGTCTCCCCCAAGGCGTCGACCGGCCTGTCCGGACTCGAATCCACCCTCCGCTTCCTGCTCTCGGCCAAGTCCGCTTTCGTCGACGGCCAGGTCATCACCGTCGGAGACGCCGACTCGCAGGCACCGGCTTCGTGGGACAAGCCCCTCGCAGGCAAGGTAGCCGTCGTCACCGGAGCGGCCCGCGGCATCGGTGCCACCATCGCCGAGGTCCTCGCCCGCGACGGAGCCACCGTCATAGCAGCCGACATTCCCGCTGCCGGAGAAGCACTGTCGCAGACGGCCAACAAGGTCGGCGGCACTTCGCTCGCACTCGACGTCACCTCCCCCGACGCCGGAGAGGTCCTCTCGAAGCACCTGCTCGAGCGCCACGGCGGAGCCGACATCATCGTGCACAACGCAGGCATCACTCGCGACAAGACCCTCGCCAACATGGACGACGCCCGCTGGAACTCGGTCATCGGCGTCAATCTTGCTGCCCCGCAGCGCATCACCGACGAGCTGGTCGCATCCGGCGCACTCAAGGAGGGCGGCCGCGTCGTCGACGTCTCCTCCATCGCCGGCATCGCGGGCAACCGCGGCCAGACCAACTACGGCACCTCCAAGGCAGGCGTCATCGGCCTGGTGCATGCATCCGCACCGGTGCTGGCGAAGAAGAACATCACCATCAACGCTGTCGCCCCCGGATTCATCGAGACCGCGATGACCGCGGCAATCCCGTTCGCCACTCGTGAGGCCGGACGCCGCATGAGCTCGCTGCTGCAGGGCGGCGAGACCGTGGACGTCGCAGAATTGGTCTCCTACTTCGCTTCTCCCGCATCGAACGCCGTCACCGGCCAGGTCGTGCGCGTGTGCGGCCAGAGCCTGCTCGGCGCATGAGCACCGTCACGCTCACCGCGCAGCCGAAGACCTCCGACATCTACACTTCGGCTGCGCTCGGCGCGCTGCCGTTCCTCGGATCCCGGTCGTCGTCGGTGCCGAACACGGTGTACGAACTCAAGGGCCTGCGGGTGGACCCCGACAACCTCGCCGGGTACTGCCGGGCGACGGGGCTGCGATTCGGCGATCAACTCCCGGTGACCTACCCCTTCACCCTCGTCTTCCCGACGGTGATGAAGTTGATGGTGTCCAAGGGCTTTCCCTTCGCCGCCATCGGTTCGGTACACGCCGAGAACGTCATCGAGCAGTTCCGTGGCATCTCCGCTTCCGAACCGCTGGACATCCGAGTACACGCGGAGAACCTGCGCGAGCACCGCAAGGGTCTGTTGGTCGACCTGATCAGTGAGGTCAAAGTGGGACGGGAACTGGTCTGGAAGCAGACCTCCAGCTTCCTGAGCCTGCAGAAGACCTCACTGTCCGGTGGACCTCGTGAAGCACCGCCCGCCGACGAGGTTCCGCCGCCCCCGACCCGCACCCTGCGCGTCGATCAGCGGATCATCAGCCGGTACGCGGCCATCTCCGGAGACCGCAACCCGATTCACGTATCCTCGCTCGGCGCAAAGGCATTCGGGTTCCCGAAGACCATCGCGCACGGAATGTGGAGTGCGGCAGCAGTGCTGCAGACCGTCGAGGGCCGAATCCCGGAAGCCGTGAACTACAGCATCCGCTTCGGTAAGCCGATCATCCTGCCCGCGACGATCAACGCCTACGCCGATGCCGTCGGTACCGGCTGGGACCTGTCGCTGAAGAACCCGAAGAAGGGCTACCCGCATCTGACGGGAACCCTGCGCTGACTACTCGAACTCGAAGTTATGGACGGATTTCCCCGGATTTTCGTCCATAACTTCGAGTTCGGCGGGGGCAGGAGTGGATCCTGCGGAACGACCCGGGCAGGTCTAGGTTGCGGCGGTCTTCTTTCCCGCCAGGCCGCGCCAGGCCAGATTCTCCAGTAGGTCCGCTGCGGCGTCGACCTCGATTTCGCCGCCCGCCACTCGGTCGGCCACGGCCTCGCCTGCCCCGACCAACGCAACGGCCATCAGCCCGAAATTCTGCGACTGCTCGGGATCCCTCGTGCTCATGGCGAGCAAACCGGCCGTCAGCTCGATCAGCCGATCCCGACTGCTCTGCACCTGAGAGGCGAACGCCTGCTGGCCGATCGCCTGACGGTAGAGCACCATCCACGATTTCCGGTTCTCGCCGACGAATCCCAGGAAGCCGATCAGCGCTTTGCGCAACTGCTCGCGCGGCGTCAGCGTCGGGTCCGCAGCAGGAGTCAGGGCCTCGACGAATTTGACGCCCTCACGGTGAATGCACGCCGCGAACAACTCGTCCTTCGACCCGTAGTACAGATAGAGCATCGGCTTGGAGATGGCCGCCTTCTTGGCGATCGAATCCATCGACGTCTCGTGAAAACCGTTGTCGGAGAACACATCCACCGCCGCGTCGAGCATCTGCTGCTCGCGGACGGCGCGGGGCAATCTCTTGGTGCCGCCAGCCATGGACCCTCCAATACGTACGAAGTACTAGACGTTACTCCACAGTAAGGTCCAGTACCGCACAATCAGGCCCCGCACGCCCCCTTGAACCGGGCAACCGTCGCCGCAGCCTCGTCCACCTGAGCCGCGTCGAGGCGTCCCATCGCCACCGCGTCTTCGAGATTGTCCAACACCGCGGGCACCTGATCGGTGGTGAGCCACAGCGCCACATCGGCTCCCGCAACCAACGCCGCCTCGACCGCGTCGACGATCCCGAGCCTCGCCGTGATCGCCGCCATGCCGCTGAGGTCGTCGGTGAAGATCGGGCCGTCGAACGGTGCGGCACCGTATCCGACGCCATCGCGCAACAACGCCATCGTCGCCGGGCTGATGCTCGCCGGCACACCCGGCTCGGTCAGTCCCGGCACATCGAGATGCCCGACCATGACGCCGACGCCGGTGTTGTTCAACGCCGCGAACGGCAACAGATCCTTGGCCTTCAACTCGTCGAGCGACGGCGTCGTCACCGCACCGGTGTGCGAGTCGCCCGATCCCGAACCGTGCCCGGGAAAATGCTTGATGACGGGCTTGACGCCCGCGTCTTCCAGACCTCGCGCGTACGCACCCGCGTACTCGATGACGACCTGCGGATCGTCGGAGAACGACCGGTCGCCGATGACGGAATCATCGGGCTGAGCGCTCACGTCGACCACCGGAGCGAAGTCGACGGTGACACCGAGATCCTTCAACCCCTGGCCGCGCGTCAACGCCGCCTGATAGGCCTCGTCCACCGTCATCGTCTGAGCCAACACTCGCGCCGACGGCGCCTCTCCCAACAGATCCGCCACTCGCGAGACCCGTCCACCCTCCTCGTCGATCGTGATCATCGGAGCCACCGCGGAGGCGTCGAGCACCTGCGGTACCTCCCGATTTCCGAGCATCGACTCGTCGGTCCAACTCCCGACGAACAGGCCACCGACCTGCTCGGTGGACATGATCTGCACCGCATCGGCAGTTCCGGTGACTCCGACGGTGAGCAACTGCGCCAGTCGCTGACGCTCGGTGAGGCCGTCGACGAACGTCACGCACTCGTCGACGGGTGGGAGCGGTTGCGGGACCGTCGTCTCGGCCGCGGTCGTCGTCGAGGCAGGCGGTGCCGTCTGCGTCGACGCGACCTGCGTGGACTCACTCGAACACGAGACCAACAAGCCGACACCGACCGTCATCACCGCAGCGGACCGAACCGAAAACCGAAGTCGCATGGAATACGACGGTAGCCGAGACGAGGGGTGTTCCTTGCGCGCCCCGGGTCCGGATCAATGTGGCTTTGTTGCACTCCGACCGACTGAAACCCACATCGATCCGGGGAGGGGTGGGGGTAATCTGGACGAACGCGACATGAGGAGGACCTCGAACCATGACCGCAGACCTCATTCTCATTGCCTACGACGGCTCCGACAATGCCAAACGCGCCATCGACTATGCCGGACGCTTTCTCACCACCTCACGCGCGATCGTCGTCACCGCGTGGGAGCCGATGGTGCGTCAGGCCGCGCGAATGTCCGGCCTCTCCGGCGTCATGCAGCCCGAATGGGTGCCCGACGACGAGGCCGAGGACGTTGCGCTCACCGACGCGAAGGTGACCAACAGTGAAGGCGTCGCGCTGGCCGAGGCCGCGGGCCTGAAGGTGGAGGGCCAGTGCACCGAATGCACCACCGCCATCTGGAGCGCGATCGTGGAGAAGGCCGACGAGATGAACGTCGACATCATCGTCACCGGCACGAGGGGCACCACCGGTCTTCGTGCGCTGCTCCAGAGTTCGGTGGCCGAGCACGTTCTGCGACACAGCCATCGACCCGTCCTTATCGTTCCCCCCGGCAAGTAACGCGTCCACCGGCCTGTTCTGCAGGTACGAGTGATACCGTGATGCCCGCGCGAGGGTCCGCCTCGCCCGCTTCCTTCCTGAGCCGACTGACTGGAGAACCGAGATGAAGTTTGCTGTCCCGGGTGTCATTGCCGCCGTCGTCGGAGCCGTACTGGGTGCGGGCGTCGTCTTCGGAGTCACCGCAGCTGCAGCCGACAACTCTCGTCCGGATATCGATCGCTCCGGAAACGCCGACTCGTCCTTGCTGAACCAGGTTGAGTACGGCAGCCGCTGACGCTGGTCGCTTTCGTGAATCGATGATCTCGGCCGAGCCGCTCGGCCGTAAATGGCTTTTCGGCGTCTCGATTCTGGCGTTCCTCCTCACTTTTCTTCAGGTCCCCGGCTTCACCGTCGCCGACACCAAGTTCGACCTGGCTCAGAACCCTCTCGGATTTCTCGAACGCGCCTCCCATCAGTGGAACAGCGCGGCTCCGCTCGGCCAGGTGCAGAACCAGGCCTACGGCTATTTCTTTCCGCACGGTGCGTTCTTCGCCGGCGGCGACCTGCTGTCGATCCCGCCGTGGATCACTCAGCGCATCTGGTGGGCGCTGCTGCTCATCGCCGGCTTCTGGGGAATCGTCCGACTCGCCGAAGCCCTCGGTATCGGCAGCCGCAGTTCCCGTCTGATCGCGGCGACTGCCTTCGTTCTCTCTCCGCGAGTGATCACCACCCTCGCGTCGATCTCCTCGGAGACCATGCCGATGATGCTGGCACCGTGGGTGCTGATCCCGATGGTGCGGTATCTCGGCTCCGACTCCGGGAAGTACACGGTGAGGCGCGCGGCCGCGCAGTCGGCGCTCGCGGTTGCGTTGATGGGCGCGGTCAATGCCGTCGCCACCGCCGCCGCCGTTCTGGTGGCCGTGATCTGGATGTTGTCGCATCGGCCGAACAAGCGTTGGGTCGTCTTCGGCGCGTGGTGGTCGGGCTTTCTCGTACTCGCGACGCTGTGGTGGATCGTCCCACTGCTGTTGCTGGGCAAGGTCTCTCCACCGTTTCTCGATTACATCGAATCCTCCGGCACCACCACACAGTGGACGTCACTGACGGAAGTGCTGCGCGGCACCGGCAGTTGGACGCCGTTCGTCTCTCCCGAACGAGTGGCCGGTGCGGTTCTGGTGACTCAGCCGGCGGCCGTCATCGCGACGGGTCTGATCGCGGCTGCTGGAATCGCGGGCCTGGCGATGCGCTCGATGCCCGCCCGCGGCCGATTGACGATCATGTTGTTCGTCGGTCTGGTCGGCCTCGGTGCCGGGTTCGTCGGCGAGCTGGACGGTCCGTTCGCGGGTGCCGTCCGGGTGTTCCTCGATTCGGCGGGCGCACCGCTGCGCAACATCCACAAGCTCGAGCCGGTCATTCGAATTCCGTTGGTGCTGGGCCTGGCTCACCTGTTGGCCCGAGTTCCGCTGCCGGGTTCCGCGCCGCGGACGCAGTGGCGATCGGCCGTCGCGCATCCCGAGAAAAATCCGATGATGGCAGTGACCGCGTTGATCCTCGTGGCCCTGACGCTGTCCACGTCGTTGGCATGGACGGGCAAGCTCGCGCCCCGAGGAGCGTACGAGGCCGTTCCGCAGTACTGGCACGACGCCGCCGACTGGCTCACCGAGAATGCGTCGGGATCGAGCCCGGACGGTTCCGACGCGCAGCGGGCTTTGATAGTGCCCGGCGCACCGTTCGCACTGCAGACCTGGGGATTGACCCGAGACGAACCACTGCAGGCTCTGGCCACCACGCCCTGGGCCGTCCGCGACGCGGTACCGCTCACCCCGCCCGGTGCCATCCGCGCACTGGACTCCGTGCAGCGACTGTTCGCCGACGGTCGGCCGTCGGCCGGGTTGGCCGATACCCTTCTGGGCCAGGGCATCAGCTACGTCGTCGTGCGCAACGACCTCGATCCCGAGGACTCCCGATCCACCCGTCCCGCATCGGTGCACCAGGTGCTCGACGGTTCGCCGGGACTCGAGAAGGTGGCCGAGTTCGGTGAGGACGTGGCTCCGGGGCAGGTCGACGGCGTCGTACTCGACGGTGATCTTCGACCGCCGTATCCGGCTGTGGAGATCTACGCGGTAGGTGATTCGGCAGGCATTCCCGCGTCCGGTCCCTACACCGTCGATCTCGATCGCGTCCCGGTGGTCCAGGGTGGCCCTGAGTCCATCCTGCGCTCGAACGAACTGCGGAACAACGGCATTCGTAATCCTGTGCCATCGGGCCCCACTCTGCTGGCCTCGGATGCAGCGGCGGCGGGGATCGACGTGAACTCGGTGACGGTGACCGACACCCCGATGAATCGCGAGACGGACTTCGGTCAGGTCGACAATCACAGTTCTGCCCTGCGGGCCGCCGACGAGCCGCGCCGTTCGCTCAACGAGGTCTCCGATTACCCGGTGTACGGGGCCGAGACCGTGAACGCCGAGTGGGAGGGCGCGACCCTGACGGCGTCGAGCTCGGCGTCGGACGCAACGCAGATCGGCGGCAGCGCCCCGGGCAGCGGTGTCGCCGCGGCGGTGGACGGCGATCTGGCCACCAGCTGGATCAGCAACGGTATCGAACGTGCTGTGGGGCAATGGCTTCAACTGGACTTCGATACTCCGGTGCGCGGCGGGCTGCTGCGCATGCGTACCAGCCCTGGGACGATCGGCGACCCGGTGAAGTGGGTGGAGATCACCACCCCGAACGGCTCGACGGCCGCGCGCGTCGACGAACCGGGTGAGCCGATGACGGTGTCGCTGCCGGGCGGAGAGACCCCGTGGCTGCGCATCACCGCGAAGTCGACGGTCGACGGGACCCGGGGCAGCCAGTTCGGCATCAGCGAGGTGTCGGTGGACGACTACTCCGACCGGGACAACCCGACGCAGGTACCGATCGTGCACCGCGCGGTGCTGCCCGCGACTCCTGCCGGGGCGAGCGTCGACGCCTGGGAACTGGGCCAGGAATTCCCCGGCCGTTCCGGGTGCCTCGACACCGAGGATCGAATCCGTTGCAGCAGTGGACTGTCCAAGTCGCCCGAGGAACTGGGCCGCTTCTCGCGCACGATCGACGTACCGATGGGCACTGCGGTCATTCCGGACCTGACGGTGCGCACGCGTCAGTCCCCCGAACTCGAAGCGCTGCTGGCGCAGCCGGGGCGGCCGTTGGCCAGCGGCGCGTCGGACGTCGCCGATCTGCACGGTTCGGCGTTCGCCGCGACCGACGGTGATCCGCGCACGTCCTGGACCGCGCCGGAGAAGTCGATCACCGATCGAGCCGGCACCCACCCCACCCTGACCATCGAATTGCCTGCTCCCACAGTGGTGGACGGGCTCGAACTCACGCCCAGCCTCGGCGAACTTCCAGCACACCCCACCCGGGTCGCCGTCAACCTCGGCAACGGCCCGATGGTGCGCGACGTCGACACCGACGGCTCGACGATCCTCGAGCTGGCACCCTTCGTGACGGACAGGATCGTGCTGTCGATCGTCGACTGGGACGGGGTACTGGACCGAAATTCGTTGGGCTTCATCCAGTCTCAGCCTCCCGGCTTCGCCGACGTGACACCGCTGTCCGGTGGCGAACCGATCGGCACACCGTACGACGGCGATCGCCCGATCACCGTCGACTGCTTCGACGGCCCCATCGTCTCCATCGCCGGGCAGACGGTGCGCACGTCGGTGACGGCCACCGCGGACCAGTTCCGTTCCGGCGAGCCGCTGAAGGCGTCGGTGTGCGACTCCGACACCCCGCTGAACGAGAATTTCGTCAACCCGGTATCGCTGCCCGAGGGACGCCAGGACGTGGTGGTGCAGCCGGGAGCATCGTTCTTCGTCGACGGTATTCGGTTGCGCACCATGCCTATTCCAGCCGATTGGCCGACGAGCTCGGCACTGCGGGCCGCCCGGACCACCGCCTGGAGCGCCGATCACCGCGAGGTGACGCTCACCTCCGCGACGGAGGACCGTCTGCTGGTCATCCCGGAGAGCAACAACAGTGGTTGGCGCGCAACAGCTCCCGGGGGCCTCGAGCTGTCCCCGGTAGTGGTCGACGGGTGGCAGCAGGCCTGGATCGTTCCGGCGGGGGCATCGGGCACGATCTCGTTGGATTTCACCACCGACCGCTGGTACCGGCTCGGCATCTTCGGTGGGCTTCTCCTGCTGATCCCGTTGCTGTTCGCAGCGCTGCGTCGGCCGAGAGGTGCGCCTGATGTCGGTCCGTCGCCGCGGCCGTGGCAGAGCGTTCCGGTCGCAGTCGTGGCGCTGCTGGGAGCAACGATCGTGTTGGCCGGAATCGCCGGTGTGGTGGCCGTGGCCGTCATTGGCATCGGTGCGATGCTCCTGGACCGCCGGCACGGTCGCACGGCATCCTCACGTGTATTGGCATGCACTGCAGGCGGACTCACGCTGCTGGCACCGGCGCTGCTCTCGCTCGTACCATGGCGATCTCCCGACGGCTACGTCGGCGGTTCCTACTGGGTGCAGCTGGCGTCCCTGATCGGAATCGTCGCGTTGGCGATCACGGCGATACGGAAGCCCTGACCGCCTTCTTGCGGGGGCCGAAGCGTCGTCGAGCAGGATCTTCCACCAGCGCGTAGCTCGCCGCTGCCACCGGAATCGACAGTGCGAGAGTCACCGGCAACACGAACCACATCCCACCGGAGAACGGGATGATGCCGAACACCGGGAACACGACGGCGAGCACAGCCAGATGCCAGATGAACAGTCCGTACGACCAGCGGCCCAGCGTCAGCATCACCGGATGCTCGAGGAAGCGATGCCGGCTACCGTCCTCGGCGAGAATCAGCGGGGCGAGCATCGCGAAGGCCAGTATCGCGCCGAGCAGGATCTTGATCTCGAACTGCCAGGCCGCCGGACGCACCAAGCCCTGCGGACCCGCCAGAGGAGTTGCCGACAAGGCGAACGCGGCAACCGCGATGGACGCCATGACACGTCGGCGACGAGCCAACCGATGCACCCAGGTCGTCGGCCCCACCGAGATCTCGGCGAGCAGCATCCCCGCCGCGAACCACGGGAAATAGCCGGGGAGCCAGTTGTCATGGTGAATGCCGTCGGGGGTCGACACCGGAACGAACGCCCACGACAGTGTCAGCACCGCAGCGCCCAGAATGACCGGGATACGGCGGGCGGCGGCCGCACCGCGCATACGCACCATCAACCAGGCGAACACCGGCAGCAGAAGATAGAAAGCGATCTCGACCGACAGCGACCACATCTGCGTCAAGCCCTGGGTCAGGGTCAGCGGCACGAACACCTGAGTGAACGACAGGTTCGCCAGCCACACGCGGTAGTCACCGCCGGCATCGGGAAGAAACAGCAGGATCAGCACCACGCCGACCCAGTAACCGGGCAGAATCCTTGCGAACCGCGAACGGAAATAGCGGCCGAGCGGCTGGGCACTCCGATGACCGCGGGCTGCCGCCGCGTGCGGGCGCCACAGCAGGAATCCCGACAGCGAGAAGAAGATCGCCACAGTCAGGTCGAATCTGCCCCACACATGACCCAAGATCGGCGAGGTCGCGCCACCGGTCTGAAAGGCCACGTGGGTGACAACGATGCCGATACACGCGACGGCACGCATTCCCTCGAGTGACGGTACGAACCCACGAAGCGGGACAACGCTTGCCGAACGGGTCTGTGTGCTCATGGTGGCCTCAAGTGTGCCGTGTCGAACCGGCGCAGACGAGACCGGTGCCACTGTCGACTGTTACTGTCACCTGCGACGTGTCGTAATAAATCGGGCATCGGGTCGGGGTGAACGTGTTTCCCGCTCGCGGTGTCTTCCATGAAGCGGTCAACTAAGGAGATTCAGCATGGCGGAGCGCTCAGGGCCGAGCCGGATACTTGCCCTCGTACTCATCGGCTTGGGCGCGTTTCTGGTGGTCGCCGCCATCCTCATTCCCACGTACACCATTTCGGCACTCGAGAAGACGCCGCTGGATCTCGAGGTCACCACCGTCTCCACCGGTGAGGGCAGCGTGCTCGATGCGACCTCCCTCGCCGCCGGCCGCGCAGTCGTCGACCAGAACGTTCCCCTCGTCTCGCAGCGATTCGTCACCGTCGAGGATCCCTCCGACGCCGACATCATGACGCTGCAAGCGGGCCAGACGCTGCGTCGCAGCGACAAGCAGGCCGACACCGGACTGCTGACCGCAAGCGTCGACCGCGTCACCATCGACCGCAAGACGTCCATGCCCGTCGAGAACCCGATCGGCACCATCCAGGTGGCCGGCAACGCGCCCGCCGAAGAGGTGGCCCACACCGGTCTCCAGTACAAGTTCCCGTTCAACTCGGAGCAGAAGAGCTACCCGTACTTCGACGTCAACGCGCGTGCGACCAAGGACATCGACTTCGTCGAGGCAACCGAGATCAACGGCACGCCGGTCTACCAGTACCAGCAGACCGTCGGCCCGGTCGACCTGTCGACCGTGGTGAACCTGCCGACCAACAAGGTCACCCTGCCCGCCGACACCTGGGGTGTCGAGGGTGGAGCCGCGCCGGTGACGATGACCCGCTGGTACGAGAACACCCGCACCCTGTGGGTCGAGCCCGAGACCGGCGTCGTCGTCAAGGGCGAAGAGCAGATTCACCAGTACTACGGACGTGAAGCGGGCAACGCCGAGGTCGACGTCCTCAACGCACCGATCACGTTCGACGAGAACACCGTCGAATACCAGATCCAGCAGGCCAAGGACGGGCAGGATCAACTCTCGCTCTTCGGCCGCACCGTCCCGATCATCGCCGGAATTCTCGGTGTCATCTCGCTGATCGCCGGAGTGTTCCTGCTCCTGCGCGGCGGCGGAAACGGCGGACACCGTCAGCCGGCCCGAACGGACAACACTCCGCGACCGACCCCCGGCGGCGGAACTGCACCCGCACCCGCGAGCAACCGCGACTGGACAACCGATCGCACCGAGGAAATCCCGAGGACGAACCTCAACAAGGAGTAAGTGCGCTACGCGCAGGAGTGGAGCCTGCGGAACGACCCAGATGACAGTGGCGTGGTTGAGTGCCTGTGGGGGCACGCAACCACGCCACTGGTCTATCTGGAGACGGGACCCAAACCAGAGATGCTCCCCGAATCGGTGCGGTCATGTTGGCCGGGTCTCGTGGTCGGCGGTCCGTTGTCCGGTGGTGCGCCTGACCTCGTTGTGGCCGATAGTCTTTCGTGCTGAAGCAGGATCTGTGCACAGGTTTTCAGGTCGACGGGCGATCTATGCGGTTTCCCCACAGTGCCAACCCACAGACCACCACCATTGTCACCGCGGCAGTCACTGCGGCGACGACGACGAACTGCGCGAGTGTCGACGCCACGAACAGCAACAGCAACACCTCGACGGCGAGGGCGAACCAGGCAACGAGAGCGAGGTGAGTGCGCTCGCCTGCGATGGCCCACAGCAACGCGCTCTGCAGCACGGCCAGGCACGCACCCTGCAGCACGAACAGCCAGACATATTCCTGCACACCGGAATACGTATCGCCCACCACCAACGGCAACAGCGGAGACGCCAGCGCACCGCCGATCACCAGAACGGTACCGAGCCCCGCGACCACGGCCAGCGCCGATCGCACCGCGGACGCAGAATGCAGCGGGTTCGCCATCCGCGGATACAACACCACGCCGACGGCCTGCGGCAGCCAGAACGCCGCCTTGGATGCAACGGCCCCGACGGCGTACAGCCCGGCTTCGTTGGAGCTGAGCAGCGTGCGCGCCAGCACCAGATCCAACGCGGACATCGCGATCAACACCAACTGCACCTGCGACGCCTGCAGCACGGCCAGAACGGTGACCTTGGTTTCCGAGACCGAGTTCACCGGCACCCCGGCCGTCCATCGCGCACCGAGCGCCACCACACCGATACCCGCGGCCGTGGCCAACAGAACCGAACCAGGACCACCGCCGAGCAACAACACCAGCACCGCCGGTGCCACCTTGCCGAATCCTGCTGCGGCCAGCACGATGCTGAGGGCTCCGAATCGCCCACGCCCCTGCAGCAACCCCTGCTCGGCGGCCAGCAGCACCAACACCGGCGCAGCGATGACCGCCGACATGGTAGCCGTCATCGAGACGTCCATGGCCGCGGACAGTGCGGGTGCCAGTGCCAGAGCGAGCACCCCCACCACCGCCGCACACCGATACCCCACCGTTCGCAATTCGCGAGAACTGCGCCCGCGCACCACTTCACGCGCAACGACGGACTGCAACGCCAACGCCGGAACCGCGAGAACCAATTGCGCAGCAAGCAGACTCGCGAATTCTCCGTAGCCCTCGACGCCGAGCATCCGGCTCGCGAGCACCTGCAGCAGGTACGCCGCAACGTTCGCGAACATCGAACCGGCCGTCACCATCCCCATCCCGGCGACCGACGCACCCGCCGTGTGGTCTGCCTCGGACGAGGCGCGGAAAGACATGAGCCCACGGTATAGGGTGCCGATCATGGCGTGGTCGAGGTCGAGGTGGACACCGCCGCTCTACAGCCTGCTGCTCGCCGTGGTGATTGTCGGCCCGCTGCTCGGCCCCGGCTACCTCCTGCTGCGCGACGCCGTCAGCACTCCCCGTTCCTACTTCACCGACTCCGCCTGGGGAATCGCCGACGCGGCCGCGAGGGCAGTGCCGCAAGACGCCGCTATCGCCGCACTGTCGACGGTGTTCGACGGCGGACTCGTGGTCAAGACCATTCTGCTGCTCGCCCTGTGGCTGACCGGGTGGGGTGCGGCGGTCATGGCCCGAAGGGTACTGCCGACAGCCCCACTACCCGCGCTGCTCGTCGCATCGACGGTGGCCGTGTGGAACCCGTACGTCGCCGAGCGACTGCTGCAGGGCCACTGGAGCCTGCTCGTCGGCTATGCCGCTCTGCCGTGGACGGTGGTCGCTGCACTCGCGGTCAGACAGGGCCGTTCCTGGTGGGCACTCGCGGTCTGTCTCGCCGCTGCCGGACTCACCCCCACCGGCGCGTTGCTCGCCGCAACCATTGCCCTGGTGGTCCTCGCCCTCCCCGGGGGTGCCCGACGCGGCCTGCGCGTGGTCGGCGCCCTCGGACTGGCGGCGGTGGCGTCGGTGCCGTGGCTGGTGGCGACGGCGGTGTCGGGCAGTGGCGTCGAGCAGGCGGATCCGGCGGGTTGGGCGGCGTTCGCGGCGCGGGCCGAGCCGGGCCTGGGTACCCTCGGCAGCCTCGCCGGTCTGGGCGGAATCTGGAACTCCGATGCGGTACCCGCCTCTCGCACAGGGGCTTTCGCGTTCGTGGGCACGGCGCTGCTGCTGACCGTGGTCGCGTTCGGGGTGCGCCCGCTGATCCGGCGTCGAAGAAATCCGGTGATCTTGGGGCTCGGTGTCGTTGCCCTGCTTGCCATCGCAGCCCCTGCGCTGGCAGCGACGGGACCGGGGCTGGCAGTCGCCCGGGCGCTGGGCGAGACGGTGCCCGGTGCCGGTCTGCTCAGGGACTCGCAGAAGTGGGTCGCGCTGGCGATGCCGATCTATGCGTTGGCCGCCGCGGCCGCGTTTTCTCCCCGGCGTCGACCGAATCGGGTGCAGCCAGCCGCGCTGAGCGCGGTCCAACGCACCCGATTCGGCAGCGCCGTGGCAATAGCGGCCCTGCTGATCGCACTACCCGACCTGGGCTGGGGCGTCGGGAACTCGATGCGGCCCGTGGTGTACCCGGAGTCCTGGCAGGCGGTCGCAGCCGAATTGCAGGGCGGCGACGGCGATGTCGCGGTGCTACCGGCCGGGATGTTCCGCCTCTTTCCCTACAGCGGCAGTGCTCCCGTTCTCGATCCCGCGCCGCGCATGCTGCCATTGGACGTGTTGCAGACCGGCGAGCTCATCGTCGCGGGCGGCACGGTACGCGGTGAGGGGGTGCGCGCGACGGAGGTCCAGAATGCGCTGCTCGCAGGCGAACCCGTGGACGTCGTCGCAGAACTGGGTGTCGGCTGGGTACTGGTGGAGAACACCACCCCCGGCGAACTCGGCAGATCCGAGCAAACATTGAATCGACTGGACATCGCGTACTCCGACGACCAGCTCACGCTCTACCGAGTACCCGATCCCGTGCTCGCAGAAAGCAGGCCAGCGGCAGCCGTCGTCGTTGCCCACCTCGCATGGGCACTGCTACTTCTCGGCGGACTAGCGATAGGACTGCTGAGCCGAGTCCGAGTGCTGCGCACCCACCAGACCTGACGACGACGTGCCACGCGTCGTGGCGGCGAGCACCGAGTACACACCGTCGGCGCACTGCTCCCAGGAGAACTCCCCCGCGCGCACTCGCGCCTTCTCGCCCAGGCGAGTTCGGGCTTCGGCGTCCTGCAGCAGCTCCGAGACGGCAGCGGTCAGACCGGAGACGTCTCGGTCCTCTTCACCATCCGAAAGCCCGCCCACCAGAACACCGGTGACGCCGTCGATGATGGAATCGGTGAGGCCCTTGGAACTTCGATAGCCGACGGTCGGCACGCCGTGCTGCGCTGCCTCGACGACCGCGAGGCCCCAGCCTTCTTTACGCGAAGGCATCACGTGCACCCATGAGCGACCGAGCAGCGCGTGCTTGCGGTCCTCGTCCACGTGCCCGTGGAAGGTGACGTACTGCTCGATGCCCAGTTCGCTCACGTAATCGCGGAGGTTCTGCTCCCACCAACCGCCGCCGATGACGTCGAGGTGGATATCGGGGATCCGTCCGCGCAGCGCAGCAACGGCGTCGAGCGCGTCCTCGATCTGCTTGTGCGGAACCAACCGGGACAGCACGGTCAGCGACGGGTGCGCGGTGCGGGTGCTCTCGTCACCCTCGGGCACAGACCGGGGAATCTCGTCGGCTCCGTTGCGCACCACCGCGATGCGCTCGCGGTCGACGCCAAGTGCGACCAACTCGTCCGCGGACGGCAACGACACCGTCAGGTACTGATTGCGACGGTGTACCCGCGGAGACACCGTCGATTCGAGCCACCAGCCGAGCTTGGCCATCATCGGGCCCGCGACCGGCCACTGCTCGCGATGGCAGTGGTGCACCAGCAACGTCACCGGAACGCCGAACGCAGCACGGGAGAAGAAGGGAATGCCGTTCTGGGTGTCGATCACCGCGTCGGGTGCGATGCCCTTGAGCGGGCCGAAACCGAGCCTTCCGGCCGCGATGGCGGCCAGTGCGCGGGGATACACCGACAGGCGTCCACCACCGCGACTGATGCGAATGCCGTCGACGATCTCCTCGGCGGGTGCTCCGGGATACGACGCCGTCCTCAGCGTGACGCGGACGCCGCGTCGAGCCAGACCTGCGCCCACCTGCTCGAGGTATCGCTCGCTGCCGCCGCCCTGCGGGTGCCCGGTATCGCGCCAGCACAGCAACAGAACCTCGCGCACAGCCCGCTTCACCCAATTTCCGCATGTTCGTTTCACGACCGCCGTCGATTACCGTTGCCACACTAACCGCTAGGGTTCGTCTTCGTGACTTCCGCCGTGACACGTTTGTTCGCCTCTCGCGCGACACTGCGTCGCTCGGTGAGTCTGCTGAAGGACTTCGGACATGAGCAGAGCGCTCCCGACATCTTCTACGGCGCACTGGCCCGCGATTCCGTGGAGCTGATCGGCGATCTGTATCGGGGCCTGACCGGCACCGACATGTCCGCCGCGACCGTGTTGGACGTGGGCGGCGGACCTGGATACTTCGCCGAGGTCTTCGGTGCGAGTTGCGCGCGCTACCTGCCCGTCGAGCCCGACGCGTCCGAGATGCATGCGGCGGGACTGCAGATACCCGGTTCGGTGCGAGGCTCCGGGATGGCACTGCCGTTCCGCGACAACAGTGTCGACATCTGCTTCTCCTCGAACGTCGCCGAGCACGTCCGCGAACCGTGGACCATGGCCGAGGAGATGCTGCGGGTCACCAGGCCCGGCGGGTTGACCGTCCTCTCGTACACCATCTGGTTCGGTCCTTTCGGCGGCCACGAGACCCGGCCCTGGCATTAC
This sequence comes from Rhodococcus sp. IEGM 1372, assembly GCF_030056835.1. Classification (NCBI taxonomy): domain Bacteria; kingdom Bacillati; phylum Actinomycetota; class Actinomycetes; order Mycobacteriales; family Nocardiaceae; genus Rhodococcus; species Rhodococcus sp. IEGM 1372. The sequence goes on along the minus strand of NZ_JASHKS010000005.1, from coordinate 39,184 downwards.
CTCGGCGGCGAGTACGCGGCCCGCCGCTACGCCCGTACCACCGGTCACGAACCGAAGAATCGATTCGGCGAATCCCTGTTCGACATCAGCGCCGCAGACGGATTGCGTTGGGCACGAAGCACTCCCAACGCCACTCTGCTGGCTGCATTCCCGCGCTACCATCCCCGCTGGGCATGGTGGATGATGCGCGTTCCAGTACTACGAGAATTCCTCGGCAGCAACCTCGTCCTCGTTCTGAAACCCAACCCATAACCTGGAACGATGACGGCACTCGCACTCGACATCGGCGGCACCAAGATGACGGCGGCACTCGTCGGCGACGACGGGCGGCCGGAGAATCCGGTCACGGTGCCGACTCCCGAGTCCGATGTCTGGGACGCCTGTGCCGCGCTGCTTCGGAACACGGCCGAACCCGCCTCTGTCACCCGGATCGGCGTCGCCTGCTCCGGTCCGGTGGATCTCGAAACCGGGTCGGTTGCACCGATCAACGTCGACGAATGGAAGAACGGCTTCGGTCTGCGCGATCACCTCGCCGAGGTCTTCCCCGAGGCCGACATCCGCCTTGCAATGGACGGCAGCGCAGCGGCACTCGGTGAGCACCGCTTCGGTTCCGCCGTCGGAGTTCCGGACGTGCTGAGTCTGGTGGTGTCGACCGGCATCGGCGGCGGGTTGGTGCTGGGCGGGCAGATCGTCGCCGGTGCCAGCGGCAACGCCGGGCACATCGGCCACATCGTCGTTCCCGGTTCTACGACGCCCTGCGCGTGCGGCGGAATCGGATGCGTGGAAACCGTGTCGAGTGGACCATCGGCGGTGCGGTGGGCGCGCGAGCTGGGGTGGACCGGCAGCACCGGAACCGAACTGGCCGCCGATGCGGCCGCCGGGGAGCCGGTCGCCATCACCTCGTTGCAGCGCGCCGGAGTGGCACTGGGTCAGGCGATCGCGTCGGCCGTCGCCCTGGTGGACGTACGCATGGTGGTGATCGGTGGTGGCTTCGCCCAGGCAGGCCCGCCGCTGTGGAATCCGATTCAGGAGTCGATCGCGCTACATGCGCGTCTGAAATTCCTCGATGGCCTGCAGGTGGTCCCGGCCGCGCTGGGTGGACTCGGAACGCTGGCCGGGGCAGCCGCGCTCACCGTCTGACCGGGGCGTACCCACACAGCCAGAACGGGGCCCACCCCTCGGTGAGCCCCGTTCTGTGTCGTGAATACTACGCGCCCAGGCGCTGCTTGAGGGCGTCGAATTCGTCCTGAATTCCGGTGGGCAGCTTCTCGCCCACGAAGTCGAACCACTCCTGGATCAGCGGGATTTCGGCCTTCCACTCGTCGGAGTTCACCGCGAGTGCCTCGGCCACGTCCTCGACGGTGGTGTCGAGTCCGTCGATGTCGAGTGCCTCGGCGGTGGGGACCACGCCGATCGGCGTCTCGACGCCTGCGGCCTTGTGCTCGATGCGCTCGACGATCCACTTGAGCACGCGCGAGTTCTCACCGAATCCGGGCCACAGGAAGCGCTTGTCGTCGCCGCGGCGGAACCAGTTGACGTAGAACACCTTCGGCAGCTTCGACTCGTCGGCGTTCTTGCCCAGGTCGATCCAGTGCTGGAAGTAGTCGCCCACGTTGTAGCCGAGGAACGGCAACATCGCCATCGGGTCGCGTCGGACGGTTCCGACGGTGCCCTCGGCGGCAGCGGTCTGCTCGGAGCCGACGGTGGCTCCCATGAACACGCCGTGCTGCCAGTCGCGAGCCTCGGTCACCAGCGGAACGGTGGTCTTGCGACGTCCACCGAACAGGATCGCCGAGATCGGCACGCCCTGCGGGTCGTCCCACTCGGGAGCCATCGACGGGCACTGGGCCATCGGCACGCAGTAGCGCGAGTTCGGGTGCGCGGCATCGGTTCCGGACTCGGGGGTCCAGTCGTTGCCCTTCCAGTCGATCAGGTGATCGGGCTTGCCTTCGAGGCCCTCCCACCACACGTCGCCGTCGTCGGTCATGCCGACGTTGGTGAACACAGAGTTGCCCTGGTCGATGGTCTTCATCGCGTTGGGGTTCGAGTCCCAGTTGGTGCCGGGTGCGACGCCGAAGAAGCCGAACTCGGGGTTGACGGCGTAGAGACGGCCGTCCTCGCCGAAGCGCATCCATGCGATGTCGTCACCGATGGTCTCGGCGCGCCAGCCCGGGATGGTCGGCTGAATCATTGCGAGGTTGGTCTTGCCGCACGCGGACGGGAACGCCGCGGCGATGTAGTACGCCTTGTCCTCCGGGGAGATCAGCTTGAGGATCAGCATGTGCTCGGCGAGCCAGCCCTCGTCGCGGGCCATCGCCGACGCGATACGCAGTGAGTAGCACTTCTTGCCGAGCAGCGCGTTGCCGCCGTAACCGGATCCGTAGCTCCAGATCTCGCGGTCCTCGGGGAACTGAGTGATGTACTTGGTGTCGTTGCACGGCCACGGCACATCGGCCTGGCCCTCGGCGAGCGGAGCGCCGAGCGAGTGCAGTGCCTTGACGAAGAATCCGTCGTCGCCGATCTTGTCGAGCGCAGCTTTGCCCATGCGGGTCATCACGCGCATGGACACGACGACGTACTCCGAATCGGTGAGCTCGACGCCCAGCTTCGGGTCGGCTGCGCCGAGTGGGCCCATGCAGAACGGGACGACGTACATGGTGCGTCCGCGCATGCAGCCGCGGTAGAGCTCTGTCATGAGCGACCGCATCTCGGCCGGGTCCATCCAGTTGTTGGTGGGACCGGCGTCGATCTCTTCCTTGGAACAGATGTAGGTACGTGACTCGACGCGAGCGACGTCCGACGGATCGGAGTTGCCGAGGAACGAGTTGGGCTTCTTCTCGTCGTTGAGACGAGTGAAGGTGCCTGCCTCGACCAGCTTGCCGGTCAGGCGCTCCCATTCGGCGTCGGATCCGTCAGCGAACACCACGGAGTCCGGTTCGGTCAGTTCGGCTACCTGAGCAACCCAGGCAAGCAGTTCTTTGTGTCGAGTCGGCACATTGTCGGTGCCGCTCAAACCGGGAATGGTCGCTGAGGTCATCTAACTCTCCTGGGGTTAGCCGGAACCGGGAAGAATCCGCACGATCGCTGTGGGCGACTACGCGCGAATGAATCTCGGTTTTCCCCTCTCGGCGGGGCGCTGCTCGGCCGTTCGAGCTGCAGTACACCATGTTACCGCGTACAGCAAGCCGAGGACCGAGCGCCGGATGTCCTGTTCATCAGGTTAACGCCGAGCGACGTGAATCCAGAAACAGGGTGTTGTCCGATTGGTCACAAGACCGATTCAGATAGGGAAAGTTCCGTGCAAGAAGGCCTCTACCAGCAACGATGCCAGGCCCGTGCACACGAGCTACAGCTCGCCCGATTCGGTCATTTCACCCCGGCCGATACCGTTCGCTTCTCGAAAAATCTCCCACGTTCGGTATTGCCCGTCACGTCCGAAGGCGGTGAACTTGTCTGTCACACCGTCTCTGTCGACGTCCGTCGCCACCGTCATCCCGGCGTCGGTATGCCGCACGGTGGTCTCGTAGTGGCCGTCGCCGTCGAGATCGAACAGGTCCGTCGAGACCGTGGGCGCGCCCGGATCGTCGACATCGTGGGGCTCGACCTCCTCGGTGAGGAAATCCCCTGCTGCGAAGCCATCCACCGCGATCATCGACGCCCCTCACTACGAACCGACACTGCACCTACTGACTCCGACGCACCGGCTCGTCGAACGGTTCCACGTGCTCGGGAGAGAAAGGGACGGATCCGCGGAATCTCTCGAGCCCCCGCTCCAGCGCAGACAGATCGCGATCGCAGGCAGACAGCAGCGCCGATCGATTATCGGCGAGCCGGCGCAACTCGGCGTCCACCTCGGCGAGTGCGACATCGATGCGGGCCACTGCGTCCCGGTCCGCACTCGCGACAGCGGCCGCGAGCATCGACTCGGCGTCGAGAATCCGCGAGAGCAATCGCTGCTCCACCGACGATTTCACCCGAGCCACGGTTTCCTGCGTCCAGCCGCGCAGGTGGGCGCGGTCGGCCACCAACGACCTCGAGCGCGTGATCCACCAGGCGAGCGCACCACCGAGGACGAGAGTGATCACGGTGTTGGCAACCGCCCAGGCCGGCACCAGCGCCATCGGCGACACCACCAGCCGCCCGAGTCCCACCCCCGCCGACGCGCCGACCACGATCATGACCGCATCCTCGACGCCCCGACGCTTGGACGGCTCCCCGATGTCGAGCGGGTCGTCCGCGAGACTCGACTCCGCCTGCGACGGCGCGAGCCCGAGCTCGGTCTCCACCGCCCGCAGTCGGGCCGTGAGCGCCGCGTCGGCTCGGTTCCGGGCACCGCGCGCGGACTCGGCGACGTGCGCCGGAAGGTGTGTGAGCTCTGCACGTCCGGCTCCGCCGATCGTGCGCTTGGCCTCGGCAGTCAGAGCTCGAAATTCTTCGGCGGCGGCGTGGACGGACTCCACGCGTACTCGTTGAATTCGATTGTGCAGCAGCGCCCGCCGATCACCTCCGAGCTTGTCCCGTTCGCCGACGAGCCCGGCTCGCCGCGCACGGAGTTCGGCCGTATCACTGCCGCCGGTCACCGCGCGCGCTCTCGCCACGATCGACGCTCTGGCTCCGGATGCGCAGTCCTGCACTGCCGCAGCATATTTACGCTCGGTTCCGAGAGCCGCGGTCTGCAGCAGTACAACGCCGAGCCGGTCCGCCACTGCTCCGAGACCCGACTCCGCGGACATCGCAGCGTCATTGCTCTCCCGGCCGATCCGTGCCAACCGAACCGAGATCGGATGGAACGTGCACTCCACCGCCCGCGGGACGCACTCGGCAACGACATCGGTGTCGGCAGAAACCACCTCACGCCACTGCCGATGCACGTCGATCTTGTTCACCACGAACACGACCGGTGTGGATTCGAGGGCTGCTCGCCACTGCTCGACCTCGACCCGACCCACCGGAGCCGACGCGTCGACGACGATCATCACGACGGCCGCGTCGGCCACCGAGTCCGTGAATTCGATGGCGGAACCGACGAGCCGGGACAGCTCACGGCGCAGTTCGGACTTGCCCGACCCTGCAGTACCGGTGAGGTGAACCCCGGCAGGTCGACTGACCCTCGCACGTTCGATCTCGTCCAGGGCACCGGAATTCCATCGTCGCAGAACGCTTTTCATGTCCTCCGACAGCGGGATCATCGGCGCAGCATTCGTACGTGGCCTCGGCACAGTGCGAGCGCGGCGCGACGTACGTCGGGGTCGACGGCTGCGGCCGCCCGCCTCTTCCACAGCACCGCCTGCTCCGACGCGACCTGCTCCGAACCGGTCTCGATCGGCACTCCCAGAAATAGAGCTGCACAACGCATTTCGGCAGCCACCGCCTCGTCCGAGGCCAAGTACGACTCGACGGCGGCACGAACACGCCGATCGCCGGCGGAGATCTGTTGCATGCTGCGATGCAACTCGGCGTCCCGAGCCGCTGCGGCCGACGACACGGCCGTCGAGACCGCGCCGATCAGGGCGTCGGCACCGGTGGCGTCGGCCAGCATGCGCACCGCATCGCCGTCGGACACGGCGGGTCGCTGCCGCAGTACGTCGACCAGCAGGGCGAGACCACGCAGTTCGATGCATTCGATCAGAGCTTCTCTGCGACGCGTCGACACCTCGATGTCGACGGCGCGAAACCGATCGACGGTCATCAGATCGGCCGGGCGCAGATCGGCTGCCGCAACGGCTCGCACGTCGGCCATGTCCAGAGGCGCGCCGGCTCCCCGCAATCCCGCCGCGGTCGCTCCCATCACCGGCAACACCGTCCGCCCCAGCTGCTGCGAGGCCGCTGCTGCGTCTGCTGCGGGATCGTCGAGTGTGTCCGCCTTCGTCAGCACGACGACGGTCCCGTCCAGAACACCCCTTGGCCTCGAACTCAGCAATGCGGTGTCGACCGGCGACACCGCTCCCGCGATCACGTGGACGAGCACTTCGCCGTCGCTGCTGTCCGTTCTGCCCTCGCGCCATCGGACATCGAGGCCGTCGGCGTCGAGCGGCACCGACTCGAGAACTGCGAGAACAGCGGATTTCCCGACGCCGGCGCGGCCGGTCACCCGTGCGGTCAGCGGCCGCAGGCGATCCTGGACGGCGTTTTCGACGGCCTCGCGTGCGTCGGTCGACGCGACCCGGTCACGCAACAGGCCCAGACCGGCCTCGGCGACATCCATGATCGATTCCCCCCAGAACGATCCCGCCGCCACTTCCCGGACGCGACGCACAGCCCCCTGCTGCGGCACCGATTCTGGCACATGCGGGCGCTCGCGAGCCGATCGAAACGAATTGCATCGTTGTAATTAGTCGGGTGCGTCCTACCGCTGATCAGCGGTGGGACGGCAAGTCTCAACTTCAACTCGAGACCCACCTGTCACACGCCCCGTCGATGCGCGACAATGGACCGGTGAACGAGCCCCAGGACACCTCTGTCGACACCGAGGAGAACGCCGTGCAGACCCAGGAACGGGGCTCACGGCTCTACCCACGCGTGACGAGTTTCCGCTCTCGGCGCGGAGCGCTGACCGAGGCGCAGCAGACCACCTGGGACAGCCTGTGGCCGCGCATCGGTCGCGACGTCGCCGACGAGCAGATCGACATCGACGCCTGGTTCGGGCGCAGCGGCCCGGCGATCCTCGAGATCGGCTCGGGTACCGGTACGGCCACCACGGCGATGGCCTCGGCCGAGCCGCACGTCAACCTCATGGCCGTCGAGGTCTACCGCCCCGGCCTGGCGCAGACACTGCAGCAGATCGAACGAGAAGGCATCGAGAACGTTCGATTGCTGCGCGGTGACGCGATGGACGTGCTCGACAACATGCTGTCCTCGGAGTCGCTCACCGGCGTCCGCGTCTTCTTCCCCGACCCGTGGCCCAAGGTTCGGCACCACAAGCGTCGGCTGCTGCAAGGGCCGACTTTCGCGATGATCGCGGATCGGTTGAAGCCCGGTGGCGTTCTGCACGTGGCAACCGATCATGCCGAATACGCTGAGTGGATTGCCGAGGCCGGGAACGCCGAGCCCGGTCTGACCGTTCTCGATTGGGAATCGCCCATGACACACGAGCGACCGGTGACCAAGTTCGAGGGCAAGGCACAGCTGGTCGGTAGCTCGGTGACGGAATTGATCTGGGGAAAGAAGACAGCATGAGCGTCAGTACGGACATGCCCGACACCGTGGTCGACCCCTCAGAACTCGGCGCCATCGGTGAAACGCGCCACAGCAAACGCGTCCTGCTGGTCTGGGATGCCCCGAACCTGGACATGGGACTGGGCGCAATTCTGGGTGGCCGACCCACCGCCGCCTACCGTCCGCGCTTCGATGCCCTGGGCCGATGGCTGCTCAGCCGCACCGCCGAACTCTCCACCTCGGGCACCGCGACGCTCGAACCCGAGGCCACGGTGTTCACCAACATCGCCCCCGGCAGCGCAGATGTGGTCCGACCCTGGGTCGAAGCATTGCGTAACGTGGGTTTCGCGGTGTTCGCCAAGCCCAAGGTCGACGAAGACAGTGACGTCGACGCAGACATGCTCGACCACATCGACTTCCGCAACCGTGACGGCGGCCTTGCCGGTGTCATGGTCGCGTCCGCCGACGGTCAAGCGTTCAAGGGGCCACTGGAGGCCATCGCAGCAACCGGAGTGCCCGTACAGGTACTGGGATTCCGGGAGCACGCAAGCTGGGCTGTCACGTCGGACATCCTGGAATTCCTCGACCTCGAGGACATCCCGGGCGTCTTCCGTGAGCCACTGCCTCGGGTGAGTCTCGATTCGCTCCCCGACGAGGGCGCGTGGCTGCAGCCCTTCCGACCGCTGTCCGCCCTGCTCGTCGGGCGCCAAGGAGTTTCTTAAGTGTTCGCCAGATGGGGAGACATCGTCTACCGGCTGCGGTACACCGTTATCGGTGTCATGGTGGCCGGACTGCTGGGCTTCGCCGCCTACGGTCTCGATCTCAACAGCCATCTCAGTCAGAGCGGTTGGGACGATCCGACGTCGGAGTCGGCTCAGGCTGCCCGTCTGGCAGACACCACGTTCGGTCGCGACAAGCAGGGCGACGTCATCGTCCTCTACACCGCTCCCGAGGGCTCGACCATCGACGACCCCGCGTTCCAGTCGGCGATCACCGATAACTTGAACTCTCTGGTTGCCGACCATCCGGACCAGATAGAGAAGATCAACGGCACGTACTTTTCCGGGACGGGCGCGCCCAACCTCGCCGCGCTCGGCACCACCGACAAACAGCACGCCATCGCCAGCATCGCCATCGCCGGTGCCAACGACACCGAACTGACCAACAACTTCCAGGCCGTCAAGGACGTCTTCTACATCGACGGCGTGAACGTGCAGGTGACAGGCCTGCAGGCCGTCGCGGGGGCATTGCAGTCGACGATGGCCGGCGACATCCAGCGCATGGAGATCCTCGCCATCCCTGCCGTGGCGGTGCTGCTGTTCTTCATCTTCGGCGGCGTCGTCGCGGCCGCTCTTCCGCTGATCATCGGTGGCCTGACGGTCGTCGGAGCCAACGGCATCGTGAAGGTGTTCACCAACTTCACCGAGGTCAACTCGTTCGTAGCGCCCGTGGTCTCGCTCGTCGGCCTCGGCTTGGCGATCGACTACGGATTGTTCATCGTCTCGAGATTCCGAGAAGAACTCGGCGACGGATACTCGACGCCACAGGCCGTGCGCCGGACCGTCATGACGGCCGGTCGCACCGTGGTGTTCTCCGCGACGATGATCATCGCGTCCCTCGGTGGTCTGTTGCTGTTCCCGCAGGGCTTCCTCAAATCGGTCGCCTACGGCTCCATCGCCACCGTCGCGCTCGCCGCCCTGACGGCCATCACGATCCTGCCCGCGATGCTCGCTATCCTCGGCCCTCGCGTCGACGCGCTCGGTCTGAAGTTCATGCGCAAGACCAAGTCGAGCGAGGAGATCGAGAACGGCATGTGGGGCCGGCTCACCCGCTGGGTGATGCGCAACCCCGTCAAGGTCACCGTCCCCATCGTGCTCGGCCTGGTGCTGCTGACGCTGCCCGTGGGCAACATCAAGTTCGGCGGTATCAACGAGACCTATCTGCCTCCGGACAACGTCACCCGCGAGGCGCAGGCCGAGTTCGATTCGCTCTTCCCCGGCCAGCGCACCGAGCCCATCAAGCTGGTGATCAGCAATGCACAGGGGCCCAACCTCGCAACGATCACCAACCAGGCCAACAATGCGCCGGGATTGATCGAGCAGTTCACGCCCAACGGGGCCAGCAAGGACGGCATCATCGTCTTCAAGGCCGGACTGGTCGATCGCAACGACTCCAAGCCCGCCATCGACTTCCTGCGCAGTATCGACGTGCCCGAGGGAGCGTCGGTTCTCGTCGGCGGAACCCCTGCCATCGAGCAGGACTCCATCAGTGCACTCATCGACAAGCTGCCGTTGATGGCCGTGCTCGTGGTGTTCATCGTGACGTTGTTGATGTTCCTGACGTTCGGATCGTTGGTGTTGCCGATCAAGGCGGTGCTCATGACCGTCCTCGGGCTCGGTGCCACCATGGGCATATTGACGTGGATATTCATCGACGGCAACGGGGCGGGGCTGATGAATTTCACCCCTGGTCCGATCATGGCTCCGGTGCTGGTGCTGATCATCTCGATTGTGTTCGGCTTGTCCACGGACTACGAGGTGTTCCTGCTCTCTCGCATGGTCGAAGCACGCGAAAAGGGTGCCAGCACAAGCGAAGCCATCCGCATCGGAACCTCGCATACCGGACGCATCATCACCGCCGCAGCCCTGATCCTCATCGTCGTCACCGGAGCGTTCGCATTCTCCGACCTGGTGATGATGAAGTACATCGCCTACGGCATGATCGCCGCCCTCATCATCGACGCCACCCTCATTCGCATGTTCCTCGTGCCGGCCACGATGAAACTGCTCGGCGACGACTGCTGGTGGGCCCCGCAGTGGATGAAGCGAATCCAGCAGAAACTCGGACTCGGCGAGACCATCCTCGAGGACGAGCTTCTCCCCATGGGAGACGTGCCCGAGCTCGCGCTCGCAGGCGGTGCACCGTCGAGTTCCGTCCCGCCGCCGATGCGCCCGGCACCGCGCCGCAACGAGCCGCTCACCGAACCCATTCCGGTGGTCGCACCGCACGGTGGGGGTCCCATTCGGGCGACCCACGCCGCGAAGGAAGAATCCCGACGCAGTGTGACGGGACGTCCGGCAACCCCACCGGAACCGACCCGTGCCGCTCCCAGCACACCTCCGGCACCGGCTGCGCGCCCGACTCCTCCCCAGGCCCAGACTCCTCCCCGGGCCCAGGCTGCTCCGCAGGACCGACCGGCTGCTCGGCCCGCCCCGAGCCGGCCGGTGGCACCGCGCCCGAACGTCGAGCCGCCGAGCCGAACCCGTGCTGCTCGCGCACCTCGCGCGGAGGAACCGGATTCGCGTTCCATCGAGAGCTGGCTCGCCGACCTGCGAGCACCCAGCGCATCACCGCCCCCGAGCACACCGCGCAACGGCTCGACCGCGAACGGCTCGAACCACAACGGTACGAACCACAACGGTTCGACTGCGAACGGCTCGAACCACAGCGGTGACGACGAGAACAGCTCGCCACAGAACGGTGCCGAGCGCAACGGCCACAGCGGCGTCGAGTCCGAACGCAACGGCACCGAGCCGAACGGCACCGAACGCAACGGCAGCAACGGGTCCGCGTCGAGCGAGACCCCGTCCGAGAAGCCGTCGGGCCGTCGGGCCGCACCGACCACCGAGGGCGGCGACAGCGGTCGTCATCGCGGCGGGGAGAACGGACACGTGCTCAGCGTCAGCGAACTGCTCGCGCGCGAGCGCAACCGTTCACGCTGACCCCGATGTGATTGGGGCGAAACAACTCCCGAGGACTCCTGACCCTTCCCTCCCCCCGCCCCCACACCCCCGCCCCCCACACCGCGTCAATGAACCACTGCACCGTCGAGACGTATGCAACGGTCCATTCACGCGGTGCGGCCGGCCCAGGTCGGGCGCGTGAATGAACCACTGCACCGTCGAGACGTATGCAGTGGTCCATTGACGCAGCAGGGGGATCAGCGGGAAACTGCCGCACTTTCTCGGTCCGCGAACACCTTGGCGTATCGGGTACCGGCGATCAGGAGCAGTAGTCCCACGGCGATGAAGGCGATGACTCGGAACAGTCCGTCCAGAGCGACGAGGTCGAACAGAAACAGTTTCGCGATGGCTGCGGCGGTCAGGGACAGTCCGGCCAGCAGGGCCAGATGAGCGTGGGTGACGCTGCGCAGCCCGAAGGCCAGTAGCGCGAAGGCTGCGATCATCCACTCGATGGTTGCCGCGGTGTGGCCTGCGGTGAATCCTGTGGATTCGCCGCCGATTCCGATGCCGAGGGTCACCGTTGCCGCCGTCAGGCCGTACAGCGCAAGCACGCCGGAGACGATGCCGAGGGTCTGCAGTCCGTCGTCGACCAGTTTCAGTTCGGCCAGTACGTAGACGAAGGCGAGTGCCGTTGCAGCGAGAAGGATTCCACCGACAGCGATACCGACACTGCCGACGGCTAGATCGGAGTCGAGCAGCGCCTGCGGCGGGCTGACCGAGACGAACATCAACGTACCGATCACGCCGAATCCGCTGCCGATCGAGTACGCGAGAGTCGAGCGGGTGCTGTGAGCCACCGCGATCAGAGCCGAGGCAACTGCGAACATCACGACCGGGCGAATCTCGAGGGTCGTCGACTCGACTGCGGCCTGCAGCGTCGCCAGGGCTCCGACCACCGCGACGGTGATGCGAGCATGCCCCGGCAACCAGTTCACCAGAATCACGATCGCCACAGCCGCAGCAGCAAGAACCAACTGGAGGGCGACGGTGGCCGCACGATCGAAAACGTCTGCGGAGACCAGCACCGGCAGAGACGTGAGAGCGATCATCACGGTGGCCACCACATCGGAGACGTTGCGGCGCAACAACTCCAATGACGTGCCGATGCCGAGGACGGCCACCGCCACGACGACCAGGAACAGCCGGAGGTCACCGGTGGATCCGGACAGATCGGCACTCGCGATGGCAGCCAGTACCGCGCCGACGAGCGGTACGGTCCGAACGACCTGCAGGAGTTGCCAATTCCGACCGATCTGCGCCGGGAAGCTCGAGACGTAGGTGGCGACGAGGAACGCGATCAAGGTCAGGGTCAGGCCGTCGGTCAGCACCGGTCCACACACTGCGACTCCGGCGAGAATCAGCACCGCCATCGGCTGCGATTTCCACTGCACTGCGAGTGCCGTTCCGGCTGCGGCAATTCCGAACGCGGTGATCAGACCGAGCACTGGATCGAGCCAGCCGTACAGGACGGATGTCGCGAGTACATCGAGGTACAGGCCCGCGATGCCGGTGGCGGCGAGGGCGATCCCGCCGATCCGTCCGCCCGAGCGACCGAACACACGGACGCCCGCACCGATCAGCGCGAGTGAGAACACTGCGCCCGCCGCGACCCGCAGCGGAGGGCCGAACCACCCGGCCTGGGCGGCGAGAACGAGCAGCATCACGACACCGACGAGAGTGACGCCTGCGCCGGCGACTGCCAGCAGACGGCTGATGACACCGTCGCGCTGCCACCACGGTTCCCGCGGTGGAGCCGGGGGCCTGGGTGCGACGACCGGTCCCCTCGGCGGCGTGGGGTAGGGCTGGGCGGGCTGGGGCCGAAGCATCTGCTGTCCCATCGGCTGACGGACAGCTTGGCCGAACGGCTGACCGTAGGGCTGCGGGGGCAACGGTGGCGACGCCACCGGCTGCGGCGCAGCAGGGGCTGGAGCAGGGGCCTGACGAGGAGCGGCACTCGCGGCACCGAGCTGCGACTGCAGTGTCTGCAGATCGACGGCCACCTGACGCATGTGGTCGCCCAGGGAATCGAAGCGGCTGGACAGTCGCGCGACGAGTTGCGGATCAAGCCCGGAGTTCTGGGAAGAAGTCATGGGTTAGATCCTGCGACCGTCGCGGCCGAAAAGCGTGAGTAGTGCTACTCGGATTCCTCGAGTAGAAGCGCCTCGCTAGCCGAACATGCGGCGGAACGAGCTACCGAACGGATGCTTGGCGGTCACCGAGCCCAGGCGGACCTTGCCCGAGACCACGAGGTGCAGTGGCCCGTACGGCGGGCCGGTGCGGACCTTGTTGGTGGCGCTGCCCGCCACCGTGTCGACACCGTTGAGATCGACGGTCGCCTCGGTCGGCACGATCAGGGTCACGGTGCTGCAGTAGTCGTCGACGTGTATCTCGACCACCTGGGTGGACATGACCGCCTGGGTGAAGTCGAGTGTCACCGTGGACATGCGGGTGGCGAGGCGCAGGTTCGCCGGCACGTTCCAGGGTCCCTTGCGGGTGATGGTGGACATGGTGCCGCGCAGTGTGTCCGACGCGCCGCCGCCGTGCCCCCAATGCTCCTGAACGACGCGGCGCGGGGTCGGTTGCGGGGTGGGCGCGGCGAAGGATCTCGGTGCCGGGCGATGTTCCTCGACGATCTGCATCCCGGGCAGGTCGGCGAGGACCGAGTTCAGTTCACCGCGGGTCTTCGACGCCAATGCGGTGTCCATTCGCTCGGTGAACTCACCGAGCGAGAGCATGCCCTGGCCCACGGCGCGCTGCAACAGCTCTCCGACGTGCTCGCGTTCGGCATCGGACACTCGCAGATCCCTTGCCTCCATGTGATCAGGGTAGCGAAGATCTCACGCTGCGCGACCGCCCAGGACGGAGAGCATTCCGGACACCGACGCGGGCCATCCGAACTGTTCGGCGCGCAACCTGGCGGCGATGCGGCGGCCGTCGACCGGCAATTCGAGTACTCGTTCTATCTCGGCGGCGAATCCGTCTGCGGTGTTCTCGGAGGATCCACCGCAGTGCGGGGTGACGATCTGCGCCAGCGCCGAGGTCTCGGAGACTACGACGGGCGTACCTGCGGCGAGCGATTCCAACGCGGCGAGCCCGAATGTCTCGTGCGGTCCAGGCGCGAGAGCGATGTCCGCGGAAGCCAGCAGGGCTGCGACGGCTGCTCTGCCGTCGACGAACCCGAGGAATTCGACGGGTAGACCGCGGGCGCGTCGTTCGAGGCCGGCTCGGCGGGGGCCGTCGCCGGCGATGACGAGCCGCGCCCGGATTCCCGAATCACAGAGTGCAGCAAGCGAATCGATGCTTCTCTCGACATGCTTCTCCACCGAGAGTCGGCCGCAGTGCACGAGCAGCCGGTCGGCGCTACCCAGCCAGGCGGATCGTTCGCCGGCAATACGGCGACGCGGATGGAACAGGTCGAGATCCACACCGAGCGGTACCCGATGCACGTTGCGAACGCCGATGCGCTCGAACTCCTGTTGCGCGAACTCGGTGGTGCACACGACGGCGTCGTACTGTTCGGCGGTACGCCGGTTGGCCACGTCGGCCAACGGACGGGCGCAGCGCATCGGCATCGTCTGGGCCAGCAGTCGGTCCAGGCGTTCGTGAGAGATCATCACGCTGCGTACGTCTCGACGCGCTGCCCACCCGCCCATGCCGCGCAGCGTCAGGCGGTCCGATACCTCGATCACGTCGGGCCGTAGTCCGGCTGCCACCGAGGACACCCGGCGCGGGTCGGCCACTCGATACCCACCGGTGAGCGGGATCTGCGGTGCAGGCACTTCGATGCGCACCACTCCCGACGGCAGAAGCGTCTCGCTCCGTCGATCTCCCGGCACGATCAGAACCACCTCGTGGCCGCTCGCGACGTACCCCGATCCGAGCTGGTCGACGGCCGTCCGCAATCCCCCGGACCTCGGTCCGTAGAAGTTGGCGAGTTGGACGATGCGCACTCGACCAGTCTTCCCAGCGACAAGTCCGCCCGACGGCGCGGCGATGGATGGTGACCGAACCTTCGCGGAATTTCTGTGTGGGGATCGCTACCAACGGGTAGGTGGAACAGATGCGAGTGACACTGCAATCCACCGGTAACGCCCCCGCCGCCGAGGTCTGGGAGCGCTACATGGAACCGACGGCCTGGAAGACCTGGGCACCGCAGATCATCGGCGTCGAGTACCGCGGCGAGCGTCTGGACGCCGACACCACCGGACGAGTTCTGGGGCCGTTGGGCGTGCCGATCGACTTCCGGGTGCATTCGGTCGACGAGCAGTCGTGGACGTGGGCGTGGTCGGCGTGGTTCCAGAACCAGGCCATCGGGGTCGACCTGACGCACGGCGTGGTCTCACGCCCCAGCGGCACCAGGGCGTGGCTGACGATCGACGGCCCACTGCCGCTGGTTCTGCCGTACGTGCCGGTCGCCAAGTTCGCGCTCGGCAGGTTGTGCGCCCAGTAGCTACTCGGACCGTGTGACGGTCTTCTCGTCCGACTTGTCGGCGACGTCGGTCGGCTCGGGCGTCGGTAGCGAGGAATCCTCACCCGATCCGTCCAGATGGCCGTCGAACTCGTCGATCGCCTCGTCACGCTCGTCGCCGGTCTGATCGAGATCGGCGTCGACACCCTTCGAGTGCTTCGCCGGGTCGACGGTGGTGTCCACTGATTTTTCGTTGTCGGTCATGGGATGCAGAGTGCCCCTGAGCTACCGACGCAAACCCTCACAGCCCTTTTTCGATGACGTATCGGGTCAGTTCGACGCGGTTGGCCAGTTGCAATTTTCGCAGGGTCGCCTGGACGTGATTTTCGACGGTGCGATGGCTCAACGTCAGTCGGGTCGCAATCTGCTTGGCACTCAGACCCTTTGCGACCTGGCGTAGCACTTCGGTTTCGCGGTCGGTCAGCGTCGGACGGGTGTCGGATTCCGGTTGCGGCGACGACGACATCCGCCGGAACTCTCCGAGCACCAGCCCCGCGAGGCCGGGAGTGAACACCGCCTGCCCGGCCGACGTGGCGCGGACCGCGTCGAACAGCTCCTCGGCCGATGCACTCTTGACCAGGTAACCCGTCGCTCCGGCCTTGATGGCGTCGAGCACGTCGTTGCGTTCCGCGGACGCCGAGAGCACCAGAATTCTCGTCTGTGGCGACGCCTCCAGGACGGCGACGGTGGCGTCGGATCCGTTGCCGTCGGGCAGATGCATGTCCATCAGCACGACGTCGGGAGTGGTGGCTCGGGCGCGGCGGCCGGCAGCGGCGACACCGTCTGCCGTCGCGACAACCCTGAATCCCGCGGCCTCGAGATCTCGGGCGACGCCGTCGCGCCACATCGGGTGATCGTCGACGACCATCACCGCGATGTCGGCATTCGTGTCCTCGGTCATCGAAGTCCCTTCGTTCGAGGAATGCGGATCTCCCATTCGGTTCCTTCGCCCTCCTCGGTGTCGAGTATCGCAGTACCACCGAGAGATTCGACGCGGCCGAGTATCGATTTCGAGACGCCCATCCGGCCCTCGGCTTCGGCGGCGGCGAGCCGTCCGGCCGGGATTCCGCGGCCGTCGTCGCGGATGCTGACGATCAATTCCCCGTCGACGTCCTCGAGCAGCACGTAGGCCTTGGCATCGGCTCCGGCGTGCAGCTCGACGTTGGACAGTGCGGTCGCCACGACAGCGGCGAGCTCGTCGGCGACGTCGGAGTCGACGAGCACCGGATCGGCCGGAGTCGAGACAGCCACGGAGGTACCCGCCTGGGTTCGCAGCAGCGCCCTGACGTCGACGATCGAATCGGTGTGATCGCCACGCGGGGCCGCCTGTTCGGAGATCAGCACGCGCAGAGCGACCTCCTGCTCGCCGGCGAGCTCGGCGAGTTCGGCTGCCGGCCCCCCTATTTCGAGCCCACGCCGTCGCACCAGGGCCAGCACCTGCAACACCCCATCGTGCACCTGCCGCGCCAGCCGTTCCCGCTCTTCGGTGATCGCAGCCGACCGTGCTGCCCGACGCAGTTCTTCGTGGGCGCGCCGGGCGGTGTTCGACGCCATCCCCAGCGCCAGTCCGGCCGAGAGCAGCACCGGGGCGGTGGCGTCGGACCAGAGGTCGGAGCCGAAGCGGTCGCGGACGAGTGCGCTGACCACCGACATCGCCACTCCCGACGCGATTCCGCCCTTGGGGCCCAACAGGATTGCGGCGGAGATGACCGCATTGGTCGCCCACAGAGTGGTCGGCAATGTTTGCCGGGTGCTGTACCAGTCGTAGTCGGCCACCAGCCGTGTCGACGTCATCAAGGCGACGACGATCACCTGATCGGCGAGCACCACCTGCCAGCGCGGAAGCGATGCGCGCGCGAGCATCAGAGCCGACGCCCCCGACCACACGGCCATCGACGCCACCAACATCCAGCTCAACCGCGGATTGGTGTAGTTGTCGACGGTGGCCACCTGGTAGCCGACGGCGTAGACAAGGGTGACCAGTCGAAAGACCTGGGAGGCACGCCACAGCGGGGTGTCGGGATCGGACGAGGTGAGCGTGGTCCTGGCCCGATCAGCCGTCTGCATCGGTCCTCTCGTTCGGAGTCTTCAACTCTCCCTTGGGGAGTCGCTCCGGCTCGTCGCTTCCGGGAGGAGTGTGCGGGTCGCTCGGCTCGGCGGAGTACAGCGGGTCGGGCACCTCGAGTTCCTCGTAGACCTCGTCCGGGTCGGCGGCCAGCAGCGACCGCACGGCGGTGTTGAGGACGGCGACGATCGGCACGGCCAGCAGGCCTCCGACGATGCCCGCGAGAAGAATGCCGACGGTGATGGACAGGACCACCGCCAACGGGTGCAGTCGCACGGCGCGGCCGAGCAGGAGTGGTTGCAGCACATGGCCTTCGAGCTGCATGACGGCCACCACGATGCCGAGGGTGATGACCGCGGTGATCAGGCCCTTGGTGACGAGTGCGATGAACACCGCGACGAATCCGGTCAGCACCGCACCGATGATCGGGATGAACGCGCCGATGAACACCAATGAGGCCAACGGAAGAGCCAGTGGCACACCGAGAATGGCCAGCCCGGCACCGATGCCGATGGCATCGGCGGCTGCGACGGCAACCGTCGCCCGGACGTATCCCACCAGCGACCCGAAGCCCTGGATGCCCGCGGTGCGGATTCTTCTGCGTGCCGCGGTCGGGGCCAGCCGGGTGACGAACTGCCAGATCTGATCTCCGCCGTACAGGAAGAAGATGAGGACGAAGAGCGTGAGCAACGCGCCGGTGAGTATCTCGCCGATCACCGCAGCAGTGGTCAGCGCTCCGCTGGTGACGGCCTCCTGATTGTCCTGAACGACCTTCACGAGGCTGTCCGTGGCCTGCCTGATCTGGTCCTCGCTGATGTGCAGCGGGCCGTTGCTGAGCCATTCCTCGATGCCGTTGATGGACTGGGTGAACTGATCACCCACCTGCGGTAGGCCCTCGATGAACTGCTCGACGATGAAGGTCATGATGCCGGCGACGACACCGAGACTGGCGATGATGACGACGATCACCGCGACGGCGCGTGGCACTCCGCGTCGATGCATCCAATCGACGACGGGAACGAGCATCGCCGACGCCAGGAGCGCAAGACCGAGCGGAATGACGACGGTGCTGAGCTTGGCCACTACCAGGCAGAACGTGATGAATCCGGCAAACAGGACAAGCAGTCGCCACGTCCATTCCGCGCCGACCCGCACCAGCGGATGCACCGAATCCGCAGCCGAACTGGGGCCCGGGGACGCCCCCGTACCTTGCGCCCGCAACTCGTCGGTGCTCACCCGCTAAATTTAACCCGTGCTGGCATCTTTCCGAGCGGTCTCGCTCACCCTGAAGAGTCGCTGGCCGCTCTATATGCTCTCGATGCTCATCGCCAACGTCTTCGGTGCGGTGCTCGTGTTCGCCTTCGTGCGATACGGCCTGCCCATCCCCGAGTCGCAATCGATCGTCGCCGACCGCGTCCGCAACGTGTACATCTTCGGGGCGTACCTGCTGGTGGCCCTGGTCGTCAGCCTGATCTACGCGTACTTCCTCCTGCGTTCGGTGATCCGGTGGCAGCTCCGCGGTGGCCCACCCACCCGCAAGGAGCAGATGACGACGCTGCACGCGCCGTTGCGTCAGGCGATCGTGCACCTCATTCTGTGGATCATCGGCGGCATCATCTTCGTGCTGTTGACCATTGCGGAGATGCCGTCGTTGTCCATCGCCGTCATCGTCACCGTCGGTATGGCGGCCACCGTGACGTTCGGATTCACCTACATGCTCGGCGAGCGCATCCTGCGACCGGTCGCGGCACTGGCGTTGAGCGAGGGCAGATTCGACCGCACGATGACCCCCGGCGTCGGTACCCGCATGGCGATGACCTGGGGCCTGGGCACCTTGATGCCCGTCATCGGGATCATTCTGCTGTGCGCCACGCAGCTGACCACCGATCTGGTGTTCTCCCCCAACGCGCTCGCCGTGGCGATCATCCTGCTCAGCGTGCTGGCCATCGTGCAGGCATTCGTACTCTCGATGCTCACCGCGAGCCAGATCTCCGACCCGATCAGTCAGCTGCACAGCGCCATCGAGCGAGTTCAGCGCGGCGAGACCGATGTCGAGGTCGACGTGTTCGACGGTTCCGAGATCGGACGCCTACAGGTGGGCTTCAACCGAATGATGGAGGAATCGGCCGAACGACGCGTCCTGCGGGAGTTGTTCGGCCAGCACGTCGGTGAGGACGTGGCGCGTCGGGCATTGCAGTTCGGAACCGAGCTCGGCGGCGAGACACGATTCGTCGCAGTGCTGTTCGTCGACATGGTCGGCTCCACCGCCACCGCGTCCGAGCGCCCACCGAGCGAGGTCGTGGTGTTGCTCAACGAGTTCTTCCGGGTGGTCGTCGACGTCGTCGGGCGTCATCACGGGTTCGTCAACAAATTCATGGGCGACGCGGCCCTCGCGATCTTCGGTGCCCCACTTGATCGTCCCGACGCGCCGACCGCCGCGCTGGCCGCCGCGCGTGAACTACGGTTCGCGTTGGACGAGATCACCGGGCTCGACATCGGCATCGGCGTATCGGCGGGACTGGCCGTCGCCGGCAACATCGGTGCATCGGAGCGCTTCGAGTACACGGTCATCGGAGACCCGGTCAACGAGGCGTCCAGGCTCACCGAGCTGGCAAAACTGCGTCCGGGACGCGTCCTGGCGTCGACGTCGGCCCTGTACTTCGCCGACGACGAGGAACAGGAACAGTGGGAGCTGGGAGACCAGGTACAACTACGTGGTCGACGACGTGCCACTCATCTGGCCTGGCCGGTGGAGTATCCCGACTCCTCTTCCAGCGACGGTTAGTCTGACAGGGTGCCCGACCCCAGCTCCACCAGCGGACCCGCAGTACGGCGTCCGCGCAACCGACTCCGGTGGGTCAAGTGGATCGCCGGAATCGCCCTGGTGGCCCTGCTGGTGGGCGAGGCGATCTACCTCTGGCCGCGGCTGCACGAATCCTGGACCGCCGTCCGCGAAATCCACTGGGGTTGGCTGGCGGCCTGCGTCTTCGCCCAGGCCGTGTCGCTGAGTGCATTCGGCCGAGTGCAGAAGCAACTGCTCGACGCAGGCGGTGTGAAGGTACGCCAACGCAAGTCCGTGTCCGTCATCTACGGCAGCACCGCAATGGCGCTCACCCTCCCCGCAGGCCAGGTGTTCTCCACCGCGTTCACCTACCGCGAGACCCGCCGCTGGGGTGCGAGCCCGGTTGTCGCGTCCTGGCAACTGGCCATCTCGGGCGTGATCGCCGCTGCCGGTCTTGCCGTCCTCGGCGTGGCAGGCGGACTGATGGTCGGAAGTTCGTTCAACACGTTCACCCTGGTTCTGCCGATCGCCGGTGTCATCGCGATCATCGTCGCCGTCCGCTACATCTCGAACCATCCGCAGTCGATCAAGAACATCGCACGCTGGGGACTGCGTCGATACAACGCGTTCCGCAACCACGAGCTCGACGCCGGTGCCGAGGGCATCGACAAGATCATCGGTCAGATCCAGTCCGTCCAGCTCGGCAAACGCGACGGCGCGCTCACTCTGTCGTGGTCCGCCGTGCATCGACTCGCCGACGTCGCCTGCCTGGCGTTCGCGTGCTTCGCCGTCGGCGCAGATCCCCGGTTGTCGGGATTGCTGATCGCGTTCGCGGCGGGCAAGGCCGTCGGATCGGTTCCTCTCGCACCCGGTGGCCTGGTGGTGGTCGACGCGACCCTCATCGCGTTCCTCACCAGCGCGGCCTCGATCAGCGCATCGCAGGCCGTGGCCTCGGCGTTGGTGTACCGCGGCGTGAGCTTCATCCTCGTCGCCATCGTCGGGTGGATCGTATTCCTCGTGCTGTTCCGGGGGCATCAGCACGCCGATCTGGAATTCGACATCGCGCTCGAGCAGCAGGAGACCGCCGAGCTGCGGCGCACCGAGGGCATCCGCGACACCAAGGGCGATCCGGAACCCGCGTAGCTACCCCGCGCGGTATGGCGTCCGTCACTTCCTGTTCATCCGGAATATATACGGACCCCGGTCCGCTTGTGTACTATGAGTTTGAACCTTCAACCCATCTAGGAGTCCTCATGACCACCGCCATCGCACTTCCCGAGCTCACCGCAGGCACCTGGGCCATCGACCCGGCCCACTCCACCGTCGGATTCACCGTCCGCCACCTGGTGGTCAGCAAGGTCCGCGGCCGTTTCCAGGCCTTCACCGGCACGATCACCGTCGACGCCGACGGCACCCCGTCCGTCGACGCCGAGATCGACGTCGCGTCCATCACCACCGACAACGCGCAGCGCGACGGCCACCTCAAGACCTCCGACTTCTTCGAGGTCGAGAAGTTCCCCACCGCGACGTTCAAGTCCACCTCGGTCAAGGCCGACGGCGGAGACTTCATCGTCACCGGCGACTTCACCCTCCACGGCGTCACCAACTCCATCGACCTGAAGCTCGAGTTCAACGGCGTCAACGCCGGCATGGGCAACGGACCGGTCGCAGGCTTCGAGGCCAGCACCGTCATCAACCGCAAGGACTTCGGCATCAGCATCGACATGCCCCTCGAAGGCGGCGGCGCTGTCGTCGGCGACAAGATCACGCTGAACCTCGAAATCGAAGCGGGCCTGCAGGCGTAATCTCGCCCCGCATCACCCCCTCCCCCCGCCGGATCAATGCGGCTTTGCTGCAGTCCAACTGACTGAAACCCACATTGATCCGCCCTGGGTGGACCTGCGAAAGGCCCGCATCGCATTCGTCGGTGCGGGTCTTTCGCCGTCGGTGTCTACAGTGGTGCGCGTGAAGTTTCGTTCTCCTGTAGTTGCCGGCGTCCTCGATCTGGCCATGGTCTTGCTGTTCGCCGCGATCGGTCGGCGCAGTCACGCCGAGGCCACCGCACTGTCCGGCCTGTTCCACACCGCCTGGCCGTTCGTCGTCGGTGCCGCCATCGGCTGGGTCGTCGCGTTTGCGCTGTACCGCAACAAGTTCGACGCTTTTCTCATCGTTCCGACGGGCATCGTCGTGTGGGTGATGACGGTTGTCGTGGGCATGGTGCTGCGTGCACTGACCGGGCAGGGAACAGCCGGGTCGTTCATCGTCGTGGCAACGCTGGCCACGGCAGTTCTGCTACTGGGTTGGCGTGCACTGGCGAAATTCGTGCCGAGCGTTCGTTGACTCCGAGTTCGTCGGGAACAGCCTCGACGCGATAGGATGATCCACGGTGCGCCGGGAAGTCTGGTCGGCAACAACTCTGTGCTGCGTACCCACTGCCTGATATTCGGTCGGTTCGCAGCTCGACGAAGCTACCGAAAGGCGTTCTCTCCGTGACAGATTCATCAACCCCGAAAACGCGATTGCCGCTGTTCTCCCGGGGCTCCTGGTCCGAGGCAGATCGCGTCGCACAGATCCTCCGCAAGGAGACCGTCGGTGGCGCACTGCTCCTCGTCGCCACCCTCATCGCCTTGGTCTGGGCCAACTCACCGTGGTCCGCTGCCTACGACTCGTTGATGAGCACCCGCGTCGGTCCGTCGGCGCTGCATCTCGATCTGACGCTCTCGACATGGGCCGCCGACGGACTGTTGGCCATCTTCTTCTTCGTCGTCGGACTCGAACTGAAGCGAGAATTCGTCGCGGGCGATCTCCGCGATCCCGCACGTGCCGCACTACCGGTGGCCGCGGCGATCGGCGGAATGGCAGTTCCGGCAGTCATTTTCGTGCTGATCAACCTCGGCACCGGAGACGGCGCCCTGCTCGGTTGGGCAATCCCCACCGCGACCGACATCGCGTTCGCCGTTGCCGTGCTCGCCGTGATCAGCACCCACCTGCCGACCGCACTGCGTACCTTCCTACTGACGTTGGCTGTGGTCGACGACCTCCTGGCCGTCAGTGTCATCGCCATCTTCTACACCGACGACATCAACTTCATCGCGCTCGGCCTGACACTGATTCCGCTCGCCCTGTTCGCGGTGGCCGTACAGATGCGCGTCCGCTCGTGGTGGATTCTCATCCCGCTGGCGGTCGTGACCTGGGTACTCATGCACGAGTCCGGCGTTCACGCCACCGTCGCGGGCGTGCTGCTCGGCTTCGCTGTCCCGGTGATGCGCAGCAAGGCCAACGGTGGCCCCGAAGCAGGCCCCGGCCTCGCCGAGCACTTCGAGCACAAGATCCGGCCGATCTCGGCGGGCATCGCGGTTCCCCTGTTCGCATTCTGTGCGGCCGGTGTGACCGTAGGCGGATTCTCCGGACTGGCCAGCGCGCTGACCGATCCGATCGCCATCGGCATCATCGCCGGCCTCGTCATCGGTAAGGCCATCGGCATCTTCGGCACCACCTACCTCGTATCCCGTTTCACCCGGGCGACGTTGGACGCCGGACTGAAATGGCTCGACGTCCTGGGCGTCTCGATGCTCGCGGGTATCGGATTCACCGTCTCGCTGCTGATCGGCGACCTTGCCTTCGGCGAAGGAACCGAGCGCGACGACCACGTCAAGGTCGGCGTCCTCACCGGCTCGATCATCGCGGCATCGTTGGCCGCCATCATCCTGCGCAGCCGCAACAAGGCCTACCGCGACATCCACACCGAAGAGACCCGCGACGACGACCACGACGGCATCCCGGACGTGTATCAAAAGTAGCGAGCGCTGGAATCCGGACTGCTGCGGTGACACGATGAGTCCGTGAGCGAGACCGTACGCGAACTGTTGACCCGGCATATCGACGCTGGACTGATGCCGGGGGCAACAGCGCTCCTGGGTGGCCCCGATGCGGAACCCGTCGCGGTCGGGTCATCGGCGGTCGGCGGTCCACCGATGGCGGTCGACGCACTGGTCCGGATTCAGTCGATGACCAAGATCGTCACCGGTGTGGCCGCCCTGCGGCTCGTGGAGGCGGGCCGGCTGACGCTCGACGACGACGTCGTGCCCTGGCTTCACGAACTCGCCGGTCGCCCCGTGCTCACCCGCCCCGACGCTGCACTCGACGACACCGTTCCGCAGGACCGGCCGATCACGTTGCGGCACTTGCTCACCAACACCAGTGGGTACGGAATTCAGACGGGAGACACCCCGCTGGCCCGGGCGATGAGAGCCAACGACACGGAAGCCGGCCCCGCGCCGTCTCCGCTCGGCGCGGACGAGTGGTTGGCCCGCATGGCGGATCTTCCGCTGGCTTTTCAGCCCGGTTCCGGGTGGCGCTACCACCACGGCTTCGCGATCCTCGGCATCCTCGTCTCTCGTATCGTCGGCCGGTCTCTGCAGGATCACCTCCGCGACGACCTGTTCGGGCCACTCGACATGCCCGACACCGGACTGTGGGTACCCACCGACCGATGCCATCGCCTGACGGCGGCCTACCGGTACGAGGACGGGTCGTTGATCGAGACCGAACCCGCCGCGGGCGGACCCTATGCGGGACCGCCCCCAGTCGACGTGAGTCACGGTGAGCTGGTGTCGACCGTGACCGATTTTCATCGCTTTCTCCGTGCTGTCCCGACGTCCGTGTCGACCGAGCACCTGGAGCTGATGACACACGACCAGGTGCCCGCGTCGATCAAGACCGACGAGAGTTTCTACCCGGGCTTCTGGCCGGGTACGGGGTGGGGATTCGGCGTCTCGGTCGTCACCGAAGGAGAGCACCTCGGCCGTTACGGATGGTCCGGCGGGCAGGGCACCGACTTCTTCGTCGACCCGGACGGGACGGTCGGCATCCTGCTGACGCAGACCGAATTGTGCGAGGCCACCTTCGCGCTGCTGTCGGAGTTCCAGGAACTGCGCTGACAGGATCGACGCCGAGTCGGGTGCAGCACCTACAGTTGTCGCCGTGATCGACAATCGGTTCCTGGCATGACGAATCCGCCATCGCTCAGCCGTCGACTCGGGCTGTTCGACGCCATCGCCATCGGTGTCGGTTCGATGGTCGGAGCCGGGGTGTTCGCCGCGTTCGCCCCCGCATCGGCCGTCGCGGGCACGGGTCTGCTGATCGGTCTCGGCATCGCCGCGGTCGTCGCGTTCTGCAACGCAACATCGTCGGCGCAGCTCGCCGCGCAGTATCCGACATCGGGCGGAACGTACATCTACGGCCGAGTGCGGCTCGGCGAGTGGCCCGGCTTCCTGGCGGGGTGGAGCTTCGTCATAGGCAAGACCGCCAGTTCCGCAGCCATGGCGCTGGTGTTCGCGGCCTACGTCGCACCTGCCGGGTACACGAAAGTCGTTGCTGTTCTGGCCATCGTTGCGTTGACGGCAGTGAACTACTTCGGGATCACCCGTACGGCCGTGCTGACGAAGATTCTGGTCGCCGCCGTGCTCACCGTGCTCGTCGTGGGTGTCGTCCTGGGACTGACGGGCTCGATCGAGCCGAACGTCGCCGGGCTCGGCTCGTTCACCGACAGTGGATGGTACGGAATTCTGCAGTCGGCCGGTCTGTTGTTCTTCGCCTTCGCCGGCTACGCGCGCATCGCCACCCTGGGTGAAGAGGTCGTCCGGCCCGAGCGCACCATTCCGCGCGCCATCGTCTCCGCCCTGGGTATCGCACTACTGGTCTATGCGGTGATTGCACTTACCCTGTTGTCGGTACTGGGCCCCGACTCACTCGCGTCGTCGTCGGCTCCTCTGGTCGATCTGGTTGTGGCATCGGGACATTCGTGGGCGTCACCGCTGATGCGCATCGGCGCAGCGCTGGCCGCGCTGGGTGCCCTCCTCGCGCTGATCGCAGGCATCGGCCGCACGTCGCTGGCAATGGCCCGCCACGACGACCTGCCGTCGTACTTGACCGCGGTGCATCCGCGCTATTCGGTTCCGCATCGTGCCGAAATCACTCTGGCAGTGATCGTCTGCGTCCTCGTTCTCGTCGTCGATCTGCGGAACGCCATCAGCTTCTCGTCGTTCGGGGTGTTGCTGTACTACCTGGTCGCGAACCTGAGCGCTTATACCCAGGACCCCGAGAACCGGCGGTACCCGAAGGTTCTGCAGATCGTCGGCAGTATCGGATGCGTCGTCCTGATTGCCACGCTGCCCGCCACCTCCATCGCCGTCGGAACCGTCGTGGTCGTGCTCGGTGTCGCCTACCGGCTGATCCGCGTTCGGCGACTGTTCACTTGACGGCTGGTTCGATGAACGTCAATATAGACGCATGTCGAACCAAGACCGGTCGTCCGTCGACGGCGAGTGCTGCTCGCCGCTGATCCACGAACCCCTGACCGAGGATTGGGCCGGAGATCTGGCCCGGATGTTCAAGGCACTGGGAGATCCAGTCCGCCTGCGTCTGCTCAGCCTCGTTGCCAGCCATGCAGGCGGCGAAGCGTGTGTCTGCGATATCTCCCCCACATTCGACTTGTCGCAGCCCACCATCTCCCATCACCTCAAGGTGTTGCGCGAGGCGGGGCTGCTCGACTGCGAACGACGCGGCACCTGGGTCTACTACTCGGTCGTTCCCGCTGCGCTGCAGCAACTGTCGGCAGTGCTGAACGCTGCAGAGTCAACGGAGGTCATGGTATGAGTACGACGACCGATACTGCCGTAGTCGGCAAGCTCTCCACCCTCGACCGGTTCCTGCCCGTATGGATCGGTGTGGCCATGGTCGTCGGCCTGATCCTCGGACGCATGATCCCCGGGCTGAACGACGCATTGTCGTCCATCTCCATCGACGGCGTGTCGCTCCCGATCGCCATCGGCCTGCTGATCATGATGTACCCGGTGCTGGCCAAGGTGCGCTACGACCGCCTCGACACCGTCACCGGAGACAAGCGCCTGCTGATCGGGTCGCTGGTCCTCAACTGGATCCTCGGCCCGGCCCTGATGTTCGCTCTCGCATGGCTTTTCCTGCCGGATCTGCCCGAGTACCGCACCGGGCTCATCATCGTCGGACTCGCGCGCTGCATCGCGATGGTCATCATCTGGAACGACCTCGCCTGCGGCGACCGAGAGGCCGCCGCGGTTCTGGTGGCGATCAACTCGGTGTTCCAGGTCTTCATGTTCGCGATCCTCGGATGGTTCTACCTCTCCGTCCTTCCCGGCTGGCTCGGGTTGGAACAGACGACCATCGAAGCCTCGCCCTGGCAGATCGCGAAATCGGTGCTCATCTTCCTCGGAATCCCGCTGATTGCGGGATTCGCCTCGCGCTTCTTCGGTGAACGCGCCAAGGGCCGCGAGTGGTACGAGGAGAAGTTCATCCCCAGGATCGCCCCGTGGGCGCTCTACGGCCTGCTGTTCACCATCGTCATTCTCTTTGCGCTGCAGGGTGATCAGATCACGTCGCAGCCGTTCGACGTGGTGCGTATCGCGCTGCCTCTGCTGGTGTACTTCGCGGTGATGTGGGGCGGCGGCTACGCCCTCGGTGCCGCGATGGGTCTGGGCTACGAGCGCACCACCACCCTCGCGTTCACCGCTGCAGGCAACAATTTCGAGCTCGCCATCGCCGTCGCGATCGCGACCTACGGCGCGACATCCGGGCAGGCACTCGCCGGAGTCGTCGGGCCACTCATCGAGGTGCCGGTACTGGTCGGCCTCGTCTACGTCTCGCTCGCACTGCGTAAACGCTTCGCCCCCAGTACGTCCGCGACCACAGTGACAAAGGAGTCCTGATGTCCGACACACCCAGTGTTCTGTTCGTCTGCGTCCACAACGCCGGTCGATCTCAGATGGCCGCCGGTTTTCTGTCCCACCTCGCCGGCGACACAGTCGAAGTGCGTTCTGCCGGTAGCGCACCCGCAGAGACCATCAATTCCGCGGCGGTCGAGGCCATGGCCGAGGTCGGCATCGACATCTCGTCGCAGTCTCCGAAGATCCTGACACCCGAGGCCGTCGAGACATCCGACGTCGTCATCACCATGGGCTGCGGCGACGCCTGCCCGGTGTTCCCCGGAGTGAGTTACCGCGATTGGGCACTGGCCGATCCGGCGGGCAAAGGCGTCGAGGCGGTGCGGCCGATTCGCGACGAGATCAGAGGCCGAATCGAGGACCTGATCGCCGAACTGGTTCCAGCGAAGCAGGGTTCGGCGTCATGACGACACCCAGCGTGTTGTTCGTCTGCGTCAAGAACGGCGGCAAGTCTCAGATGGCCGCCGGTCTGATGCGCAAGGCGGCGGGCGATTCGGTGGAGGTGCACTCGGCCGGAACGAAACCGGGTGGCGCCGTCAACGCGCTGTCGGCCGAGTCTCTTCGCGAAGTCGGCGTCGACCTGTCGGGCGAAGCACCCAAGCCGATCGATCCCGATCTGCTCGCCCGCATGGACTACGTCGTCACCCTCGGCAGCGAGGCACACGTGGAACCAGTGGACGGTCCGACGTTCGAGAACTGGAACACCGACGAGCCGTCCGAGCGCGGTATCGACGGCATCGAACGCATGCGTCTTGTCCGTGACGATATTGCCGCTCGCGTCGAGGAACTCGCATCTCGCATGCGCGGTACCGACGCTTGACTCGAATGAAGTACGACGTGGTGGTGATCGGCGGCGGTCAGGCAGGACTGGCCGCCGGCTACTACCTGCGACGAGCCGGGCTCGACTTCGTCGTTCTCGACGACCAGACGCATGCCGGAGGGTCCTGGCAGGACTACTGGCCGTCGCTGCACCTGTTCTCACCGGCGGAGTACTCGAGACTTCCCGGCTGGCCGATGCCTCCGTGGCACAACGGTTTCCCACCCGCGTCTCATGTGGTCGACTACTTGCGAGCATACGAGAAGAAATACGAACTGCCGGTGCACCGGCCCGTCCGGGTGACGGCCGTGCATCGGGTCCCGGGCGGCTACCGAGTCGACACAGATGGTGAGTCGTACACCGCCACAGCAGTCGTCAACGCGACGGGAACATGGTCTCGGCCCTTCTGGCCGAGCTACCCGGGCATGCGTGAATTCGGTGGGGCCCAACTGCATGCCGCCGACTACCGCACACCGGACCGATTCGCAGGCAAGAGAGTAGGAATCGTCGGCGGCGGAAACTCGGCTGCTCAAATACTTGCCGAGATCTCCACCGTCGCCGATACCTACTGGTACACCAGCCGTGAGCCGAAATTCCTGCCCGACGACGTCGACGGCCGCGTGCTGTTCGATGTCGCCAGCGACCGCGCCCGAGCGCTGGCAGCGGGTGACACCGATACCGGCGGGGTCGCAGGCTTGGGCGACATCGTCATGGTCCCGCCGGTGCAGGAGGCCAGGGATCGCGGAGTCCTGCAGGCCCGGCCGATGTTCACGGCGATCACAACCTTCGGCGTGACGGACGGACACACGACCGAGAAACTGGATGCGATCGTCTGGTGCACCGGCTTTCGGCCCGCACTGCGGCATCTGCAACCGCTGCACCTGCACACCGACGGACCTCGGATCACGTTGGAAGACAATCACATTGACGGTGAGCCGACCCTGATGTTCCTGGGGTACGGCGACTGGACCGGACCGGCATCGGCAACGCTCATCGGCGTCGGCCGTACCGCACGCGCAGCAGTGAACACTCTCGCTCGACGAGGAAAGGTAGATCAGTCATGAACGAATACCCCGTAGTAGTGATCGGCGCAGGCCCCATCGGTCTCGCCGCCGCAGCACATCTCACCGAAACCGGCTCTGCCGTGGTCGTTCTCGAACGCGGGCCGTCCGCAGGCGCGGCAGTGTCCGAATGGAACCACGTGCGATTGTTCTCCCCGTGGTCCGAGGTCGTGGATCCTGCTGCCGCACGGTTGCTCGAGCCGACCGGCTGGACTGCACCGGACGGCGACACCTACGCCACCGGTCGCGAATGGGTGGAGCGGTACCTCGCACCCCTCGCCGCTGTCCTCGGAGACGCTGTTCGAGTCGATTCCGAAGTGGTCGGCGTAGCCCGCCGCGGCCGCGACCGCGTCGTCGACGCCGGCCGCGACACCGAGCCGCTGTCGGTGCACATCCGGCATTCCGACGGCAGCGAGGAACGTGTTCTCGCCCGCGCGGTCGTCGACGCGTCGGGCACCTGGGGATCGCCCAATCCACTGGGTAGCGAAGGGCTTGCGGCCATCGGCGAGAAGTTCTCCGCCGACAGAATCGACTACCGGGTCCCCGATCTGACCGATCCGGCGATTCGCGCCCAGTTCGCGGGCAAGCACACGGTCATCGCAGGCAGCGGCCACTCCGCCCTGACCGCCATCATCACCTTCGCCGAACTCGCTGCAGAAGAACCGGGAACGACGCTCACCTGGGCCGTGCGCCGAGGCGTCACCGCAGACGTGTTCGGCGGCGGCGAAGCCGACGAACTCGCCGCCCGCGGCGCGCTGGGGCAACGCGCCAAGAAAGCCGTCGACGACGGCTTCCTCACCGTGCAATCCGGATTCCGCACCGAAACCGTTGCGGTCGAGGGTGATCGGATGACCCTCGTCGGCGATACCGGCGCTCGCATCGGAAATGTCGATCGCGTGGTCGCGCTCACCGGCTTCCGGCCGGATCTGTCGTGGCTGTCCGAGGTTCGCCTCGATCTCGATCCCACCCTGCAGGCACCCAAGTTCGTCGCCGAATTGGTGGACCCCAACATGCATTCGTGCGGATCGGTGTCACCGCACGGAGTCGAAGAACTCACCCAACCCGAGCCCGGCTTCTACCTGGTGGGTATGAAGAGCTACGGCCGCGCGCCGACGTTCCTCGCAATGACCGGATACGAGCAGGTTCGCAGCATCGCAGCCGAACTCGCCGGCGACCACGAGGGCGCACGAAAGGTCGAGCTGACGCTGCCCGACACCGGTGTCTGCGGCGGCGCGGGCCTGTTCGACGAGCCCGACGCCCCGTCGACCGGCGGTTGCTGCGGTGCCCCTGCTGCGCCGGAGTTGATCACTCTCGGCGCACCGTCGCGTGACTGACTCTGCGGCAGTGGATTCGGCGTTGCCCCTGGAAATTTCGCACCCGGGGCGACGCCGAATCCTGTCGGTTCTGTGCGTCACGGAGATCACCAGTTGGGGAATTCTGTACTACGCCTTCCCCGTTCTGTCGCCTGCGATCTCCGCGGATACCGGATGGTCGACGACGTCGATCGTGGCCGCGTTCTCGATCAGCCAGTTCGTTGCAGCATTGGTCGGAGTTCCCGTCGGTCGCATCCTGGACCGCCGCGGACCGCGCTGGGTGATGAGCGCAGGGTCGATTCTCGCGATACCCGCGCTGGTTCTCATCGCGACGTCCCCGACACTTCCGCTGTTCTTTCTCGGATGGTTCGTGGCCGGTATCGCCATGGGGGCGGTGCTGTATCCCCCTGCCTTCGCGGCACTGACACGGTGGTGGGGCACCGACCGCGTCCGAGCCCTGATGATCCTCACTCTGGCCGCGGGACTGGCCAGTACGGTCTTCGCTCCGCTGACCGCGATCCTGTCGAGCCACTCCGATTGGCGTCGAACGTATCTCGTACTCGCAGTCGTCCTACTGGTCGTCACCGTTCCCGCGCACTCGATCGGGTTGCGCGGACAGTGGCCGTCGACGGGTGAGTCCGCGCACGCGCGAGCAGTACCTACTGCTGCACAGACCGTCCGTAGTCGTCCGTTCGTCATGCTCACCGCAGCCATGAGCGTCACCGGCTTCGTCGCGTTCGCCGGAATCTTCAATCTGGTTCCGCTGCTGATCGAACACGGTGCCGATACCGCCCTCGCGGCAACGGCTCTCGGTCTCGGCGGAGCCGGGCAGGTGCTCGGCCGCATCGGTTACCTTCCGTTGCAACGCTTCGCCGGTACCCGAACCAGGACCGTAGGGATCATCGCCGCAACTGCCCTGTCGACCATCCTGCTCGGCGTCGCCAGCTCGGTCGTGGCGCTGATTGCCGTCGCGATCGGTGCCGGACTCGCGCGCGGACTGTTCACACTCGTCCAGGCCACCGCCATCACCGATCGCTGGGGTCCGAGCCAGTACGGGCATCTGAGCGGCATCATGTCTGCGCCGATCGTCATCGCGATGGCCTCGGCCCCCTGGGCCGGTGCCGTGCTCGCCGAATGGACCGGAAGCTACTCGGGTGCGTACGTGATTCTCGGCTTGCTGGCGCTGACCGCCGTCGGGCTGGCTGCGCTGAGCATGCCGACCACCGTCCGTCAGCCGAAGGCCTGATACCCCAGCCACCCGGCGAGACCGAGCCCCAGAATCCCGACGCCGACGCGCAGGATGATCGGCGAGATCACCTTGACCGTCGGTGGCCCGCAGGCACCGCCGACGAAACATCCGATGGCCAGCGCAAGCGCCGCCCACCAGTGCACCTGACCGAAGAACGAAAAGATGATCGCCGCAATCAGATTGGCGATGCCCAGGAAGAAGCTCTTCAGAACGCTTGCGCGCCAGAAGGTATCCGAAGTGCAGATCAACGCCAACGCCAGGAAGATGACGCCTGCCCCGGCCCCGAAGTAGCCGCCGTAGATCGCCACGGCGAACAGGGCCAGCGGATAGAGCGTCGGAAACTCTCTGCCGCCGGACAGCTTTCGAATACTCGGCTGCAGCAGGAGCGCAATGGCTGCCATCGCCACCAGGAACGGTACGACCACCTCGAACGAACCGTCCGGCGTATTGAGCAACAGAACTGCACCGGTGGTACCGCCGAGAGCCGAGTAGATCGCGTACCGAACCAGCTGCTTTCCGTCCTTGGCGAGCTCGGCCGAGGAACTCGCCGTCGCCCCGACACCGGCCGCGACCAATGCGACCGTGTTCGTCACGTTCGCAGACACCGCAGGCAGACCCACCGCAAGCAACGCAGGGTAGGAGACCAGCGATGCGAGCCCGGTGACGAACCCGATGAGCCCGGCGAAGAACCCGGCCACCACCAGGAGTCCGAAATCGAGCACAGTCACCGAATAAAACTACCGTGCCTAACGATCGACCCACATCCCTGGTCATTTCGCAGGCTCCACTCCTGCCCTACTCGACGGGGTTCGCCATCTCCTGCAGCAACCGGCTCGTCATGCGCACTGCCTGATCCCCGCCGTCCGCGTCCTCGATGTAGACCGCAAACGCGACATCACCACTGGTGGCGAGCACGAAGCGATCGTCGCCACTTTCCCCGGCGAATCCCTGCACCCCGTCGAACGTGTCGAGACCGCTACTGCGTGACGAGTCGGCAAGGATGTCGCGCAACCGATTTGCCGCATCCGACCCGAGTGCCTGGGACTCACGATTGGCGACCGCGGTCTGGCCGGCGACGATCGTCGGAGTCGGAGCGCTGCCCCGTGAGATCGCGGCCGCCATCTGTGCGAGACCGAACGGAGTCACCGTCGCCTCGTCACCGGAGGCGGTCGACACGGCCCTGATGCCGTCGATCGCGCTGCGACTGTCGGCGGGAGTTCCGGTGTAGGCGTCGAGGCCGGGCATCGAGTAGCTGATACCGAGACCCAGTGCCGCAGCTGCATCCTCGGCGCTGTCGTCACCGCGATCGGACTGTGCCGCCGCGACCAACTCCGACGCGGTGCCGGCCGGGTAGGAGCCCCCGAACACCACGTCGCCCTGCTCGTTCGCGTAACTGTTCTGTGCCGCAGCGAGAATCGCACCGGTCGAGGTGGACAGAGCGACGATCGACGCCGACGACCCCGCCATGACCACCGCATTCTCGGCGGCGAGTTGAACACGCGGATCGAGCGTTGCGTGCAGGTCAGGACCACCAGGACCCTGGAAACCGACACGGCGCTCACCGACTCCGTCGACGGTGTAGGTGTCGACGGCCCAGCCTGCGGTGGCGTCGCGTCCTTCCTGCCATGCGCTTCGCAACGAGTCGAGCACGGGTGAGGTGATCCGACGGTCGTCGACGATCAGCTTGGGTTGCGGAGAAACCACCACACCCGGCACGGCGCGCAGGTCGTCTTCGAGGACGGCGAAATCGTCGTCACGCAGGGTCACTGCGGTGATCGGTGCACCGCCGGACGAGTTCAACTCGGCCAGCATCGATTCGGAGGTGATGAGCGGTGCGACGACATCGATGACGTCTGCGAGTTGCGCGGTGGACGCCGCCGGATCGCTCGTCTGCGCAGGGTCGAGGGAGATGGCGTTGATGGTTCGCTCGCTCATCAGCACGTTGCTCGCGGCGTCGAAGATCAGCGGCGGGGCAGCGTCGGTCCGGGTGTATCGAACCGATCCGCCCGAGGTGAGGTCCGGAACGAGAGTGGCCGGGTCCCACGCGATGCGCCAACCGACGCTGAGCTTCTTGGTCGAGCCCTGAGCGCTGTACTTCCAGTCCTTGCCCTCACCGAAATTCCACGCCGACGCGAGAGTGAAGTAGCCACTCTCTTCGGAGAGGTCCATGTACTGGGTCAGGTCGAAATCCCCGGTGGACGTGCCGTCGGCCGACAAGCCGTCGAACATCTGGTTCAGCGCGGCCGTCGCGGCGTTCGGATAAGTCGTCATCGCGGCAGCGGCAGCGACGTCTCGGTTGTCCAGGGCGTCGACGAATTTGGAGACCAGCACCTCGGCCTCGCTCGGTGGGCGATCGACCATCCAGAACGCTGCCGAGACCGTCAACGTCGCCGATGCCGCAACGGCGACGAAGTAGCGACCGCGGACCTTGCGCGGGCCACGACGGGCACGACTCATAGAACTCATGAGTCACAATATTCACTGTAGTCACACGAGTAACAAGCACGGGATTCATACGAGCCGGTCACGATTGGGATACGCCGTGGTCGGTTCCGGACCTGGACTAGCGCAGAAAACGACCCGCAGCCTCGATGGCCGGGGTCGAACTGCCTGCGTCGTTCACGAACACCGCGAACGCGAGATCACCGGAGATACCGACGAACCAGCCGTGCGCTCCCTCGTTGTTCGCACCGAATTCGGCGGTGCCGGTCTTGCCGAGCAACCCGGGGATGTCGTTCAGCGCCGTGGCCGTGCCGCCGGTGATCGTCTCGCGCATCATGGCTTTGATCTGCTCGGTGACCTGGGGGTTCACCGCTGCCGGCTGCATGTTTCCCACTCCCGGCCCACTGGGGACCACCGTCGGTGGGAGCAATCCGTTGTTCGCGATCGACGACGCGACCAGCGCCATTCCGAACGGCGACGCGGTCACCTGCCCCTGGCCGATGGCGGATTCGACCCGCTGCGCCGGGGTGTCGGCGGACGGCACCGAACCGGTGACGGTCGTCAGACCGGGGGTGACGTAGTCGACGCCGAGGCCGTACTGCGCTGCCGCGTCGGTCAGCCCGTTCGGTGGGAGTGCCACGCCCAGGCGGCCCATCGTCGTGTTGCAGGACCTGGCGAAAGCGGTGTGCAGCGGCACGTTGCCGAGATCGAAGTTGTCGTCGTTCGGGATCTGCCGACCCTCGATGTTCTCGGTCGCCGGGCACGGCAGCACGGTATCGGGGGTGACTGCACCGGACTGCAGTGCAGCCGAGGTGGTCACCGTCTTGAAGGTCGACCCCGGCGGGTACAGACCGGTGAGGGCGATCGGACCCTCGGCGTCCGCGGCGGCGTTCTGCGCCACGGCGAGAACCGCACCCGTCGACGGCCGAAGCGCCACGATGGCCGCCTGCTGCGGCAGCGACGAGAGAGCATTCTCGGCTTTGAGCTGCAGTGCCGAATCCAGGGTGGTCGCGATGTCGTCTCCCGTTGCGGCGTCGCGGCCGGCAAGCGGGGTGATGGAGCCGTCCGCGGCAACGGCCTGCACAGCCCATCCACGATTGGCGGCCTGCTCCTGCTCCCACAGCGTCGTCAGGTCGTTGAGGACCGGCGAAACGAGATTCCGGTCGGTGGCGAGCAGCCGCGTCTGCGGAGCCAGGGTGACCCCGGGGACGGCCGCGAGCTGAGCACCGATGGGGTCGATATCGGACTGACGAAGGGTGACGATCGTCGCTGAGTTACCTTGCGCGCCGGCAACAGTCGCTGCCACCGATTCGGCCGTGACACCCGGAACAACGGAGCCGACGAGATTCGCGACCGCTGCCGGATCGGCCGTCGCATCGGCGTTGACGAGGTTCACCACCTGCTGCGACATCAACTCGACGCCGTTGCCGTCGAAGATGCGCGGTGCGACGAGCGCATCGGTGGGAGTGAAACGCACCGACGAGTCGGCGGTCAGGCCCGGAACCAACATCGCCGGATCCCAGGTGATCTTCC
Organism: Rhodococcus sp. IEGM 1372; assembly: GCF_030056835.1. Lineage (NCBI taxonomy): Bacteria > Bacillati > Actinomycetota > Actinomycetes > Mycobacteriales > Nocardiaceae > Rhodococcus > Rhodococcus sp. IEGM 1372. The sequence continues at coordinate 2,799 of NZ_JASHKS010000005.1, read as the reverse complement.
AGCCCTGCTCGGTCTCGGCCGCTGTCGCAGAGGTGGTGTAGTTCCACTCCTTCGGTTCGCCGTCGGGTTCGGCGGTGCCGTCGGTGGTCGTCGAGAAGCGCCAGCCGGCATTCAACGTGAACGTGCCCGCATCCTCGTTGGCGTCGACGGCCTCGAAATCGGGAGTGGCCGTCACTGTTCCGCCGGCCGACAACCCGTCGTACAGCTCGGTGAGCGCTGCCGTCGCGCCTGCCGGGTCGGTGGTCAACGCGGCGGCCTGATCGATGTTCGAGCTGTTCACCGCCTCCGCGAACTGCTCGGCGACAGTCTGCGGCTGATCCGGCCCACTCTGCCCGCAGGCGGCGAGAACCAGTGCCAGGACGGACACGATCGCGGCCAGAGTCGTCGGTCTTCTCGAAGTGCGCACGAGGTCGATCATGCCCCAGCGCATCCGCGAAACACCGATGGCACGATCTCGAAATGAGGTGTAATTATGTAATCAGTCTTACAACACCCACCGAGGAGTCCCCATGAAACCCAACGGACGCTCGTTCGGTCGCCCCGGCGGCTGGCAGCACGCAGACATTCCGGATGCCACCGATGCAGCCGATTGGTTCGGTGGCCGACTCCCGGACACCTGGTTCGACGGTGCCGCCTCGGTCGAGGTCGACCGAGAGGAAATCGTCGTCGTCGGAACATTGCCCGTGGAGCAGGACAGTTCATCCGCAGCCACCGAGGGCCGCATCGCGCGATTCCGTGAAACCACCCGGGGCGACCGCATGCAGATCGCTGACGAGGCGGAGAAGCGATACGGCCGCAAGGTCGCGTGGGGTGTTCGGACCGGATCCGAGGTGGTCCTGTTCACCCACCTCGCCGTCCCGGTCATGACACGCCTGCGTCAGCCCGAGCGTCGCGTCCTGGACACTCTCGTCGACGCCGGCGTCGCCCGCTCCCGGGCCGACGCTCTGGCCTGGGCCGTGAAACTCGTCGGCGAGCACACCCAGGAGTGGCTCGACGAACTGCGGGGCGCCATGACGACGGTCGACGAACTACGCAAGAGGGGCCCGTCGGTCTAATTCGCTTGCGTGCCCTTCGGGTTCGGGGCTAAGGTGGTCTTCGCCTTGTCGCCCACAGATTCGGAGAGGCCATTGCTCTTCCAAAGGTTCTAGACGCCTGCAGATCCATCGCACGCACACCTTTGGAGCATCCATGCCTCATTCATCCTCCCTCTCTGTCTCGAATCTGACGTTTGCCTGGCCCGACGGGGACTCCGTGTTCGACGCCATGTCGGCCGTCTTCCCAAGCGGCACAACAGGTCTGATCGGTTCCAACGGTGCCGGCAAGTCGACCCTGCTGAGATTGTTCGTCGGGGAGTTGACGCCGCAGCGCGGTTCGATCTCGATTCCCGGCGTGTTGGGCCATCTACGCCAGGACGTCACACTTGACCCCGATCTATCCGTGGATCGGGTGCTGGCCATCGAGTCGGTGCGAAAAGCATTGCATCGCATAGAATCCGGCTCCTCCACCGAGGACGACTTCGCAATCGTCGGATCGGCGTGGGACGTCGAGGAACGCGCTCTGGCACTGCTGAACAAACTCGGCCTCGGCAGCATCGTCGGCTCTGTGGGCGACCTGGATCGCCGCGTCGGCACCCTGTCGGGCGGCGAGACGACGCTGCTGGCACTCACCGCACAATTGCTCGCCCAACCCGACGTACTGCTACTGGACGAGCCGACCAACAATCTCGATCAGGTTGCGCGAGAACGGTTGTACACGGCAGTCGACGGCTACCCGGGTGTGCTGATCGTGTGCACTCACGACCTCGAGTTGCTCGAACGCGTGGAGACCATCGCCGAGGTGCGAGCAGAGCGCAGCGGAGTGTCGCGGCTGCGCATGTTCGGCGGCAACTACCAGCACTACCGCTCGGTCGTCGACGCGGAACAGCAGGCGGCACGGGCAACGATCCGCGATGCGAAGAACGATGTCCGCAAGCAGGAACGCGAATTGATCGACACCCGAATCAAACTCGACCGACGCCTGCGCTTCGGCAAGAAGATGGAAGAACAGAAGCGCGTGCCGCCGATCCTCGCGGGCCGACGCAAGCGGGCGGCCCAGGAATCGGCAGGCAAACTCCACGGAACCCACAGCGACCGCGTCGACGACGCCCGATCGTCCCTGTCGGCCGCCGAGGATCTCCTGCGCGACGACCGCGAAATACGCGTCGACCTCCCGGCGACGAAAGTCCACGCGGGACAGGTGGTTCTTGCGCACGAGGACCTGCGCATCGTGGGCCCTGAGCGCATCGCACTGATCGGACCGAACGGCAGCGGCAAGACCACGCTGCTGCGGGCCCTGGACGCCACCGGGGCAGAGGTGCCGTGGAAGTATCTGCCGCAGCGACTCGACGTCTTCGACGAATCCCGCACCGTCGCCGAGAACATTGCCGACGTCGCTCCGCACGCCACGGCCGAACAGATCCGCGGCCAACTCGCCCGCTTCCTGTTCCGCGGATCCGACGCCGACGCCGTCGTCGCCACCCTCTCCGGTGGCGAACGACTGCGGGCCGCACTGGCCCGAATACTGCTGGCCGAGCCTGCTCCGAAACTACTGATCCTCGACGAGCCAACCAACAACCTCGACATCACCAGTCGACAGCACCTCATCGACGCGCTCGACACATTCGAAGGTGCACTGATCATCGCCAGCCACGATCGACCGTTCCTCGACGCCATCGGACCCACCCACACCGTCGACCTCACCCCGACCGGGACTGTCTGAATAACGGTTGATCCGGTCCTTGGTTCGACACGCCGAGCTCAG